>CAYSQF010000075.1:0-8041 GCA_964433105.1 uncultured Acutalibacter sp.
TTGAAAATAGCTTTTAACCGGTAAGGGCATAACGCCATCTAAAGATTATCTGGGTGTCTTATGTGTTCGCAATCACTGTAAAAGCGGAGAAACCGTAACGGTCCCTCCGCTTTTATTCTGTTCACCAGCAGCATGACGCTGCACCCGGGACGCGCACCGCATTAAATGGTGTGATTCTGTTTTTTGCCCGTGAAATGAGTCCGTTGCGGCTAACCGATTACTCGTGGGCGTCTTCCTGGCTGTAAGCGGCGCTCCAGAAATCGTCCATCCAACTCAGCAGTTCCGCTTGAGAAAGCTTTCCTACGGCAAACTGCCGCAGGTTTTCATCCGCCTGTTTTCTCCAGTCCTGATAGACACTGTACATGGTCGGCTCCGCCGCATATCGGTACTGCCCGCCTTTTTGAAGCAGGTCCATTTCTACCGCTAAGTCCCCTTCGCCCAGAGAGCTTTCCAGGTCTTCCGCTTCCAGGTGAATGGGGAGCGTTCCACACATTTTTGCGTAATGGGTGTTGTTGTCCGCATTGGAAAGGAATGTAAGGAAATGGAACGCACTTTCCCAATCTTCCGTGCCGGCGGAAATGCCCCATCCCGTGAAGGAATTCATTGGGAAAACCGCTGTGCCGCTCAACCCCATCGGGACCGGCTGAGCCGCCCAGGAGTTTTCCGGCATGGTTTCCCGTAAAAGCTTTCCCACAGAGCTGTCCGCCAGAAGCATTCCGGCTTTCCCGTCCTGGAACGCCTGAAGAGCCTGGGACCAGGTCCATTCCAGCGCTTCCGGCAAAGCGGCGGTTTTCACAATCTGCGCAAACTGCTCCACGCCATTTTCTGCCTGGCTGGAAGAAAACACAGTCTGCTTGTTTTCTCCCGGCACCAGATACGCTGCGCCGGTGTCACCGGTATTGGCGGCGCTCCACAACACCATATCAAAATAATCCAGCAGCTTTTCCTTGCCGGCAAAAGCCAGCCCACCATGCTCTCCCAGCTTTTCCGACGCCGAAAGCAGCTGGCTCCATGTCTCGCAAAGCGCCCAGTCCTTCCATTCTACCGTTTCATTGTACTGTGTAAACCAGTCCGTACGATAATATAGCAGATCCTGGCTCATGCTATTTAAAAATAAATAAGCGTGGCTGCTTCCCATAGAGCTTAAAACCGCCTTTGCCGCCGGCGTCAGAGTGGAAAACTCCTCCCAGTTCTCCAGATATTCCCGAAAGTCCAGCAAAAGGCCCTTCTGCACATAGCTGGCCTGATCCTCACTTCCCACCTCAACAATATCCGCTTCCCCGGAATTCAAGGCCGCTTCCAGGGCTTTTGGGCTTTCGTAGGCGCGGATCTCGATCTCGGTGTTTTGAAAATCCGCCTGATATTTGTCTGCGATCTCCCTCAGAACCGCTTCCCGTTCTTCGTCCGGTGCCAGCGCGCCCAACACCAGCTTTGTGTCCCGGCCGCTGTTACGAATCATTACCGGCTCTGCGGCTGTGGAAACGGGGATTTCTTCCTGACATCCCGCCAAAACAGGCACACTGAGCAGGGCCGCCAATGCAAGTGCCATTCCTTTTTTCAAAAACTGTTTCATATAAAAACCATTTCCCTTCCCATGTTTCCTTGCGTGGGGCTTGTTCTCCGTTTTATTATAGCCGCCTGGCAGGGAAAAAACAAGGAGCCTTTTTCTTGCCGTTCTGGAGCGCGGACATTATAATGAGCAAAATCGGGGTTTGATTTTGTTTTCGAAGAAGCCCCGGCGAGCCTCTTCATCTCGCTTATTTTATGGTATAATAACTGTAGAAATCACATACGCGGGCGGAATGCTTGCATTTTTTGCAAGATCTTGTATCGCGAAGTGCCCACCGCAGGTGTGGTATAATATAGAGCAGACAATTTGGAATGGGAGAAATTGCGGCCATGAAGTTCTTTTTCAACAAATTATCAGCAAAGCGGCGCACTGCTTTCCTGGCAATGATTGGTGTTCTGCTGCTGGCACTGGGAGCCGGTATCCTGCTCCTTACCGGGGACAGCAGTTATACGGTCACCACCTTTTCCATGGGTTCTTATGTACAGCAGACCGTATATGGCGCAAACCGGGAAGAGGGTGCCCGGCAGGCGGCTGCTGCGGCCGCAGAGCTGGAGGACCTGATCTCCTGGCGGAAGGAAAACAGCGACATTGCCCGCATCAACGAAGCGGCCGGCAGTAATTTTGTCTCCATAGACGCGCAAACGGAGGAGATTCTCTCCGCCTCCCTTTCCATCTGCGAAAAAAGCGGCGGCGCGTTGGATATCACCATTGCGCCAATTAGCCGTCTCTGGAATTTTGACGACACGCCCTGCCTGCCGGAGGATTCCATGATCCAGAAATTTCGGAAAATGGTGGATTATACCACCCTTTCCCTGCCCGGGGACGGCACCGCCGCCCTGCAGGCCTACGGCACCGCCCTAGACTTGGGCGCGGTGGGGAAGGGCGCCGCCTGCGACGCGGCAGTAGCCGCCTATCGAGAAAGCGGGGTGCAGCGGGCCATCGTGGCAGTGGGAGGCAGCGTAGGTCTGTTTGGGGAAAAGCCTTTTGGCAAGGCTTGGACCGTGGCGGTCCGCGATCCGGCGGGAAGCGAATCCCTGGGCCTGCTTTCCCTGCGGGAGGGCTTTGTGTCCACTTCCGGCAGCTATGAAAAATGCTTTACGGAAAACGGCAAAACCTACCATCACCTGTTGGATCCCGCCACAGGCTACCCGGCAGAAAGCGGTTTGGTCAGCGTAACGGTTTGGAGCAGCAGCGGCGTTTTAAGCGACGGCCTTTCCACCGCCTGCTTCGTGCTGGGGCTTGAAAAGAGTCTGCCCCTACTGGACGAATTTGACGCGGGGGCCGTGTTTGTCACCGAGGACGATAAAGTATATGTGACTGAAAATTTGGAAGCGGCGTTTTCCCTGTCCGCTTCCGGTTACACTCAGGAGAAGCTGTCATGAGGGACAGGAAATTATTGACTCGCCGGAGCGCCGCCCTGCTGCTGGGCCTTCTGCTGCTCTGCGTCCTGGTATTCTGGATTTTTTCCCGCCTTCCAGGAGGGACTGAAGCCGTGGTGGAGCGGGACGGACAGGAGCTTTTCCGGCAAAAGCTCTCCCGGCTCAGCGGCCCGGAAACCGTCCAGATTGACGGGGAAAACGGCATTGCCCTTACCGTGGTGTTTTACCCCGATGGCGCGGCGGTCACCTCTTCTCAGTGCCCGGATAAAATCTGCGTCCATACGGGAAAGCTGACAAAAGCCGGAGAAACCGCTATATGCCTTCCGGCAAAGGTGGTTCTCCGGCTGGAGGGTCCGTCTGAAACGGACGCTGAACTTTAATTGCTACGTCTAAGCGCCCTTTTTGTAGGCCAGTACCACAACGCCCTCCGGGGTGTCGGGGCCGATCTCCAGGGTGTCGGAATCCAGGCGGGTAACCGGGCCGCACAGGGCCAGGAAATCCTCTACGGTGCCAATCACATCAAACCCAAAGGATTCAGACCGGTAGTGCATGGGAATCACAGTTTTGGGGCGCACTGCATCTACAATGGCTTTGGCTTCCACCGGGCCGACTGTGTAGTGTCCGCCTACCGGGAGCAAAATTGCGGTTGCGCCCCGGAGCTTTTCCAGCACCACTGGGCCTGGCATACATCCAATGTCTCCCATGTGCGCCAGCTTTACACCCTCGGCTTCCAGCACAGTGATGGTGTTCTTTCCCCGCAGAGCGCCGTTTTGATCGTCATGATAGGAAGCGATTTCCGTGACCCGGAAGGGGTTGTTCCCGCCTTCCCGAATGGTCACGCCGTCACGGTAATTGTGGTCTCCATGCTCATGGCTGCACAGCACAAGATCAGCTGTTTCCCGGATATCCGCACAACCTGGTACGCTGCCAGGGGCAAAGGGATCCAGCACAATGGAAAAATCTCCACATTCCACCCGAAAGCAGGAGTGTCCCAACCACTGTATTTTTACTGCCATATTTTTCATCCTTTCTCCAATAATTGCTTTATACTGTTATCCAACCAGCTGCATAGGGCTGGTTTTTGTTTATCGGAACAGGGTGCATTCCCCGCTTTCCCGGTACCAGCGGATCCGCTTTTCGATCTCCTCACGGGGACATTTAAAATATTCCGCCAGGCAGCCGATGCACAGAAAGTCCTCCGCGCCACGATACACCAGCTTCCGGTAAATGGCAATATCGTCCGACCCCAGGGGTGCGCCGCAGGTTCGGCAGGTTTTATAGTTGCTCACCGGGTTTCTACCAGCTTTGCTCGGAACATCAGGCAGCCGTGGGGTTCTACCTGTCCGGCATAGCGCTCGGTAAAGACGCCCTCATCCTCATGGGTCCAGCAATTGTGCATGGCAAGGCCCCTGCCGGCGGCGCAGGGGATGCCCATATCCCAGAACTGCAGGGACATCTCCGCCCGCTTGTCGCCAAAGTTGAACATGCCAATGGCCAGGGAACCGTCGCTCATAGGCTTGATCAGGGCAAACACGCCCTCCGGGTTGTTCCACTGTCCGATGCGGTATGGGCCTCGGCATTCCACATCCTGATTGATGGCAATGACTTCCGGATTGACCAGGGTCTCCCGTGTGACGTCGCTCATGGAGCGAATGTCACAGCCAATCATCAGGGGAGAATCCATAATGGCCCACAGGGAAAAGTGGGTGCGGTATTCCTCATCGGTGCAGCCGCCGATCTTCCCAATATATTCGTTGTTGCTGCCGCCGTGCATGCCCACTACCAGCATGTCGATGTCGTTATGGCAGAAGGGACCGGAGTAGGGAAGCTTCTCCATTTGGGACTGGGCCAGGGTTTTAATGGATTCCCAACTGTCCTGGATATCCCCGGTAGAGCGAAACAGGTGAGCACCACTGCCCTGGATCCAGCTGTGAACGTCCTCATGGCCCCAGTTGCAGGCGGAAAACAGGATATCCCTGCCGCAGTTCCGCAGGGCCAGGGACATGCGCTTATAAAGCATTTCCCCCGGGGCGGTCTGGGGCTTGTAGCAGTTGTCATATTTCAAATAATCCACACCCCAGCTGGCAAAGGTGGCGGCGTCCTGAAATTCGTGCTCAAAGCTGCCGGGATATCCCGCGCAGGTATGGGTACCGCAACAGGAATACATACCGAATTTCAGCCCCTTCGAGTGGACGTAATCCGCCACGGCCTTCATGCCGTGAGGAAACTTTTCCGGATTGGGTACCAGGTTTCCGTTTTCGTCCCGCTGCCGCAGACTCCAGCAGTCGTCGATAACCACGTATTCATAGCCGGCGTCCTTCAGGCCGGAGCTGACCATCACATCCGCTGTTTCTTTGATCAAATCCTCGTTGATATTCCAGGTAAAGGTATTCCAGGAATTCCACCCCATCGGCGGGGTAAGACCTAAAAATTGCTCACGCATGACACTGCTTCCTTTCTGTTTTTCCGGGCCGCGCCCAGATGCTGTCTCCATTCTAGCGGCAGCATGAGGAAAAGTCAAGAGGCCTATGCGGGCCACACCGGAGCCAAGGCCCATTCCCTTATCCCAGAATATCCATCTTTACATATAGGGGCATGGAGCGGCCCACAGAAGAAATTTCCACCACTACACGGTTCTTAGCCCGCACAGTCTCCCCAGCATAAAATGGTGAACTTTGTGGAAGCCCTTTCCCCGCCAAAGGGAGACGACGGCTCTACATTGCGGTTGTCGTGGAGGTTCAGCGCGCTTTCCACTTGCCAGCCGTCCTCTGCCCACCACCGCAGCCTATAATGCTTCTGCTCCGGCATACGCGTCCATCACAAGGCGCACCGAACGGCTTACACGGCAGTCAGCCGGTATTTTGGAAAGCCCCAGCTCCAACAGCTTGTGGATATCATAAACTGCAAAGGCCGCGGATTCCATAGCCGCCACAAAAATCGCCGCGTAAGTTCCCTCGCCATAGCCGTGATCTACGCAGGCATCATAATAAGCATAACGGATGGCGGACTCAGGGTCTCCGGGAAACAGGCACGCCCATATCTCTGTGCGGATTCACGCGCCGTTAGAATGCTTCCAGCAATTATTCACTTCGCCGCTCAGGGGCGGCACAAGGCCTTTCCGTAAATTGCTTTTATAGGTAAAAAAAATAAGCCGCCACAAGGGCGGCTCATCTTTTGTATGAAAAGTAAATTACTTCAGCTCAACCTCAGCGCCAGCCTCAGTCAGCTTGGTCTTAAGGGCCTCGGCATCGTCCTTGGAAACGCCTTCCTTCACAGCCTTGGGAGCCTCGTCAACCAGAGCTTTGGCTTCCTTCAGGCCCAGGCCGGTGGCTTCCTTGACAATCTTGATCACGTTGATCTTGTTGGCGCCAGCGGACTTCAGTACCACGTCAAACTCGGTCTTTTCCTCGGCAGCGGGGGCGTCCCCACCGGCAGCGGGAGCGGCAACAGCAACAGCAGCGGGAGCAGCAGCGGATACGCCGAACTCCTCTTCCAGGGCCTTAACCAGCTCGGAAAGCTCCAGAACGGTAAGTGACTTTACTTCTTCAATCAGATTAGTTACTTTCTCAGACATGATAAAATCCTCCAATTTCAATTATTTTAAATCTTTACTAAATCTTTGAGTGGGAAAGATCGATATTTAGGCTACAGCGGGCCAGAATGGCGATCTTACGCACTCTGTTTTTCCGCAATGGCGTTGAGCGCCACCACCAGGCCGCGGATCGTGCCGCTGAGCACGTTGGCAAAGCCCTGGATGGGAGCGTTGAAGCCGCCCAGAACCTGTGCGATAAGCACTTCCTTCGAAGGCAGCTTGGCCAGCTCGGAAATCCCGTGGGCGTCCACTACACTGCCGTCGATAAAGCCGGACTTGATGGTAAAGTTTTCGTGATCCTTTGCATAATCGGACAGTATCTTCGGAGCTTCGGTATAGCCGGAATCGCTGTAAGCAATGGCGGTAGTGCCGCTCAGAAACTCGTCAAGGCCCTCAATTCCCGCCTGCTCAAAGGCCAGGTGAAGCAAGGTATTTTTGACTACCTTGTACTGGCAGCCGGCCTCACGCATCTGCTTTCTGAGTCTGGTGTCATCCGCCACGTTGATCCCGCTATAGTTGACAAGAACGCCTACATTGGCAGCTTTGAAGGCTTCCGCCAGATCGGTCACATGCTGTTTCTTCTGTTCCAGAATTTTCTCACTGGGCAATTTGATTTCACCTCCACACGCAATATAAAAACGCCTTTCCGGGAAAAACCGCGGAAAGACGCAACACGCTGAACAATTTCGGACCGTCAAAAAACGTCCGTTCAACGCCGCTTCCCTCGGCAGGCCGGAATCACCGTTTACCGCAGCCGCTCGATTTTTCCGCACAGGCAGAACCTCCTGTGCCGGGCGCCGCGTACCTGCTGTCTTTGGTCGGACAGCATGTTTATGATAGCATAAGCGCCACCCCTTGTCAAGCTAAAATTTTCCGGGCTTAAAAGAGGTACAGGAAGGTCATTGTCCACGCCCGGGCGCAGGGGTGTTGGGTAATGCCCATTTTATGGCGTCCACATAATTATGGATCTGCCGAAACATCTTTAAACCGTGTGGGGAGCGGTTGTGCGGGACAGGGGGTTGTCTGTATGCGTTACACTGGCGGGGATTTTCATGAATGCCGGGGTAAAGCAGCTGTGAAACGCCGTCGAAAAATTAGGGTGTCACCGCACAAAAAAGATGTGAAAAAGGATAAAAAGTAGTATAATCAAACTATGGACAAGCAGATAACATTGTCCCAAGCTGGCGAGAAACGCAGGCAAGGCCGTCTATGACACGCTGGAAAGCCACGGTTCTCTCCTGTCCAAGGAACTGAAGCGGCTGGGCAATTTCCGCAAGGACGGCAGCAAGGGCTTTGATGGGATCATCACAAGATTGCAGATGCAAGGTTATGTGGTGATTCGGGCATTTGAGTACCGGCGGAACAGAACCGGGCGGGAATACGGCTGGGGCGTTCTCGCTATGAAACTACTGATTTGGCGCAGAGTTTGCGGACAAGGTGCACCGCTGTGAGTCGGAGAAATCCAGGGAGAAATTCTACAGTATCTGTCCGGCATTCTGG
>CAYSQF010000076.1:0-7784 GCA_964433105.1 uncultured Acutalibacter sp.
GCAGGCTTAAAAACCGTTTTGCCCTCTTCATTGTACAATCAAATCCTCTCATGTTAATTTTGATAGGTAAAGTATACATTTTCGCAAATATGTATACACACCTGTTTTCGCCATTATAGCACAATTTGCGTTCCCGGTCTATACATTTTGGAAAATTTTTCTTTTTTACCGGCAGCAGACCAGCTGCGCCGCGTGTTCCCGCAGGCGCTCGTAATCCAGGTTATCGATCAGGTAGGGCTTTACAGGCCGTTCTGCCGCAGGGTCCGTCGGATGCAGTGTGTAACACAGAATCAGGCTTCCGTCCTCTTTTGCCGCCTGCGAAAACCCGGCGGATTGGAAAAATTCCCGCGCTGCCCGATTTTCTTCGCTGACCCGGACGGTCACCTGCCGCCGACTGCCCAACTCCATCATGTCCCGCATCAATGTCCACAGGGCAGTCCCCACGCCTATGCGCTGGAACTCCGGCTTTACATATAGCTGGAATTCCACAGAAAACAAGTTGTCCGGGTCCTGCCGATTTTCTGTCAAATGGCAGAAGCCCGCAGGGGTGGAATCGATTTCGCATAACAGCCAGCCCAGTCCGTAGGTGTACCTATCGATCCGCCGAATATATTCCTGCAATTCGGGAACCTCCTTCTCCGGCGCGCAAAAGGAACCCACATAGGGGCTGTAGATTTTCAGCATGCTGGGGCCATCCCATTCGTTGACCCGTCTGACCGCTACCTTTGCCATTTTCGTCGTCCTTTCTCTGTCAACTTGTCACCGGGTAAAAATCTGCTCTACCTTTTCATCTTTGCCAAAAGCGTTGTTGTACTGCAATATGGCGTACTCATTCAAAAGCCCGTCATAAGGGGATTCTTCTCCATTTTTGTACAGGGTCCCTTCCCGATCCAGCATCCCAACGGCATTGATCACCGGAAGCTGCTGGCGCAGGTCTTCCAAATAATTGGTGTAGGATGAGCCGCTAAGCCCCGCCGCCCGCAGAAGCAGGCCGGACAGGTAATTTAAGCTGACGCCCTCAATGTGCTGGCCCTTTAGCGGGTAATTTGCCCAAAGCACAAAGGGCACCTGATATTTCCGCATCAGATCCTCGAATTCCAGATTGTCGGCGTCCGCACCCAGCAGCTCTGACACAAAGCCCGTTTCCAAATTGGGCCAATGATCCCCGAAAAATAAAACCACCACCGGGTCGTCCTGCTTTTCAAAATAGCCGATGAAGTCTTTCAATGCGGAATCGGAAAGCTTTGTCAGGCTCAAATACTGCTCGGTCTGGGGCCACTCCCCCTCGTGCCCCTTCACCTGCACGGTGGTGGGGACATCCTCATCCTCAAACCCGCCGTGGTTTTGGATGGTAACGGTGAACAGGAACTGAGGGATATCTTTATCCCGGTGTTCGTATTCAAAAATGACCTGGTCATAGCAAGACTCATCGCTGGTCAGATTATGGACCAGCTCCCGCTTTACGTTGAAATTCTGGGCGGCAATGAACTGGTCAAAGTCCAAATTAGGATAGGCTTTGTCCCTTTGCCAGGCCGACCGGTTGCCGGGATGGATGGCCGTACAGGAATACCCATAGCTTTTCAAAATTGAAGGCAGGGCCGTCTGATCATGAGTGACATACTGCTGGTAGGGAATGCTCCCCGCAGGGAAAAAGGCCGTAGTATTCCCCGTTAAAAACTCGTATTCGCTGTTGCAGGTATTCCCCCCATACACAGAGGAATATGCCGTGCCCCAGATTACATTGCCGGAATCCTGCAGGGAATGAAGGAAAGGAAGGTTATCTGGGGTAAATTCCACATTTCCGATACTCTGGAAATCGGTCATGGACTCATTCATCACCACGATGATGGTCGGCGCGGACTGGGGATCGCCCAAAGCTTCCGGTTCCTCCACAGCTTTCAAGTCATCCCCCAACGCTTCCACCGCTTCCTGGGAATATCCCTCGGGCTTTTCCACCATCATAAACTGGACGTTTCCTACGAAGCCCGCCGCAACGCCTGTGATCTCCGAACTGGTTTTTTGGTTCCAGGGCCACACGGAAATACCCATAGCGGAAATCATGTCGCAGGGGAAAAGGAGAAACACCAAAACCCCAAAAACCGACAGAGCGCAAAGCCGCTCCGCCAGCCTGCCCCGCAGAGACAAGGTTCCTTTGCCTGTTACGCCCAGCTTGGCGGCAAGGCACACCGCGCAGATCAGTCCAAGGACGGCAATCACCATAGGCCGGGTAAAAACAAGCTTATAGCCTCCTGCCACTTCCACCGCTGTGGTGATGGATTGGAGATCCAGAGGAAGGATCGGTACACCACGGAACTGGATCACAAAATAATTGATCACGCCAAAAGCTACGCAGGCAACGCCGCCAACCAGGGCGGTCACCCAAGCCCTGCGGCTGACCGCATAAAGGAGGGCAAACACCATTAAGTAGCACAGGTAATTAGCGAAACAGCGCAGGAAGGAAAAATTCAAAACGCGGGTGCCGTTGATCAGATCCACCGCGTAAAAAGCCCCTAGTGGAAGCAGGAGCACCAGCGCCCATCCCGCAATACGCCGGAAGCGATCCGGCAGCCGAAGCTCTACCAGACACAGCAGCGTGCCGCCCAAGGCCAGCGCCCCACAGGCCACGGCATACCCAGTGCAAAAAACTGCCTCTCCCGCTTCGGATTCTTCCCAAAGAAGTCCTTTTCCCAGCCAAATAACCAGACAGGACAATAATAATACCACCCCGGACGATATCCAGTTGCGGGGAGCGGTTCCCAAATACATGCCGAAAGAAGCCGGATTCGCGGTTTCCCCGCCGGCGTTCTGTTCCATTGTCTCCTGTCTCAATTTCATACCATTCCGTACCCTGTCATTTCTATTACTTTAACTCCCGGTTCGTCCATTCCAAAATGGCATCTGCGATCCTGCAGCTAGCTCTGCCGTCCCCATAGGGGTTGCTGGCATGGCTCATGCGCTGGTATTCCGTTTCATTGGTTAGAAGCTCCCGAACCATTCTATACACTGTGTCCTCATCCGTGCCCGCCAGCTTCAAGGTCCCGGCGGCAATACCTTCCGGCCGTTCGGTGGTGTCCCGCAGGACAATCACCGGCTTTCCAAGAGAGGGCGCTTCCTCCTGAATACCGCCGCTGTCCGTTAAAATCAAATGGGAACGGGCCAAAAGGTTGTGAAACTCCACCACCTCTTGGGGCGGGATCAGCCGCACCCTGTCACAGCCGCCTAATTCCTCATCCGCGGCCTTCCGCACCAGGGGATTTAAGTGAACCGGGTAAACCATTTTCACATCCGGGAATTCCTGGATGATCCTGCGGATCGCCCGAAACATGCGATGCATCGGCTCCCCCAGGTTTTCCCTGCGGTGGGCAGTAAGCACGATCAGCCTGGAACCGGCAGCCCATTCCAGCAGCTCGTCGGAGTAATCTTCCCGTACGGTGGTTTGCAGGGCATCAATGGCGGTGTTGCCGGTCACCACAATGGTTTCCGGCTTTTTCCCTTCCCGCAGAAGGTTTTGACGGCTCAGCTCCGTAGGGGCGAAGTGCAAATCTGCCACACAGCCCACAAACTGCCGGTTCATCTCTTCCGGATAAGGAGAATACTTGTCATAGGTCCGCAGGCCGGCTTCCACATGTCCCACAGCCACCCTGGCGTAATAGGCGGCCAAAGCTCCCGCGAAGGTGGTGGTGGTATCCCCGTGGACCAGAATGATCCGGGGCTTTACCCGGGCGATGACTTCTTCCATCCCCTTCAGCACCCGGGCAGTGATATCGGAAAGGGTCTGGCCCTGCTTCATGATGTTCAAATCAAAGTCGGGGCGGATGGAAAAAGCGGAAAGCACCTGGTCCAGCATCTGCCGATGCTGGGCGGTGACGCACACCACGCTTTCAAATTCCTCCCGCTGGCCCAGTTCTTTTACCAGCGGTGCCATTTTAATGGTCTCCGGCCTTGTGCCGAACACAGACATCACTTTTATTTTTTCCATGAAGCCCATCCTTTCAATATCTATATCCAAAACCGTGATAAAATGCCCATTTGGTTTTTTTTACTTTATCCCGCCTTTGGCTTCCTTTTTTACAAGGCCCAGGAATTTGACATTGTTATTGTAAAACCGTTTGATGCGGGAAGGCTCCCGCAGAATACGGTACAACCACTCCGTGTTGGTCTTGACAAACAGCGAGGGCGCCCGCCGCTTGCTACCGCTGAGCACATCGAAGGAGCCACCTACGCCGATAAACACTCCTTTGGAAAACTCCTGTAAGTGCCGGGCGATCAAAAGCTCCTGGGCAGGCGCTCCCAATGCCACTAAAACCAAATCCGGCGCCGCCTCCGCGATCTCTCCGAAAATTTGATCCTTATCCCCGTCGTATCCATTGCGGTACCGGACTGTCACCCCCGGGTGCTCCGTCCGTAGCTTGTCCGCCAGGGCGGAAACCACTTCCTCCCTGGCGCCCAACAGAAATACAGACCGGCCTTCCTCCCCCGCTTGGCGCAGCAGCCCTTCCGCCAAGTCCACACCGGTGATTCTTTCCTTCGCCGGCAAACCGCAGGCGCGCATGGCCTTTACTACGCTGATACCGTCCGGGGTAATGGCTGTCTCAGGGGCAAGGAGAAGCTCCCGCACTGACGAGTCCCGCTGAGCGTACATTAAAATTTCCGGGTTGGCTGTTACAATGAACAGCCTTTCCCCAGAGCGCATGGCGTTCCCCGCCCTTTTGCAAAATTCTTCCGCGGTGCCGGGAAACACCCGCCGCAGATATTCCGTAAGCGCCATATCTATTTCCTCCAAGGTATCCGGGTTACAACTCCTTTTGCCCAGTTTCTTGCTGTTCTTTGTCGGCTTCCTGAGGCGCTTCCGACTTTTCCCCGCCGGAAGCCTTCTTTCCTCGCAGGCGGTTTCGCTCCCTGTCCTCGTCAAAATCGTACAACACCTCGGAGCCAAAAGCCTCAGTGCTTTCCGACGCCTTAAAAAACACGGTAACCGTTTGGAAAATCAGCTTAAAGTCCTGCCAAATACTGTAATTTTCAATATACATCAAATCCATGACAAGCTTGTCTTTCGGCGAGGTATTGTATTTACCGGAGATCTGCGCCAGGCCGGTCAGGCCAGCCTTCATCCGCAGGCGGTAGGAAAACTCGGGAAGCTCTTTTGTGTATTTTTCCACATTTTCCAGCATTTCCGGCCGGGGGCCGACTACTGTCATATCACCTTTTAAGATGTTAAGCATCTGGGGCAGCTCGTCAATCCTGTATTTTCGCAGGACCTTTCCCACTTTCGTAATCCGGTCGTCATCCTCGGTGACAGACTTGTGGATGGAATTTTCCTCCTTCATGGTGCGGAATTTGTACACCTCGAACACCCGTCCATATTTGGTCAGGCGCTTTTGCTTATAAAACACCTTGCCGTGATCCTCAAGTTTGATCGCCAGAGCACAGCCCAGCATCAAAGGGCTTAAAAGGAGCAAGGCCAAAGCGGAAATGGAGATATCCATCAGCCGCTTGACAATCCGCTGCTCCATCGTCAGATCCTTCGCGGTGTGCATCACCAGGGACTTGTCGTCCAGGGTGACGTATTTGGCTCCCTGGGACACTACGTCCTGCATTTCAAAGTTGTAGTAGATATTCTTCTGCTGCTGGTAACAGTATTCGATGAGCGTGATTCGCTGGTTGGACGGCACATCGTACAGGAACACCGTGTCGTTCCGGGCGATCACGTCCAGCACCTGTGGGTCGTCGTACCGCACGATCTCGTCCACCTCGTACTGCTTGCGAAATTTGTCGATTTTTGGAATAATATGGCCCAGGCTCTGCCGGGAGGAGGAAATGACGCAGCACTTTTCCGGCGGTTCCAGGGAAAAATACACGAAATTTCCGAAGTAAGCGAAAATGATAATCACCAAAATCTGCAGCACAATCACCAGCAGCAGCAGATGGGGGGTTTCGTAAACAAAATGGGGATTGTTCTTTTCGCTGGTATTCATAATGGAAAGCTGCAAATGGGTGACCAGGTCGGTGATCACCGTGGCAAGACTCATGGAATACACGATGGGCTTGCTTTTCTGCGTACCCACCGCGTACCCGCCATAGACGGACATCAAAGCGATCCCCAGCACCACAAAGGTCACCATCGTGACACCGGTGGTACGGGAAAGGTTGAACAGCCAGGGATTATTGATACCGAAAATGCCGAAAAAAATTCCAAACAAGGCCCCGAATAGAGCCAGCTTCAAAAGAAAGACAATGGTCCTTCTCCATTTTTTAATGGTACGCAAAGGTTTTCACCTCGTTATTTTCCAGACTCTCAGCGCCGGCAAAACACGGCAGCTTTTCCCAAGTATAACATATACTTCCAAAAAAAGCAAAGTGCGCGGAAAATCGCCCGCGCACTCTTAGTATACCCTTTTTTCTTCCGTTTTCAACCCCGGCTTTATTCCGGGAGGTTTTCATTTTGCTTTGCGAAGGAAATACGGCCATGTTTTCCCACCCGCGGCGGAAAAGCAAGACAGATAAATACGCCCTTCGGGACTGACGCTTCTTTATTCCAGAGTTTCCGCCGCTTTTTTCAGCGTTTCAATGATCTGGATATGCTGGGGGCAATGGGACTCGCAGGCCCCGCACTGCAAACAGTCGGAAGCTTTGCCGCCCTCCGCAGCCGTCTGCTTGTAAGAGTTTTTCGCCCCTTCCAGGTTGTTGTACAGGGTTAGGTTGTTCATGATGGAGAAGATTCGGGGGATGTTGATCTTCTGCGGGCAGCCGTCCACGCAGTACTTGCAGGCGGTGCAGGGGATGGTAGGCGTGTTCTCCAGGATTTTCACGGCCTTTGCCACCACTTCCCGCTCGGACTGGGACAGGGGCTGGAAATGCTCCATATAGGAAACGTTGTCGTTCAGCTGGGCTTCGTTGGACATGCCGGAGAGCACCGTGACGATTCCTTCCAGCGAAGCGGCGTACCGCACCGCCCAGGAAGGCACGGAGAGCTGGGGATTGGCATCCTTAAACAGCTTCTGCACCTCGGGGGTCATCGTGGCCAAGGAGCCGCCCTTGACAGGTTCCATAATGATGACGGACCGGTTATATTTTCGGGCGACTTCATAACATTTCCGGGATTGGACGTTTTCGCTTTCCCAGTCGGCATAATTGATCTGGAGCTGCACAAATTCCATTTCGGGGTGGTTTTTCAAAATATCCTCCAACACCTCGGCGGTGTCGTGGAAGGAAAAACCGATATGCTTTGCCCTGCCCTGGGCCTTCAGCTGCTTCATGAACTCCCAGGCGCCGATCTCATCGGCCTTTTTCACCCTCTCTGCACCCATGGCGTGAAGAAGGTAAAAATCGTAATAAGTAAGGCCCGCACGGTCTAAAGATTCCTGGAACACCTTTTCCATTTCCTCAGGCGCCTTCAAATCCCACAGCGGCAATTTGGACGCGCACTGGAAGCTGTCACGGGGATAGCGCTTGACCACGGCTTCTCCCAGGGCCACCTCGGATTTTCCCTGTATGTATACGTATGCAGTGTCAAAATAAGTGAACCCTTTTGCCATGAACACATCCACCATCTTCTTGACCTGCTCAATGTCGATTTCTTCGCCCTTCATAGGCAGGCGCATCAAGCCGAAACCTAGCTTTTTGATGCTTTCCCCCAAATATTTTTCCGTCATAGTGTGATTCCTCCCGGGCCTGCGGCCCTTTCCGGCAGTCGGTGCGTAAGCATTCCAAAACTGCCCTCTTTCTTCATAAAATTTTCAACGCCGCACAATTGCGGAATTTTACCATATTGTGCGGGTTTGCTT
>CAYSQF010000077.1:0-7776 GCA_964433105.1 uncultured Acutalibacter sp.
CCTCATTGGCTGGCAGAACAGCTTCGGAACCGAGAGGCTTTGGGCCGGGGCATCGCCAGGTGTTTCTACCTCCGGGCCGATATTCTTTTTATCTTCAGCCATTTTGCTAACTGACTTCCCTATAATCAGTTTATACTGTTGTTTGTTAGTCGAATTATGGTATAATTAACCTAACATATCTATTCTTGGTGATGGGAGGATTTGTAGTGTCTATTTCTGAAAAGATTGTTTATAATATTTCTGAATATATATCATCAATTACAGGCTTGAGAGCGACACATGATAAGCTGTGGTTTAGGGGACATCCTGTTGTTGATTATGCTCTGCAACCTACTGTATATCGGACGCCTTACACGTGGAAAAATGAGTTGCCTTTATTGCATCAGTTTAAGGCTCGGGCTGCACGTTTTATTGATAGCCCACCTAATACTGATATCGAATGGCTTTTTATTATGCAGCATCACGCCACACCAACTCGCCTGTTAGATTGGTCTGAAAATGCTCTCGTTGCATTGGCCTTTGCGACACAGTACCGCTCTGATAAACATGCCGGAAAAGATGCAACAGTTTGGTGCTTAAACCCTAGAATACTGAATGCAAATGTAAGATTTTCTGCGTACGATGATGAACCTATTCCTAATATTTGTGACAACAGAGAACTACAAACGATGTTTGAAAGTCCGAGACAAGACTATCCTGTTGCAATTATTGGGCCACAAAACACAGATAGAATTATCGCTCAACGCGGAGTGTTTACGCTGTTTCCTAACAAAGACTCGTTTAGTTTAGAAAATTTAGCGCATGCGGAAGAATTTCTATTCAAAATTATTATTGCAGAAACCAGCATAAAATCTATTAGCGATGATCTATACTATATGGGAATGACGGAAAGCACACTATTCCCAGAATTAGACTCCATTTCTAAAGAACTGCGGAAAAACTATGAGGGGAGGTAAGAGGAATGTTTAAGCTTTTTCAAGAAACAAAGCCCATAAAATGGATATACAATCAGCGAGCTACCATCGATTTTTCGCCTTCCTACCAGCGGCGCAGCAGTCTTTGGAAGAAAACACAAAAACAGTTGCTTATTGATAGTGTCCTGAATGGGCTTGATATTCCTAAGTTCTATTTTCAATTTATGCCTCCAGTAGTTGAAAATCTGCACTACAATTATGCAATTATTGACGGAAAGCAACGCATAGAAACTATCCTTGGATTTATTGATGATGAATTCCCGCTGTCTAATGAATTCGCTTTCTTGGATGACAGTTTTACGCAACAATTTGGAGACATATCAGGAAAGTATTTTTCAGAACTAGAAAGTATTGTACCTGCACTTATTGCTCGGTTTTGGCAGTATGAGTTAAATATTGTTTTTATGGATACGACGACTCCTGATATAATCAATGAACTTTTTGTGCGGCTTAATAGTGGTGTGCCTGTCAGCACATCAGAAAAGAGAAACGCAAATGGCGGAATACTATCACATAAAATACAAGAGCTTTGCGATACATCGCCATTTTTTACTAAAAAAATTAAAATTGCTAATCGCCGATTTGCACAAAATGATTTGGCATTGAAGCTGCTAATGCTTGAAATCGGTGAATGGGATCTCACCCAGAAAAGTGTAGATAAGTTCGTAGATGTCAATAGAGGGTTTCATTCGTGTAGTGCAGCATTCGAAAATCTTAGGCGCAAGGTAAATAGGATTGCAGAAGTTTTTGAAGATCGAGATAACCTTCTTAGTAAGAAAAATATCATAATAACACTCTATACAGTTTTAGATGAAATACCTATTGAAAAACTACATACTTTTATGCAGTACTTTGAAAATTCCCGTACAACGGTGCCGGCAGGGACCAATGCAAACGACGAAGATACTTTATCAAATGAATTAAATGAGTTTACCCGTTTATTACAGCAAGGGTCTGACAAAAAGAGTTCTATTCAGGAACGAAGCGATATTATGAAAAGATACATACAAGAGTTTTTAAAGCATAATTAGATGTGCTATGTCGCGCAAACAGTCGTTTTAATAAAACGTGAGGATCAACCTTCTTGTTTTGCCAGATTCTTTAATGACATTCGGACCAGTTGGAGTGTCTAGTTTTCGCATATCGAAGCGCCCCTCCCGAGCCCAGTTACAGGCGTATGTAACCGCTCCAACCGGGAAAACACTAAAACATCCTTCAAGCCCTCGGCGGTTTGATCCCGCTTATCTCCACCAAAAACCTTGAAGCCGGTTGGCTTCAAGGTTTTTCTTTTTTGTGGGATGAGGACGGCCGGGGGGCAAAAGGGGGGAGCTGTCTTCTCATGGGGAGAATTTTGTGGTATAATCTGAAATCAAGATAGTTTCTTGGGAAACTGCGGCAGGTCGCGGCTGATGCATGGAGGCGTTTATGGAAGGAACATCCTCCCGCAATGGGTTGTTTGATAATTTAAAATGTTTGCTCATATTTCTGGTGGTTTTTGGCCACATGCTGGAGCCGCAGACCGGTGGCGGGGTGAATTTTCTCTATTTGAACATTTATTCCTTCCACATGCCTGCGTTTATCTTTGTTAGCGGCTGGTTTTCCCGGAACAGTACGTGGAAAAAGACGGTGACAAAGGTCCTGCTGCCGTATTTGGTCTTTCAGGTCATCTACCTGCTGTATGCGGGGCTGCCGGTGCAGTTTTACTCGCCGTACTGGATCCTGTGGTATCTGTTTGCCCTGTTCGTCTGGCGGCTGTTTCTGCCGCTGGTCAGGTTGAGAAAGCCCGTTGCCTCTGTTCTCTGGCCGGTGGCGGTGGTGGCCTCCCTGCTGTGCGGGTATACGGACAAGGTGGGGTATGATTTTGCCCTGTCCCGGGTGCTGGTCTTCCTGCCTTACTTCCTGCTGGGCTACTGCCTGGCGGAGCACCGGGAGGGGCTGCTGGACAAGGTGCGCACCCTTCCGAGCCGGATCTTGTCCCTTGGGGCGGTGTTGATCTGTGCGGGCTTTTTCTATCATGCCCGGTTTGTGTTCCAGCGGCAATGGACCTTTGGGGCGTTCACCTATGAATTTACAGGGTCTTCCCCCAAGATCCGCCTGCTGCTTTTGGGCATTGCCCTGCTATGGATCTGGTTTTTGCTGGCCTGGACGCCGGAGCGGCCTGTTCCCCTTTTGGCCGCTGTGGGGCGCAACACCCTGTTTGTCTACCTGCTCCACGGCTTTGTCAAGCTCCAGGTGGATGCCCATGCCGCCGCGCTCTATCGCTTCGGCACCCTGGGAAATCTTGGGCTGGCCTTTGGCCTGGCGGTTGTTTTGGTGGCGCTGTTTGGCAACGTGTGGCTGTCCGGCGCCTGGCGAAAGGGAAAGGCATGGCTGCTTTCCCGCTGGAAAACAGAAAAAGATTTGATGAAAAAACCTTGAGGTCCTTTGACCTCAAGGTTTTTCTTTGGGCAATTTTCGGCAGAGCCCCCTCTGCCTTACGGCTGGTTCAGCGAGAGGCCGACGGGAAAGCCGTTGATCTCCACCGCGTCCTCCACGGGGATCAGCAGGTATTTCCGGCCGTTGATCCGCCGGGTTTCCACCAGGTGGCTGTATTCGGGGTCGATGGAGAGGGTCATCTGAGCGGTCTTGACCTCAAAGCGCTTGCTGTCGATGAGGTTGGCGGGGTTCAGGGCGGCGCCGGGGCCGAACTGCTGGCTGCACTTGTCCTGGAAGGAGGACACCTGTTCCTGGTCCACGCCGCAGGTTTGGAGGATCCGCCCCACCTCCTGGGTGCTCATCTCCAAGGGTTCCGGGGATTTGCTTTCCTTGTGCTCCAGGATCTTTTCCCGCAGCTGCTCATGGACGGCCTGGACCACTTCCAGGTTGCAGTTGGTCTCCAGGGCGTCGGACAGGGCGGTTTGGAACGCCTCCTTCTGCTCCCCGGCGGACATGGGGGGCTCGGTGTGGAACACGGCGTCGATAAATTCCTGGTGGAGCTGGTCGGCGCTGCGGGAGTAAAACAGGGCGTTGTAGAGGTTGGCGGACCGGCCGTCAAAAGCGGGGAACAGGAAGCCCAGCTCCGGCGCGGCCACGGTTTGGCCCGAGGAGGAGATGTGGAACTCGTTGTCACCGGGGTAGTAGCTCAGCTCCACCTTGCCGTCTTTGACGGGGCAGATACAGCAGAGGATGTAGGAGAAGACCTCATCAGAGGCATCGGCCTGGACCTCGCCGTCCTTGCTCCGGTGGGGCACGTCGTAGGCGTCGTGGGCCAGCAGGATCAGGTAGTTGCTGCCGTCCATGTCCAGAGCGTCGATGACCGTGCGGTAAAAGGTCTGGCGGGCCCCGGCGTCCTCCAGGCCGGAGTTGCGCAGGGCGGACAAAAGCCGGTGCTCCTGGCTGTCTGCCACCTGCTGGGTGGAGAACACGATGTCGATCAGGTTGCGGCCCAGGGCGCCGGAGAGGGCCTTTTTCAGCAGGCTCAAATATTTTTCCACTTCCTCCGACGGCATCCTGCCGAAGGACTCGTTTAGGTCGGATATGATCTCTTTGCCGCCGTTGACAAAGCAGCCGTACACCCGGCTGATGGCGCTTTTTTCCGGCCGGAACCGGCGGCGCAGTTCGCTGACTTCTCTTTGGTTCATAGGGAGCCTCCCGTGAAAATGATCTTTTCTATTTTAGCGGACCGGCGGCCAAAATGCAATTGCCCTGTTCGCATAACCCCCGGGCGGCAAGGTAAACTAAACGCAGTATTTTGTTAGGAGGCGGCTATGAACGAGCGGAGCATTACAAGGGAACGGGTTTTGGCCTTTGGGCGGCACCTGATGGAGGAGGAACACAGCCGGGGGACCGTGGAGAAGTACCTGCGGGACGTGAGGCAGCTGGCGGCCTGGCTTGGCGGACGGGAGGTCACCAAGGAGGGCCTGACCCGCTGGAAGGAAGCCCTGGGCGCCCAGGGCCGCGCACCGGCCACCATCAACAGCAAGCTGGCGGCGGCGCATGCCTTTCTGGCGTTTCTGGGCTGGACGGACTGCCGGGTTAAGTTTTTAAAGGTGCAGCGGCAGCTGTTTCGGGATACCGCCCGGGAGCTGACCCGGCGGGATTATGACAGCCTCATCGCCGCGGCCCGGCGGCAGGGGCGGGAGCGCCTGACCCTGGTCATGGAGACCATTTGCGCCACGGGGATCCGGGTGTCAGAGGTGCGCGATATCACCGTGGAGGCCGCCCGGGCGGGGCGGGCGGAGATCGCCCTGAAGGGCAAGATCCGGGTCATTCTGCTCCCCGGCAAGCTGTGCCGGAAGCTGCTGCACTATGCCCAGAAACAAAAAATCGTTTCCGGCGAGATTTTTCTCACCAGAAACGGAACTTCACTGCCTCGCCGCCAGATCTGGGCGGAGATGAAAGCCCTGTGCCAGCGCGCCGGGGTGGAGCCCACCAGGGTGTTTCCCCACAACCTGCGGCACCTGTTTGCCACGGCCTTTTACCGGGCCTGCAAAGACATTGCCAAGCTGGCGGACCTGCTGGGACATTCCTCCCTGGAGACCACGCGCATCTACCTGCTGACCTCCGGAGAGGAGCACCGCAGGGAGCTTGACCGGTTGGGGCTGGTCCGATAGGACAAAATTCATATTCTGTCTCAAAAGAATTGTTTACAAATCTTTTAAAATGGGATATATAGTTAAATTATAGCATAGTGCATTTTGAAACACAAGACAAACACGAAGTTTTGAGCGCAAAAATCCCAGCCACGAAAGCGTCTTTTTTCGTGGCTTACTCGACGCGGCCTTTTCTTCGTTCGACGAACGGAAGACGGCCTCTTTTTTTATGTTCTGGCTGGATGTAGATTCGTCTGGGCAAAGAGGATATGTACAGAATATGAATTTTGTGTTTTGTCCAAAGGAGTACTTTATGGTAGCGGGGAGGTGCTGCGAGGGATAATTTTTGAGCCCCAGCAAAAAATTTTTATTCTTAAAAAGAAGGAGGAACACGCAATGAAGAAGAGAATTTTGTCATCGGTAATGGCATTGTGCTTAGTAATGACGTTGCTGCCGATGACGGCGTTGGCGGCAAATGAAGATGGGACATCATTACCGGAGGCGGTTAATGGTGTGATTACATTGACTAACGATGTGACATTAACAGCTGATATTACTAATACAATTTTGGTTAATTCTGGAAGTACAGTCACGCTTGACTTGAATGGTCACAACATTACCGTGAGCAATGGTTGCGCGATTATCAATAAAGGTAGTTTAACCATTACGGGTAGTGGAACCGTTTCAACGGATGCAAGCGCCAGTGCGGCTATTGCCAACTTCCCGGACGCCACTTGTTATGTGCAGGGTGGCACATATAAATCTACCAATTGGTATGTCATCAAAAATTTGGGTGAAATGTTGATTGATGGAGACGTGACGGTAACAACTGACAATAGCACGAATCCATCCAGCTTGATTGACAATGGCTGGGTCAACAACACTGATACTGTTGCAGGTGAGAGTGTTAGTGCCCAGGACAACAAAGCCAAGCTGACCATCAAGAGCGGCAATTTTAAGGGCAGTTCCGGCGAGAAAAGCTGTTCTGTCGTTAAAAACGACGATTATGGTAGTTTGGTGATCGAAGGAGGCACTTTTGACAGTACCGCCAATAGCGGTACCGAAAATGCCACTACCATTTTGAACTGGAATGTTGCCACGATTAATGGTGGTACATTCACGGGCTCCTATCCAATTTCCAATGGCGGATTCAAAACGGGAACCGCAGATCAGGGCGTCTTGACCATCAATGGCGGTGTCTTTACTGGGAGCAGTTCTATCTTTGGTACGGCTTCGGGAGCGGATACAGGCACTGGTAAAGTGACGATTACCGGAGGCACTTTCTCTGCACCCGCAGCGGGTAGCTCTAATAACACTTATACCATCAGCATCACCGGCGGCACCTTTACTAACGGTGCAAATGTGGCGAACTATCTTGCCGATGGGTATGCGGTTGATGAGAGTGGTACGGTTGTCCCGAAAACCGCGAGTGGAGAAAATGATGTTGCCGTGGTGAATAGTCAGTATTTTACCACGCTGAGCGGTGCGATAGAGGCGGCCGAAGAGGGCCAGACGGTGAAACTCCTGAAGAACACAACGGTTCCTTACCGTATTATCGTTAGAAACAAAGCGATTACGCTCGATCTGAACGGGTATTCCGTTACCCGTGGCGAGGGTAATTCAGTAAGTTGGCTGATTGGCGTTGCGCAAGGGGCTGGTTTAACAGTTCAAGACACCAGTACGAGCCAAAACGGTAAAATCCAGAGTGACAATTTCAATGGAAAGGATAGCAGCGGCAACGAGGTGACCTATGCGGGCTATCCTGTGCTGACCAATGGAGCATTAACCGTGAAGTCCGGTACACTCTCAGGATATAAGGGAATCGTCTGCTCGAATAGTAATGAGAACTATACGGTTACGGTAAATATCTCTGGCGGAACAATTGAAGGAACTGGCGCTTCCGGCATCGAGATTCAAGGCAACCAAGCGGCTCTGAAAGCGGGCGAAACCCTTGAGAGCAAGGACGCCTATCCCGTGCAGGTGACGGTTTCCGGCGATGCGAATATTTCGGCAAAATGGGGCGTTACACTGTGGGGCAAGGGCGCTGAGCTGACCGTCAACGGCGGCACGATAAAAGGAACGGATTTTGCCATCAGTGGCAACGGTACTTATAGTGCTACAAATAACCAGAGCGGTACGAAAATCACCATTACAGACGGTGTGATTAAGTCTACCGGAACTGGTACGGCAATTTATCATCCGCAGTATGGTACGCTGAACATCTCCGGTGG
>CAYSQF010000078.1:0-7747 GCA_964433105.1 uncultured Acutalibacter sp.
CCTTTGGCAGGCGTTCCTGCATGACATCCTCATTAAAAACGTAGCTGCCAAACAGCTCCGGTACAGTTTTTCTTGTCTCGCCCATTATCGATGGCCCCTTTCCAAATAACATAGAATGTAAATTGCTTTTCGGCATTGGCTGCCGCGCAATTGAAAAAGCGCTGGGGTAACATTTCCCTCAGCGCCTTTGCCGATGACACTAGCATTGTAATCTCCAACAGGGGAATTTGTCAATGGGATTTGAAAAAAATCTAAAAAATTTTGCAAGTTTCACAATTTGTTCTTTCATAAAATAAAATTTTTAGGAGCTTCTGTTCGACCAGTTCACTCATAAAATTCAAGCTGCTTTCATATAACTGTCTTTAATGCCATGAATTTTTCTGGTGGAAAAATTGCAAATTTTGTTGACAACCTTGCCGCTTCGCTATATACTTGGAAAAGGACAACGGCGTCCGGCCCCAAGAGGGATCCCTCAGGGGCCGCCGCCGTTTTGTATTTTATTTGGAAAATCTTTACCGATAATTCTGAGATACTAGGCGGTCCGGGACTGAAATCGTGTGCCGGCCGCCTTGCCGGAAATTGCGCCGCCAATGGAAATTCTGTTGGCAGGGCTGGATGGAACGAATCGAGAAACGGAGGACCCACATGAATAATAAAAGCTGGCGGCAGGAGGGCTATACCCCCTTTGAACACGACGCTTGCGGCATTGGCGCCGTGGTGGATATTCAGGGCAGAAAATCCCATCAAACGGTAGACGATGCCTTACGGATCGTGGAAAAGCTGGAGCACCGGGCGGGCAAGGATGCCGAAGGTAAAACCGGCGATGGCGTAGGAATTTTGCTGCAAGTCTCCCACCGTTTTTTTTCCAAGGCCGCCGCGGCGCTTGGCGTGGACCGCCTGGGAGAGCGGGATTACGGTGTGGGGATGTTTTTCTTCCCCCAGGACGATTTGAAGCGATCCCAGGCGAAAAAAATGTTTGAGATTATTTTGGGCAAGGAAGGCCTGCCATTTTTGGGCTGGCGGACGGTGCCGGTAGCTCCCGATATCCTTGGCCACAAGGCGCTGAGCAAAATGCCCCGCATCGAGCAAGGTTTCGTCCGGCGGCCGGAGGGCGTCCAAAAGGGCCTGGATTTCGACCGCAAGCTCTACGTGGCACGGCGAGTGTTCGAGCAATCCAGCTCAGACACTTACGTGGTGTCCCTGTCCAGCCGGACCATCGTTTATAAAGGCATGTTCCTGGTGGGACAGCTGCGCCAGTTCTATCCGGACCTGCGAAGCCCGGAATATGAAAGCGCCATCGCCCTGGTTCATTCCCGGTTTTCCACCAATACCAACCCGTCCTGGGAGAGGGCGCACCCCAATCGGCTGATCCTCCACAACGGGGAAATCAACACCATCCGGGGCAATATCGACAGAATGCTGGCCCGGGAAGAAACCATGTCCTCACCCCTTTTGGAAAAGGACATGGATAAGGTGCTGCCGGTGGTCAACACAGAAGGTTCCGATTCCGCCATGCTGGACAACACCCTGGAATTTTTGATGATGAGCGGCATGGAGCTGCCTTTGGCGGTGATGATTACCATCCCCGAGCCATGGCGGGGAGACAAGACTATTTCCCGTTCCAAACGGGACCTTTATCAATATTACGCCATTATGATGGAGCCTTGGGACGGCCCGGCGGCGATTCTCTTTTCCGACGGCGATCAGGTGGGCGCTGTGCTGGATCGCAACGGCCTGCGTCCCGCCCGGTATTATGTTACCGATGACCACCGGTTGATTCTTTCCTCCGAGGTGGGGGTGCTGGATCTCCCGCCGGAACGGATCGTGAAAAAATCCCGTCTGGAGCCCGGAAAAATGTTGCTGGTGGACACGGCACAGGGACGCATTGTGGAGGACAACGAGCTGAAGGAGCGGTACGCTGCCCGCCGGCCTTACGGCGAATGGCTGGACGGGAATTTAATTCATTTACAGGATCTTCCCATCCCCAACCGGAAGGTGGAAACCTCCACCCCGGAGCAGCGGGTGCGGCTGCAAAAAGCCTTTGGCTACACCTACGAAGACGTGAAGGACACCATCCTGCCCATGGCCCGCAGCGGGGCGGAGCCAACCGCCGCCATGGGGGCCGATGTTCCGCTGGCTGTGCTGGACGAAAAGGATCAGCCCTTGTTTCACTATTTCAAGCAACTCTTCGCCCAGGTAACCAACCCACCCATTGACGCCCTGCGGGAAGAGGTGGTTACCGATACCACCGTTTACATCGGCGACGACGGCAATTTGCTGGAGGAAAAGGCCTCAAACTGCCGGGTACTCCGGGTAAATAACCCCATTCTTACCTCCACTGATCTCATGAAGATCAGATACATGGATCGCCCCGGTTTCCATGTGGAGACCGTCTCGCTGCTTTATTACAAAAACACCAGTCTCAAGCGGGCGCTGAATCGGCTTTTTATCGCGGTGGACAGGGCTTATAGCCACGGGGCGAATATCGTGATTCTCTCCGACCGGGGAGTGGACGAGAATCATGTGGCGATCCCCTCCCTGCTGGCGGTATCCGCCATCGAGCAGCATTTGGTGCGCACCAAGACAAGGACAGCGGTGTCCATCGTGCTGGAATCCGCCGAGCCGAGGGACGTCCACCACTTTGCCACACTGCTTGGCTACGGCGCCAGGGCCATTAACCCCTATCTGGCCCATGAGACTATCGGCCAGCTGATTGAGGACGGCCTGCTGAACAAGGAATACTACGCAGCGGTGGACGATTACAACGCCGCCATTCTTCACGGCATTGTGAAGATCGCGTCGAAAATGGGGATCTCCGCCATTCAATCATATCAGTCTGCACAGATCTTTGAAGCCGTGGGCATCAGCCGCGCTGTGGTAGATGAATATTTTACCAACACAATCAGCCGGGTGGGAGGCATCGGCCTGAAGGACATTGAGGAACAGGTGGACCGCAACCACTCGAAGGCCTTCGATCCTCTGGGGCTGGGGGATATCCCCACCCTAGACTCCTTCGGCGAACACAAGGCGCGCTCCGATGGCGAGGACCATCTGTACAATCCTCAAACTATCCATCTTCTCCAGGAAGCCGTCCGCCGGGGGGATTACGGCCTTTTCAAGCAATATACCGCCCTAGTGGACAACGAGTCTACCCCCCACACCTTGCGCGGCCTGCTTCAGATGAAATATGCCGAAACACCTGTACCCCTGGACGAGGTGGAAAGCGTGGACTCCATCGTGAAGCGCTTTAAAACCGGGGCTATGAGTTACGGCTCCATTTCCCAGGAAGCCCACGAGTGCCTGGCTCTGGCAATGAACCAGCTGGGGGGAAAATCCAACTCCGGCGAGGGCGGCGAAATACCCGAACGTCTGGGCACTGAAAAAAACTCCGCCATAAAGCAGGTGGCGTCCGGGCGCTTCGGCGTTACCAGCGAATACCTTGTTTCCGCCCGGGAAATCCAAATTAAAATGGCACAGGGGGCAAAGCCCGGTGAAGGCGGGCACCTGCCCGGTGGAAAAGTATACCCCTGGATCGCCAGGACCCGGTATTCCACGCCAGGCGTTTCTCTGATCTCCCCGCCGCCCCACCACGATATCTATTCCATTGAAGATCTGGCCCAGTTGATCTACGACTTGAAAAACGCGAACCGGCAGGCCAGGATCTCCGTGAAGCTGGTGAGCGAAGCCGGAGTAGGAACCATCGCCGCAGGCGTGGCGAAAGCCGGGGCGCAGGTGGTGCTGATCTCCGGCTATGACGGCGGCACCGGGGCAGCCCCCCGGTCCTCCATTCACAACGCTGGGCTGCCCTGGGAACTGGGTCTGGCCGAAACCCACCAGACCCTGATCAAAAATAATCTGCGTTCCCGTGTGATCCTAGAAACAGATGGTAAGCTCATGTCCGGCCGCGATGTGGCCATTGCCTGCATGCTGGGAGCGGAAGAGTTTGGCTTTGCCACCGCCCCCCTGGTCGCTATGGGGTGCGTTATGATGCGGGTATGCAATTTGGACACCTGCCCCATGGGGATCGCTACCCAAAATCCGGATCTGCGGAAGCGGTTCCACGGCAAGCCCGAATACGTGATGAATTTTATGAGATTTATTGCCCAAGAGCTTCGGGAATACATGTCCCTGCTGGGAGTGCGCACCGTCGATGAGCTGGTGGGCCGCACCGACCTGCTGAGCAAGCGATCCGGTATGACGCCCCGGGCGGACATGGTAGATTTGTCCATCCTGCTGAACCAGGCCCGCGCTGAGGGGACAAAAAATCACTTTGACACTGCTGACATCTACGACTTTAAGCTGGAGGAAACAGCGGATCTGCGGGTACTGGAAAAGGAATTGAAGTCCGCATTGAAGGATGGAAAACCCGCCAAGGTCAAGTTGAAGGTTTCCTCCACCGACAGGGCGTTAGGTACAGCCTTGGGATCGGATATCACCCGCAGGTTTGGCAACTCCTTGCCCGACGACACCTTTACCGTCCTGTGTTCCGGCGGCGGGGGGCAGTCCTTTGGAGCTTTCCTTCCGAAAGGTCTTACTCTGGAGCTGGAGGGCGACGCCAACGACTACTTTGGCAAGGGGCTTTCCGGCGGCAAGCTGGTGGTCTATCCGCCGAAGGGCTCCACGTTTTTGGCATGCGACAACATCATCATTGGAAACGTGGCCCTTTACGGCGCCACCTCCGGCTCCGCCTTTATCTGCGGCCAGGCAGGAGAGCGGTTCTGTGTGCGCAACTCCGGTGCAACAGCGGTTGCGGAAGGAGTTGGCGATCATGGCTGCGAGTACATGACTGGCGGCCGGGTGGCGATTTTAGGGCCTACCGGCAAAAATTTCGCGGCGGGCATGTCCGGCGGCATCGCGTATGTGCTAGACGAGCGGCGGGATCTTTACCTGAGGCTGAACAAATCGATGGTGTCCATGGAAACGGTAACGGAAAAACACGATATGGAGGAACTGCGGGGATTGATCCGCGCCCATGTGGAAGCTACCGGCTCAGCCCGGGGAAAAACCATCTTAGAAGATTTTGAGCGTTTTTTGCCGCTCTTTAAAAAGATTGTGCCAACAGATTACGACCGGATGCTCCGCTCCATCGCACAGATGGAAGAAAAGGGCATGAGCCGGGAGCAGGCCGAGATTGAAGCGTTTGCCGGCAGCAGGAAAGGGGGAAAAGGATAATGGGAAAGCCGACGGGATTTTTAGAATTTACCAGAAAAAATGAAAAAGCACAGACTCCGCTGGAGCGCATTCGGCATTTTCAGGAATTCCATTTCCCCCTGTCCCGAGAGGAACGGCAGGAGCAGGGAGCCAGGTGCATGGAATGCGGTGTGCCGTTTTGCCAGTCCGGCACCATGCTGGAGGGTATGGTTTCCGGCTGCCCCCTGCACAATCTGATTCCGGAATGGAACGACTTAATCTACACCGGCAATTTTGACCGCGCTCTAGAGCGGCTTTTAAAAACCAACAGTTTCCCGGAGTTTACAGGACGGGTCTGCCCCGCCCTGTGCGAAGCGGCTTGCACCTGCGGCCTGTATGGCGACCCAGTCACCGTAAAGGCCAACGAGATGGGTGTGATCGAGGAGGCCTTTTCCTGCGGTCTGATGGCTCCAAAGCCGCCTAAGACCCGCACGGGCAAAAAAGTGGCGGTGGTTGGCTCCGGTCCTGCCGGTCTGGCGACGGCCGTCCGGCTCAACAGCCGGGGGCACAGCGTTACGATATTTGAGCGGGCGGACCGCCCCGGTGGTCTGCTGATGTACGGCATTCCCAACATGAAACTGGAAAAATCCGTTGTCGAACGGCGGATTTCCCTGATGCGGGACGAGGGGATCGAGTTTGTCCTAAACGCCGATGTGGGCCAAGGTTTTTCGGTGGAGGACCTGCGGCGGGATTTCGATGCCGTGGTGCTCTGCGTGGGCGCGGGGAAGCCCCGGGATTTGCCCGTCCCCGGGCGTGATTCGGCAGACGCGCGGTTTGCCGTGGAGTACCTTTCGGAATCCACCAAGTCCCTGTTGGACGGCCAGCCGAGTCAAACCGCCAAGGGCAGGGACGTGGTGGTGGTAGGAGGCGGAGACACCGGCAACGACTGCGTAGGCACGGCAATCCGCCAGGGCTGCCGTTCGGTGGTCCAGCTGGAGATGATGCCAAGCCTTCCCGAGAGCCGGGCCGAAAACAATCCCTGGCCCCAATGGCCCCGCGTTAAGAAAACCGACTACGGCCAGGAAGAAGCGATCGCCCTTTTTGGCAGCGACCCCAGGCGGTACCAGACTACTGTGAAGGAAATCTTTGCCGATGGAAACGGCGCTGTCCGCGCGGTTGTTACAGTGGCTTTGAAAGCGGGACGGGAGGAATCCACAGGCCGCACGGTCATGACGGAGATTCCTGGCTCTGAAGAGGAGCTTCCCTGCCAGCTTCTGCTCATCGCCGCCGGATTTACCGGCCCCCAAAGCTATGTGGCCCAAGCCTTTAATTTAGATACCGACAGCCGTGGAAATTTAAAAACTGACAATTACTCCACGTCCGCCCCGGGTATTTTTGCCGCCGGGGACGCTCGTCGGGGCCAGTCCCTGGTGGTGTGGGCGATCCGGGAGGGTCAGGAATGTGCCCGGGCCGTAGACCAGTTTTTGATGGGGTATACCAACCTTTAACATAGATTTTATTCCATCCCCCAAACCGGCAGGAGAAAATAATATCCGCACTAATTCGACGGGAAATCAAATAGGAATAAGAAAATCCCTCGGCTGCACACCCAAGGGATCTTCCATGTGTATAGATGATTTGAATGATCAGAATAAGTTTCCCAGATTATACGGCAGCGTCCTCGCTCAGTTCCAGCGGCCCAAATTGATTGCTTAATTTCTCCATCAAATTTATGTCTCTTTGATGTACGACCCACCACGCAACCCCCCTTAAGCGCCGGAACGGCGCGGAATTTCATACAATTTCATCATAAAAACGGGAGCGGAAAAACGCAAGGGGTGCGGCGCAAATTTTTATAGATCAATTATTTTTTTGACATCTTAACTTGATCACCGTAATCTTTGAAAGTACCAAACAGATAAGGAATTCTACTTCTCAAAATCTATATCGTAACGTGTGCCATGTGATAACAAAACGCCATCCGACAGTTTTACACAAAGAATGCAGGTGTTCACATCACTAAAATCGTTATGCCCATTATCAATCCATTCAGCGAACGCCTTTCTCAGTTTTTCTGCCAGAACTGCATTTTCTTCTTTCCCCCAATACCCCAGGTTCTTCGCCGTTCCGTGTGCGGTAAACCATTCGCCCGAAATGGCAACAACTGGATTGTTTGCAATCTGCTTCATCTTATTGGACAGTCCATGCGTGATTACATAAAAGCACCTATCCTCATAGAAAGCGTTTACAAACCGCACATAGGGAATACCGTTTTCCTCTGTGGCTAGAGCAATGATGGCATCCTTTCCAAAACGCTCAACCATAATTTGCTCAGCCTGCTTCGTTAATTCCTCCATTAGTAACTCCCTTCTATATCAAATCATGTCGGTAGTCGCTGGGGTATGTAGTTTGTTTTTTCAAATTTTCCACTGCCTCGGAATTGTTAGAAAGCACCATCCCGACGATCTGGCGCTGTTCCATATCCGAGCATTCGCCGCAAGTTTCTATGTCTTTGCCAAACGCACATTTTTTAACTTGAGAGATGATAAAGGCTGGAAACCTTCAATCCTGTATGCTCCAGCACATGCGTCTTGATCTGCGGATAGGTTGCCTTCTC
>CAYSQF010000079.1:0-7337 GCA_964433105.1 uncultured Acutalibacter sp.
GAAAACTCCTGTGGGGTTTTCATTTTCTTTTTCGATGATCGCCTCCTCCAGCGCATCTACATACGCTTCGTCCTCCGGGCAACTTGCAGGAACAGGTGCAACATTCAACAGTTCCAGAAGCCTTTCAATGGAGAGCTGGCGCAAGTAGGCGTATTGATTATTGTCGAATCCTTTTAACTCGTCCACGATTTTGTCCCCCTCATAACCTATACTCCATGAGCGGCCCGTTTTTCGACACCACTCCAGAGAAAAAATTTAAGTTCAGCATTTTCACCAATTATAAAACTATATTTTGTGATAATCTTCCAATGTTTGTTGCAGTTTTTTTCGAACCCGCTCAAATCGTTTATAGCAAGTTGTCAGTCTTATGCCCTGTCGTTCGGCTTCTTCCTGGAATGTTGATTCATGTTTGGAAATTCTGATAAAGAAGTCAAAATCTTCTTTGGAAGCGGCCCGCAGGCAAAGCTCGGCCAGTTCAAAACTGCTGTCCTCCAAAGTTGCAGGCTCTTGACTTGGAGAAAGTTCTTCTATCGACATAAAGAGCGCCGCAGCATATTTTTGCCCCCGCAAAATATGTAATGCTTCATTCTCTACCGCTCTTTTCAGCCAACCAATGTGGTTGGGACTGTTGATAAACTCGTCTGGCTTTTTGCAGGCTGCTAAGAACGCTTCTTGCACCGCGACATCTGCTTCAGTTCGTTGCCCCAGCATAGAGCAGGCATGGAGATAGAGTTTGCGATAGTTTTCGCGGTAAAGACTTGCTAAAAATGAATTGCTGTCCTGAGTCATAACATTAGGCCCCCTAACTTTTTATAGCATGGCATTCAAATCTTTATGTTTCATACTGATGAAGAGCATTTCTAACTTTATTGCTACAAATTATAACATCCGTGTATGTTGTATTCAAATATAAAATATACCTCAAATTGGGGCAAGTTTAGGCCGCACACAAAAATGTGGCGGCCTTGCATGATTATTTGTACCTCAATTTAAGGTATATTTATCCTTCATCATTGGCGGGATCAGTTTCAAAGCGAACAACATCATTTGGAGTACAAGCCAAAATGGTGCATAGCTTCTCCAACGTCAGCATTGTCACATTCTTATTCTTTTTCAGCCAATCCAGAGTTCGGCGGTCAATTCCAGCTTGGATAAGTGCGTATTGGGTAACGCCCTTCTCCTTCATTGTGCCCCATAACGGACTATAATCGACCACCTCGTCACCCCCTCAGAGGATTTGTCTCCATTATAGGGTCGACCGGAAGTTTTGAATATTGCACATATATGCGCAATATTGCGTGCTTGGCGAGCGGTGATCATTCCATGAAAAATAAAACCTGCTGCTTCACCGAGCGCCGAGATCTGCCCACGGGATTAGCCCGGTGGAAGCTCAATACCAAACAGGAAAAGGCCATCGTCGAGCAAATCAGAATGGGCATCCAAATCTTCGGGGCCGGGGTGCCCTGGGCTTTGATACCCTCGCGGCTCAAACAGTCCTAAAACTAAAAAAGAATACCCTGCCACTAATCTGATTCTTGTCCTCCCATGCTTGGGAGCAGGCGGCGAGATGGCTAATCGCAGACGTGGAGGAATATGTGCGGATCAAGGGTCAGGTAGATAAGGCGAAGTATATTTCCCAAAAGTATTTTCAAAGCTGTATGCACAAACGCAATCGCCATCTGGCGGACAACAGTAGCGTGTGTATTTGTTATCTGGCAAAAGCAGCGGAGGGAAACTACTACACTGTGGACTACGCCAAAGAACATGTGGTAAGAGTAATCAATATTGCATGAGAATTGACCTGAATATACTTGATGTGATATAGTGCGGGTAAGTTAGAATATTATTATCTGCTTGTATTGGCTCCACTGAACATGGCAGGACGGCAATCAGGCCGTGCTGTCATGTTTTTTTATTTGCGTTGTCGAAACGGGTCATGATTTGCCTCAAATTGAGGTGTATTTATACAGAAAGAAAGGCGGCGCTTATGGAGTACCAAGTGCTAACATTTGACCTACCTGATGCCCTGTATCAAAGACTCAAGCAAAAATTATCTGAAAGCGGAGGTATGATTACTGCGGTATTTAGCTTACGGGATGCCTTGCAACGCTGTGAACAGCAAACATTCCACATGGCCGTGCTCAAGCCAATCGAACCTGGCATATGTCGGGATTTTGTGGATGCGTTACGACGAATCAATTCTATGCCTATTGTTATTCTCCTGGACAGCTTCTATGCGGACGTAGTGTGCCCAATGCTGATTGGAGGGGCTGATCTTTGTGTACCATCAGATTGGCCCCCAAACATTTTAACGGAACATATTATGGCTACGTTTCGGCGTTACACTAAGTACAATCATTATTCTGTTCTAACCGGCCCGGCTCCGTTTCAAGAGGGGGACATTTGGATTGACCCGGCCCGCCATGTTGTTGAGGTAAGCGGACGGCCTGTGAACCTGCGGCACTGGGAGTTTTCCCTGCTGCTGTATTTCATGCGAAATCCCAATATCGTGCTGACAGCCGGACAAATATGTGAAAACGCCTGGGGAATGGAATACACTCAACCTATAGACCGAGCCATCCACGAACTCCGAAAGCAAATTGAGCCAAATCCGCACCAACCCTGTTATATTCAGACAGTTTATCGTGTAGGCTATCGTTTTACGGCGTATTCCAGCGAAACTTGCGGCTGATAGGAGAATAAAGGGAGGTTGCTGGGGGAGTAATAGGAGAACTATTTGCTACCATCTTTCCGTCTACAAAGGAGGATGGTGTCATGTTGAAACAGCATATCACATCAGAAATAGTCCAAAAACCAGCAGAGGCCGCCGCCCCGAAGCAAGGGGCGGCGGCCTCTTTCTATTCGACAGTTTTATTGCTTCTGTCTCGAATAAATCCTTTTCCCGCTATTTCCCGGCAAAACGCTGAAAATGACGCAATCTATAATCTTTTGCCGAAAGCCCACTACTTTCGCCTCGGTTTGGCAGAACACCCACAAGCACTTGTAATAAGGACAGAGGGACGAAAAGAAGTTCTCTTTTTCCGGGAGGTGCCGGCATGAGCAACAAGGTAAACAAGGAATATGCCTTTGACGCTTACTGTAAGCGCGTTGTAAAAAACGAAGCCATCAATATTCACCAAGAGTATAGCCGCCAAAGGAGACGGGAAATAACCTTTTCCGATTTGTCCCTGCGAGAATTGCAGGAACTTCAGTATACGGACAGCTATTTCCCGGAGCGGCGGTATTTTACGCTACTGGGGATGAACGTGGAAATCATAGACGGAGACCTGGGGCGGGCGCTGGAGACTATCGACAAGAGCCAGCGGGATATTGTTTTGCTGGCTTATCTGTTTGACATGTCCGATGCGGAAATTGCAGAGCGTCTTCAACTCAACCGATCCACCGTGCAGTACAGGCGGACAAGTACATTGGGACTATTACGAAAGATCATGGAGGAAAGCGATGATGAACGGCACACACGATAACCAGCACAGCCACTTCCAGCGCCGATATAAGCCGCTGCCATATACCATCATTCAACCGGCTACACAGGGAGACCCGGACGCTATTGCCGCTGTTCTGCGGCACTATGAGGGCTATATTGCCAAGCTGTCCACTCGCCGTCTATTTGACGAGGACGGGAATGTTTACCACAGTGTAGACGAGGCTATGCGCCGCCGCTTGGAAATCAAGCTGATAGCCGGCATTTTATCTTTTCATGCCGCGTGATTCCGACTGGCCCGGTTGGAATGATACCCAGCCGGGCCAGTTCCAGCGTGGAAATAGGTCTCAAATTGAGACGCATTTCGACACCGCCGCCAACCGGCACAGACACACCGTTTCGGTGCGCCTGTGCGGACTGGCGACAGTCCCACTATGACCTGACTCCAATATCAGGCAAGTATCTGCACCTTGCTACGAAAATAAGTCGTAGCGTGAACCTTGACAAACAGGTTTTCAACGCCTCATCAATGAAAGATCCACAGCACAAATAGCGTCAGGCATTGCCTGTCGCTGGCAGAGCAATATTGGAGCAAGTATCAATCCAGTGCTACCACCACATAGCCCAGCTTCTGCAATTCGTTCACCAAGCGGTTTGCTCTTTTCCGTTCGCACTTTAGCTTGCGCTGTTCAAAGCATTTCTCATCATAGGGTGTGCCGGTTTTTAGCATGGTGTAAATGATGGAAAGGATCTTCCGGACCAATGCAATCGTCGCCCGCTTCACTCCTTTCCGCTGCTTCACTTTCCAGTACCAACCGGAAAGATACAGCTTACGATGAGCAGCCATGATCCATGCAACCTCACAAAGCATGCTCTTCAGATATTCCGATGAACGTCCAGTCCCATGGCACAGGTCAAAATGTCTTGCATCAAATCCCTCCCTGAAATATGCAGGCTGGGAATTGCCCGGGTAGGTATCCGAAGCTTGCCACTCGTGCTCTCCACTTTTGTGGTGCAACAAACTGCTGTTCTCTCGGGCAATTCGTCCACGTTGAACAAACGGGGTGGCTTTTCCGCCAAGGTGCAACCGGACTTCGCCTGCTATATCCAGTGTAGCAGATACCATGATTCGACGCACCTGCTTTGTTTTCATTCACAGCTGTGAAAATCTTTCATGAGTCGTCGAAAACTCCATGACCGGCCAAAGAGGATATGCCTTTCCGGGAAAGTGTGCATTTGCGCGCCAAGGAGAGCAATACGCCGCTGAATGATATGCAGGGGCAGGAACGGGTTTGGATAGAACGGCATTTATACCAGGGCTGTATCTGCATGAGGGTATGACCCTGCTAAAATCATACAGAAATATGGACAAGCCAGCAATCATATATTTTCGATACAAGAGAGAAACCGAGAAGGGGGTAATACCATTTAACATTATCGTGCATTTCCCGACAGATAGAGAAATGCAACGGGAACTTTCTAAAAGAGTTGCCATAGTCCATGCACAGGCAATCACACAAAAGGTTAAGTCATTGTCCTGTCCATTAGAGCAGAAAATAGCTCTGCTTGATGCTGTAAAATGGTACATAGAAAACGAGGATGGCGGTTAATCCGTCATCCTCATTTTGTTATCCCCTATCCCGCAATAATTCCCAAGACCGCTTTTTAATCCGTATTTCATCGTTCTCCCATCGCCGCAAGTTTGAACTGTATATTCCGAGCTGTCGGGCGTATTCGTTGATTGACATTTTACGGATTTCCCGCATGAGGCGGATCTGCCTGCCTTGCCCGTAGTAGAGAAATAGGTTATATTCGTCCAACAGATTTGTAACCGGGACTTCAAATAACTCTGCCGCTTTTGCCATAATCTCAATGGGGTAATACTCATGTACGCCTTCCTCATAGCGGGAATATGTTACCCGGTCAATTCCAGCATAGGCGGCCACGTCTGCTTGGAGCAGTCCTTTTTGGTATCTGTACCAGCGAAGCCGATCCGGGGTGTTGTCTATTTGCGATGGAGCCGTATAGCGGATATTGAATTTCTCGGCCTCCACCAGCTTGTGCGGCGCAACAAGACGAAAGCTGTGAATATAGAACGGTGCATAGGTCACTACATCGTGAGCATAGCGGCTCATTACTATCATACGCTCCGATGTGCGGCCAAACACGCTCCATATTTCGCCAGAAAGTGAGCTTTTGCTGGCACTAACGGGATTTCGGGCCGCTATGATAGGATAGCATTCTCAATGCACCGGCTGGCATAAGTGGCCAGCCTGACATTCCTGTCCGGCTTGAACGTGGAAACCCCTTTGATCAATCCAATGGTTCCAATGGAAATCAGGTCGTCCTGATCCCCATTGGGCGTATAGTACTTTTTCACAATGTGCGCCACCAGCCTCAGGTTGTGCTCGATCAGCTTATCCCGGGCGTCCTCATCCCCCTCCGCCATCCGCCGCAGACAGTCCTGCTCTTCCTCCCGGCTCAGCGCCCGGGGAAAGGACCCCGTATTCCCCGCCAGCCTCAGCGTAAAAAATAACCCGTTCAGCGTCAACAGCAGCCATGCCGTCCACATGGGCACCACCTCCTTACCGCAAATGTATGCGGCCCCGGCGTGTCCATATCAGCCCCCTTTGACGCAAAAAACCGCGCCGGTTTTCACCGGCACGGCTTTTCTTTTTCTCACCATATGACTTCCGCCAGCCGGCGGAGGCTGGCCCGGCGCCCTCACTTGTTCCAGTTCAGGACGTCCTTGTTTTTCACAAAATACTCCACGCCGGAGTACAGCGTGGTGACCGCAATGACAATCACGCACACCCAGTCCAGCAGCTCGGGGATGGGCAGGTGCATCAGGCACAGGCACACCATGGTGGAGGCCGTCTTGACCTTGCCCGACCAGGCCGCCGCGATCACCCGTCCGTTGTCCACCGCTACCAGCCGCAGGCCGGACACGGCGAACTCCCGGGCCATGACGATAACCAGCGCCCAGGCGGGCAGACTGCCCATGGCGCAGAAGCAGATCATGGCTGTCAGCACCAGCACCTTGTCCGCCAGCGGGTCCATAAACTTGCCGAAATCAGTGATCTGGTTGTAATGGCGGGCAATGTAGCCGTCCAGCAGGTCGGTCAGGCTGGCGATGATGAAGATGGCCAGGGCCACATAGTTGTTGCCCGCGAAATTCAGATACCACACCACCAGATACACCGGGATCAAAATAACCCGGAGCATGGTCAGTTTATTGGCAGTATTCATATTACCGGTTCTCCTTCTGTTCGGGAATGTATTCCATAATGTCCCCGGGCTGGCAGTCCAGGTATTCACAGAGATGCTCAATGGTTCGGGTGTCGATATGGCCAACCCCAGTCCGCATACTCTCAACCGCGGATACGCCGACCACCTTGTCTTTCCGCAAATCGTACTTCTTGAGCCCCTTCTCTTTCAAAAGGGCAAACAGCTTGTCATAGACCAGCGGCATACTCCGTCCTCCTATTGTATCACAGCAAGAGCACTTAATCCAGTGTAGTTTTAGTAAAAATCCTCCCTGGATTTTCGTCTATTCTGCCCATTGCATTTTTCACTGAATTCAGTGCAAACTGCAATCAGTCCTCAATCTCCCCGGTCAAATCGCCGTCGGATATGCCGGTGATCCGCACCCACACGAACTCGCCCGCCGGGATCAGCCCGGCGGCGGTGAACAGCACCCGGCCGTCGATCTCCACCGAGTCGGCATAGGTCCGGCCCACATAGCAGCCCTCGCTGGCGTCAAAGCCCTCGCACAGCACCTCCATGCAACTCCCCAGCCGTGCCTCGTTGTATTCGTCCATGATGCGGGACTGGAGGTCCACCGCCAACTCCACCCGGCGCTCGGCCACCTCGGGGTCCACCTGGTCCTCCATGG
>CAYSQF010000080.1:0-7268 GCA_964433105.1 uncultured Acutalibacter sp.
AAATACTGGCAGTAAAGGCCCCAACGGCCATGCGCGAAATTCAGAAATTTTGGGGTTATCAACAGGCTGAAATATCAAAAACTATCTCCGTATAAATCCCTTTTCGGGAGAAAAAATACTCGCAAGAGAATTTATCCTGGAAAGGGGATTTTACTTTGAAAACGGTTTCAAAACAGGAATACGACCAGCGAGTCAAAAAGGCTTCGCCGCCATCGCCGGTCATAAAGGACTGCCTGCTGGCGTTCTTTTCCGGCGGACTGATCTGCACCACGGGTCAGGCGCTGGCAAATCTTTATCAGGCCTGGGGGTTAGAGTTGAAGGACGCCAGGATGGCAGTGTCGATCAGCCTGATTTTTCTTTCTGCCGCCCTTACCGCCATCGGCTGGTATGACAATATCGCCAAGCATGCCGGGGCAGGCACCCTGGTACCCATTACCGGTTTTGCCAATTCTATGGTTTCCCCGGCAATGGAATTTAAGAGCGAGGGCTTCATTACGGGGCTGGGTGCAAAGATGTTTGTGGTATCCGGGCCGGTGCTGGTGTTCGGCATCACATCCTCTGTGATATACGGCTTTATTGTGTTCCTGTTTGGGCTTTAAGGGGGTGCGCATATGAAACGGATTGGAGAGCGCACGCTGGAATTCGAATATCTCCCGGTGATCCTCAGCCATGCCGCTATTGGCGGGAAAAAGGAAGCTCAGGGGCCGCTGGGTGCCGATTTTGACCAGACCTTCCAAGATACCAGCTTGAACTTGGAAAGCTGGGAAAAGGCCGAAGCGCAGCTGCAAAAGGAAGCCGTGACAACGGCGTTGAGCAAAGCGGGGCTGAAATCCGGGGAAGTGGATATGATCTTTGCCGGGGATCTTTTGAATCAATGCATTTCTTCCACCTTCGGCCTGCTGGACTTTCGGATTCCCTTCCTGGGTCAGTACGGGGCCTGCTCCACCATGGCACAGGCCTTGCTGATGGCTTCCGTCATGGTGGAAAGCGGCGCCGCACGCCGGGCCGCAGCGGTCACCAGTTCCCACTTTTGCTCGGCGGAGCGCCAATTTCGCACCCCGTTGGAATATGGCTCCCAGCGAACCCCTACGGCCCAATGGACCGCCACCGCTTCCGGCTGCGTTGTTTTAGGGGCCCGAGTATCCCAACAGGGAAAAGTCGCTGTCTGCCGGGGGTTGATAGGGGAGATCGTGGACCTGGGGGTGAAAGATCCCGCCAATATGGGGGCCGCAATGGCCCCGGCGGCGGCAAACAGCATTTTCCGGTTTCTGCGGGACACCGGGACGTCCCCAGAGGATTACGACGGCATCTTTACCGGCGACCTTGGTCTGGTAGGAACCAAGCTTTTATATGAAAGCCTGCAGGATAACGGCGTGGATATCACCCAGGTTCACAATGACTGTGGTCTGATGCTATACGACCGGGAAGCCCAGGACGTTCATGCGGGCGGTTCCGGTTGCGGTTGTTCTGCTGGGGTGCTGTGCGGGTATTTGCTTCGTAAAATGGAAAAAGGGGAGATAAACCGCATTTTATTCTGCGCCACCGGTGCCTTGATGTCTCCCACTTCCTCCCAGCAGGGGGAAGCAATCCCCGGCATCTGCCACGTGTTGGAGTTTCAAACTGTTTAGGCGCGTTTTCATTGACAATAAACCGGTTCAAAATGTTTTTGGCCTTAGGCGTTTCTTTTCATGGAAACATCTAAGGCCAAAGCTTTGCGGCAATGCTATATGTGTTTTGGGCTAGCGCGGCGGCTTACAACAGGGTGATGTTATTTTCCTGACAGACGTTCCGGGTTTCCTCATCCCACAGGGAGGACTGAACCTCGCCGATATGTGCTTTGCCAAGCAGAAGCATGCACAGACGGCTTTGCCCAATGCCGCCGCCAATGGTCAGGGGCAACTGGCCGTTTAATAGCATTTTGTGGAACGGCAGCTCCCGGCGGGCGTCACAGCCTGATTCCCGCAGCTGGCGATCCAGGGATTCCGGGTCCACACGGATTCCCATACTGCTGATCTCCAGTGCGCACTCCAGCGGCTCGTGCCAGAAAAGCAAATCACCGTTTAAGGACCAGTCGTCATAATCCGGTGCCCGGCCGTCGTGAGACTTCCCGCTTTTCAGCTTCCCGCCAATCTGCTCCAGGAATACAGTGCGGTGCTCTCTGACAAAGGCGTTTTCCCGCTCCTTTGGCGAAAGCTCCGGCCAGCGGTCTTCCAGCTCCTGGGTGGTGACAAAGGTCACGTCCCGGCAAAGCTCGGTGTCCAGGTCCGGAAACTGCCATTTCAGTTCATCCAGCGTGCCGCAGAGCGCGCTGACAATCCGGACTGCCGTATCCCGCAGATAAGCAAGGTTCCGGGTATCCCGGTCAATGACCTTTTCCCAGTCCCACTGATCCACGTAAATGGAGTGGAGATTATCCAGAGTCTCGTCCCGGCGGATGGCGTTCATGTCCGCGACCAGGCCGTTGCCCACATAAAAGCCGTACCGATATAGAGCCAGGCGCTTCCATTTTGCCAGGGAGTGGACTACCTGGGCATCCTTTCCCACGGCGGGTACGTCGAAGCTTACAGGGCGCTCCACGCCGTTTAGATCGTCGTTCAAGCCGGTAGACGGGTCTACAAACAGCGGCGCGGTAACGCGCTTTAGGTGCAGAGCGGCGCAAAGCTTTACCTGGAATACGTTTTTAATGGCTCCAATGGCTTTTTGAGTTTCGTATAGTCCCAAAGCGGGGTGATAATCCTTTGGAATAATTGTCATGTCCGGTTCCTCCTTACTTTCGAAAAGCAAAGGCGCTGGAGGGTCCCCTTCCTATCCCGCTTTCTATATTGTAACTGCTTTTCTAAAAGTCAAGTATATTTTACATTTTTTCAAAAAAGCTTTAACCCTTCGCCGCGATCCTCAATCATTATCCTTACGCGTAAAAAGGGTTTGCAGCGGTAAGTGCTACAAATACTGGTTGAACTCCACCCGCTCTTTGTTGGGGCCTTCCAAAATGAAAAATTTCACGCCGTTTTCCCAAAAAGGGAGGGATTCCACTCCATTGCTGACAATACGGTACCCCTGTTCCTTGGCCAGTGCATAGGCGGCTTCGGCGTCGCTTACATCGATGGCGATGTGGTCGATGGCCCCGGAGCGCATAGCCGCATTGTGGTTTTCATAGGCTTCGATAGTCAGGTTTTTCAAGCGCAGGAAAACCACCTTTTCCTCAGCCTGCTCGTTTACAGTGGCGTAGATGTTTTCAAAGCCCAGGCTTTCATAAAAAGTGACGGTCTGATCCATATCGTTGACAGGCAGACCCACATGCTGCAAGCCCAGCGCGTATTCTCCCAGTTTCATTTATGTTTTCCTCTTTTCTTTCTTTAGATCTGCAACAATCTCGTCTACCCGCATGCCCCGGGAGCCTTTGACCAGCACCGCATCTCCAGGGGACAGGGTTTCCCGGAGAAACGCCGCAGCTTCCACATTTCCGGCAAACCAGCGGGCACCCTCGCCGTAACCGGCGGCGATCTCCTTTGACAGCGGCCCCACAGCCACCAGCATATGTATGCCTGCCTTCCGAGCGTATTCCCCCACCTGGAAATGGGCTTCTCGGGCGTATTCTCCCAGCTCCAGCATGTCTGCCAGCACTGCAATCCGTCTGCCCGGGACGCTTCGGGAGCGGAGCACGTTCAGAGCACTATGCATGGAGTCAGGGCTGGCGTTGTAGCTATCGTCAATAATGGTGATTCCATTGGCTTCGCAGATTTGCTGGCGCATGGCCGGGGCCTTGTAAGCGCCTATGGCGCGTACTGCGTCGCTGATCGGCACCCCAAGCTGCCGGGCCACGGCCAGGGAGGCCAGGGCGTTCCGGACGTTGTGTTCCCCCGCGGCGGGGACAAAGACTTCTGCCTGCTCCCCGTCGGAAGCCTGGCAGGCAAAAAAGGTGCCCTTGTCCGCTTCCCGCAGAGAAAAGGCCCGCCAGTCGCAGCCGGCGCCCAAACCAAAGGTGACCACGTTGTATCCGCCGCCTTTTTTCAGTGTGGAGAGCAGGGCATCGTCCCCATTGACGAACAGTACTCCGTCCGGGGGCAGGTAGTCGGCGATGTGAGCTTTCTCCCGAAGAATATTTTCCCGGGTTTTCATGTATTCCAAATGGGAAAAGCCGATATTGGTCATGACCGCGCAGGTGGGTTTTACCACAGCGGCGATCCGGGCCATTTCCCCCGGTATGCTCACGCCCATTTCCACCACGGCGGCGGTGTGATCCTTCCGCAGGCCGGAAATAGTGAGCGGCACCCCTACCTGGCTGTTTTGATTTCCAGGGGTCTTATGGACGTTGAATTTAGCGGAAAGCGTCTGGGCGACCATCTCCTTAGCCGTGGTTTTTCCCACACTGCCGGTAATCCCTACAATAGGGATATCGAATCGATCCCGGTAACAGGCCATAGTTTTCTGGAGGGCGGCGCGGCAGTCCTCCACCAAAACCAAAGGCCGCGTCTCGTCCGGAATGGGATGGTCAGTAAACGCCGCCGCCGCTCCGGCCTTAAACGCGCTGCCAATGTAGCTGTGGCCATCGATGTTTTCCCCCCGGATAGGAACAAACATCACGCCGGCTTTACAATCCCGGCTGTCCGTGGCAAAGGAAGTCACAGCGGGATCCTCCCCGCCCAGTACCTGGCCGCCGCAGAGGGCGGCGATTTCTGAAAGCTTTAAACGCATAAAAACTGCCGTGCGACGCGGGCCTGTGCCAATGCTGAAAAATTGCGGCGCTTTATGCCCGATATCGTCCTTTCGTTGATTTTTTTAATAATGATGCGCATCGCCGGGTCAGCTGCGGTTGGTATCCAGCTCCGCAAGCAGCTCCCGGATGACTACCCGCTCGTCAAAGGGGCGCTTCACCCCTTCAATTTCCTGGTAGTCCTCATGGCCCTTTCCGGCCAAAACCACAATGTCTCCGTCTCTGGCGTTTTCCAAACACCAGCGGATGGCTTCCCGGCGGTCGGGAATTTCCACATAGTTCCCGTGAACCTTATCAAGCCCCACCTTGATATCCGCTAAAATATCCAGCACATTTTCATAGCGGGAATTATCTGCGGTGATCACAGAAAGATCCGCCAGCCTACCGCTGGCTTCTCCCATTTCATACCGGCGAACCTTGGGCCGGTTCCCGCCGGCGCCGAACAGGCAGATCAGCCTGGCTGGCTGGTATTCCCGCAGGGTGGAAAGAAGACTTTCCATCCCAATGCCGTTGTGGGCGTAATCCAAAAGCAGGGTGTAGTTTCCTGGCACAGGGACAGGCTCTACCCGGCCCTTGACCTTTACCCCGGCAAGCCCCCGTTTGATGGCGCCCTCGGGTATCCCCAGCACCTGGCAGCAGCCAATGGCCGCCAGGGCGTTCATGGCGTTGAATCTGCCTGGAATGTCCACTTCGGCGGTAAAGTTCAACGCGCCGGAAACTTCAAATGCCACACCCAAAAAGCCCGGGCGGGTCAAGTGACGGCAGTCCGCACCCCGGAGCCATGCATTTTCCCCAAACCCAAAGGTTTTTACCTGGCAGGTGTGGCCCTGGAGCATGCCGTCCAGACTGGGGTCGTCCCCGTTCATCACGCCCACCTTACACATGGTGAAAAGCTTCGCCTTGCTTTCCAGGTATTCCTGCATGTCCTTGTGCTCTACGCCACCGATGTGGTCCTCGGAAAAATTGGTGAACACCCCCACTTCAAAGGGGAAACCGTACACCCGTTTGTCTTTCAAGCCGATGGAGGAAGCCTCCATAACGCAGTATTCACAGCCCCGGTCCGCCATCAGCCGCAGGAACTTCTGCACCTCATAGCTTTGGGGGGTGGTATTGTCCGTTTTAATCACCTCATCCCCAATGGCAACGCCAATGGTGCCGATTACGCCAGTGGGGTGCCCGGCAGCTTCCAAAATGGCCCGAATCATATAGGCAGTGGTGGTTTTCCCTTTTGTACCGGTAACGCCGATGACCCGGATGTCCCGGCCAGCCGGGTTCCCAAACCAGGCGGCGCTTACAATGGCCAGCGCGGCCTTAGTGTCCGGCGTGAGGAAAACCTGGGCACCGCAGGTGTTTTCCACCGGTTCCTCCGCCAAAATAGCGGTGGCCCCTGCGGCTGCTGCCGCCGCCGCGTATTTGTGGCCGTCCGAGGATGCCCCTCGCAGGCATACAAACATGCATCCGGGCTTTGCCTGCCGGGAATCGTACACCACGCCGGTGATGGGCTGATCACGAAAACCTTTTGAAATTCCCAGAGGGGATAAAAGCTGTGAAAGCAACACTGTGTGCTCCTCCTTGTTATGCTCTTACAATAATTTGTATTCTAATCTCTCCCAAAAATGTTGTCAAACCCTTTTTCAGGGCCATGCGGCGTTAATAAAACCAAACGGAGGCGGCGATCAAATACTGGGCCAACCAGTAGAGGAGCATAATGGGCTTTTGCATGGCTTCTTTTTTTCGTCTGTCCATTCCGCCAAACTCCTGTTTCGCCACCATCATGTCGGAAATAAAGAATGAAAGAGTCCCAAAAGCAACGCAGATGCGGGCGCCTCGGAAAGCCAGCGTTTTATTGTTCCACCAAAGGAACGGCCCCGGCAGGGCCAGCGCCAGAGAACAAGATAGCACCGCCACATACAAACAGGCCGGGATAGCCAGCTTACCCATTTTCGGCAGCTCTTTACGGAATATAATGACCGCCGCCGCCATGGCCAGCACCCACACCAGGAGCCCCCATTTTTTTGATGCCGTGGGGAACAGTGCAATAATTAAACAGCCGTGGGCCAAAGCGAACAACGCCATACCGGGAATGAATTTTACTTCCAAAAGCACGTCCGCCAGTCCGCACAGCAACGCGAACCACAAATAGGGACAAAGCAAAACACCCACTAAGTTTTCGGGGAACTGCTCCAAGTCGACTCGGGAAACCAGACCAAACAGCACAGAGCCTGCCGCCAAAAAGGTTCCTGCCCACTTTGCAATCAGGCTTATTTTGTGAAGCCGATTCTTACGCAACAGAAAATATAGCGCAAACATGGCGCACCACATGGGTACGGCAAAGCAGGAATAAAATAACAGGCTCATGAAACCGCCCCCTATTTAAAATAATTGCTGTTACCATTCTATCACATCTGCCAGGCATTTGCCATCCATATTCTAAAAAGAGTATAATACAAAAAATATTGTCAGGGCTGTAACAAAACGGGAAATTCCGCGTCTAACCGTCAGCGCCCCTACGATTTGATCATGGCGCTGAGGGTCAGCAGGTCCCTTGAGCCGA
>CAYSQF010000081.1:0-7248 GCA_964433105.1 uncultured Acutalibacter sp.
CAGGACAGAACAACAAAATATTCAATTTTTTGAACCGACGCAAAGCCCCGTAAATTGTGGATTTTGAGGTGGACGAAACTGACAAACATTCCGACCATTTCAAATCAGGCCCGTTATGACCGCTTCGATACTGCTCCATATCAAAAAATGCAGCTTTTAACACGTTCATTATTCTATCTCGAAGCAGATGAAAAGTCAAGTATTTTTGGCAAGAGGTTGACAGAATTGGGGTGTTGAGGGTAAAATAAGGTCGTGCTCATGGGCACAATGTGTAGAGAAGGGAGTTGGTTTCCTGTGATGAAGCGTAGCTGCTGCGGCTTTTGGCACCGTTGTATGACAATGCTCTGCACGGCTTTGATTTTTTGTGTGCTTGCCGGCTGTTCCCAAATTGGCAATATAGTTTCCGGCGTGACCGCCACTGGGGAATTTCCTGTGGAAATCGAGGGCGTCACGGTTGCCGCCCGCCCTCAAAAGGTGGTCGTGCTTTCTCCCAGCTTGGCCGATGTGGTGCTGGCTTTGGGATATGAGACGCAGCTTGCCGCCGGAAGCGAGGAATGTACCCAGTCCAGTCTGCGGTCCCTGACGAAGTTGGACGGCTCCGACCCGCAAGCAGTGATCGGTGTAGCACCGGACCTGGTGTTGGCCGAAGAATTCAGCGACGGTATGGTGTCCGCTCTGAGTGAGGCTGGAATCACGATGCTCGCTATTGCTCCGGCCACTGACCGCAGCGATTTTGAACGCCTGTATTCTCAGGTATCGTCCGCGTTTGCCGGCGGCGGCCCGGGGTATGACGCCGGGATAGAAACCGCACAGAGCGTGTTTACCACCCTAGACGACATCAACCGCATCGTTCCAAAAGAAAAAGTAACCACCGCCTGCTATCTTTACGATTTGGAAAGCTCTGCGGTGACCGGCGACATGTTGGGAAGTACCATTATGAGCTACGCCGGCGTTACCAATGTGTTCAAAAGCCTGGAAGGCGGTGTCTATGAGTTTGAAAACTTGCGGATCTCCAATCCTGATGTAATTTTCTGCGCGCCTGGGCTGAAAAGTCAGATCGAAAGCGACAGCCGTTTCCAAAGCTTTCATGCGGTGCAGGACGACCGAGTGTTCGAAATGGAACCTTCTTACATGGAATGGCAGGGCAGAACTGTGGTGTCCGCCGCCTATGAGATCTGCGCGTCGGCGTTCCCGGAGCTGTTGGAACAAAATTCTATGGTGGTGACAGACCCCACAAAGGATATCGATTCGCAGGTCAGTTCTATAATGGAAAGCTCGGCGCTGGAAGAAGATGAAACCGAATACGAAACCTTGCAGGAAGGGGATCAGAACGAGGCAGTGTTGGCAATGCAGACCCGTCTGGATGAATTGGGCTATCTGGATACGGAATACGATGGGCATTACGGCTCTTATACGGCGGGCTGCGTCAAGGAGTTCCAGCAGGCCAACGGCTTGGAAGCCACCGGTATTGCCGATGCAGAAACGCAGCGGAAGCTGTTTTCCAAGTCGGCAAAGGCTAAGGATGAGACATCTTCAAAGCCGGAAGAGTAAAGCCATGAATGAGTTATAAATGATAGGTGTTCCATCATGTTTGGGGAGAGCTGTGCTCTCCCTTTCTGCATCCTCCTAAATAAATGTGCGCCGTTTTTTCAGAAACCGGCTTGCCTTTGACGCATAGGTGGTGTATAATTTTCCTTGAGAAGGAAGGGTAGGACACAAAATATGGCTGTTTTTACAAAGGACCGTTCGTTTTACAAAAACCTGGTCGTGCTGGCAATCCCAATTTCACTGCAGAACCTGATCACCTTTGCCGTGGGTTTCGCGGACAACCTGATGATCGGCTCCCTGGGGGACAACGCGGTTTCCGGCGTGTATGTGGGAAATCAAATGCAGACGGTGCTCCAGATGTTTGTGGCGGGTATTGAGGGTGCAATTCTGATCCTTGCGGCCCAATATTGGGGGAAAAAAGATACCGCCAGCATCCGGAAGGTGGCGTCCATCGGCGTGAAGCTGGCTTTTGGCGTGGGTGTTGTGGCTACGCTGGCGGGGGTGCTGTTCCCTTCGCAGCTGATCCGGCTTTTCACAGCGGAGCCCGGGGTGATCCAGGAAGGCGCGGCTTATTTGCAGATCGTGGGCTTTACATATCTTTTTTTCTGTATTTCCCAGGTGATGATTGCCACTATGCGCAGTGTGGAAACCGCGAAAATCGGCTTGTATATTTCCATCATGACGCTGGTGGTAAACATTGCCTTAAACTATGTGCTGATTTTCGGCAAGCTGGGCTTTCCCGCACTGGGAGTGCGAGGCGCGGCCATTGCCACACTGATTTCCCGGGTGCTGGAGATGCTTGTCAGTGTAATCTATGTTTTTTCCGTGGATAAGAAGCTGGGCTTTGGGTTCACGGATCTGTTTCATACAGACCGCCAGCTATTAAAGGACTTTATCCGCTATGGTCTGCCCATTATCGGCGGGCAGGTGGTCTGGTCGGTGAATATGCTGGCAAATACGAAAATCCTGGGGAATTACACCGCCGGCGTGATGGCCGCCGCCAGTGTGACGGGGATGCTCCACAATTTAATCTATGTGTGGATGAACGGCCTGTCCGGGGCCGTGGGTATTATCACCGGCAAGACGGTGGGTGCCGGGAAGTACGAAAAGATGAAAGAATACGCAAAAACGGTGCAGATGATTTTCCTTTTTGTAGGTCTTGTTTCCGGCTTGGCGGTGTTCCTGCTTCGCGACAGCTTTATCAGCTGGTATCCGGAGATCAGCGAGGAGGCCCAGGAATTCTCCCGCCAGTTTATCAATGTAATCTCTGTGACCATTATCGGCACCTGCTACCAGGCGGCCTGCCTGTTTGGATTGGTGAAGTCCGGCGGGGACATTTCCTTCGTGTTCAAAAACGACACCATTTTTGTGTTCCTGGTGGTGATTCCTTCTGCGCTGGTCGCCCAATACTTGGGGGCCGCTCCCTGGGTGGTGTTTGCCTGCCTGAAGTGCGACCAGATTTTGAAATGTTTTGTGGCTGTGGTTAAGATCAACCGGTTCAATTGGATGAAAAACCTTACAAGAGACAACGGGGAGGAAGCGGATGGAACAGCGGAACTCTCCGAATAAGACAGGCCCTTCTTGGGGACTACTTTCCCTCGCGCTTGCCGCCTTTATCTGGGGCACGGCTTTTGTGGCGCAGAGCATGGGGATGGATACCCTTGGCCCCTGCACCTTCAACGCTGTGCGGAGCTTTATCGGTGCCACTGTCCTGCTGCCGGCGGCGGTTCTGTTTTCCCGTCAGAGGGAGAAAAGCCAAGGGGAAAGGCCAAGGCGGGAAGGCTCCTTTTGGAAGCGTAACCGGGATCTGCTGATCAGCGGCGTGCTGTGCGGCGCTCTGCTGGGCGTAGCCAGCCTGCTCCAGCAGACGGGACTTCAAACAGTCGCACCTGGAAAGGCGGGCTTTTTGACCGCCCTTTATATTGTTTTAGTGCCTATTTTGGGACTGTTTTTGGGAAAACGTCCGGGCATAAAGGCTTGGGCTGCCGCAGTGATTGCCATGACAGGCATCTGGTTTTTAAGCGTCCGGGGTGATTTTTCCATTGCGCCGGGGGATTTGCTAGTTATTGCCTGTGCTCTGTTTTTTTCCGTGCATATCCTGGTGATTGACGCTTTTTCCGACCGGGTAAACGGCGTTGCGCTTTCCTGTATGCAGTTTTTTGTGGCGGGGATTCTTTCAATCGTTGCAGCGTTTTTGTGGGAGACGCCACGGCTGGAGGATGTCCTGCGCTCCTGGGGACCGTTGCTGTATACCGGCGTGCTTTCCAGCGGGGTCGCGTATACCCTGCAGATCGTGGGGCAAAAGACTGTCAATCCCACGTTGGCTTCCCTGGTGCTCAGCCTTGAGTCGGTGTTCGCCGCTCTCGCGGGATGGGTCGTACTGGGAGAGCCTTTGCAGCCGAGGGAGCTTTTTGGCTGTGTTTTGGTGTTTGGCGCGGTGGTGCTTGCCCAGCTGCCGGATCGGCTTGGGGCGAGAAAGCTGCCGTTTGTACGGCGTTGTCTGAAGAAACAATAAAATTCAAGGGGTGGAGATCATGCGGATTATCGAAACAGACAGCTATGAACAAATGAGCGCGCTGGCCGCGGGGATGATCGGGGCGCAGATTCTGCTGAAGCCCGACTGCGTCCTGGGGCTTGCTACCGGTTCCTCGCCCATTGGGGCGTACCAGGAGCTGGTGAAGAGCTGCGAAAAGGGAATTTTGGATTTTTCCAAAGTTCGCACCGTCAACTTGGACGAGTACTGCGGCCTAAAGTCCGAAAACCCTCAAAGCTATCGCTACTTCATGAAGAAAAACCTGTTCGACCACGTGAATATCGACCAGGCCAACACTTATCTGCCTGACGGCCTGGCGGAGGATATCGACGCTGAAAGCCGCCGCTACGAGGCCTTGATCGACCAACTGGGCGGGGTGGACCTTCAGCTCTTGGGAATCGGCCACAATGGGCATATCGGCTTTAACGAGCCAACGGACTGCTTCCCCCGGTATGTCCACCGTGTCGATTTGACGGAAAGCACGATCCAGGCTAATTCCAGGCTCTTTGACAGGATCGAGGACGTGCCTACCAAAGCCATTACGATGGGAATCGGCACCATTATGAAGGCGGCTCGCATCCTGCTGATCGCAGGTGAAGAGAAAAAAGAGATTATCCACGAGGCTATGTACGGCAAGGTGACGCCCCAGGTGCCGGCTTCCGTGCTTCAACTCCACCGGAATGTAACTGTGATTACCTGCAAGCGTTGATTCTCTTTTTGCAAGCAGTTGTCATTTTTCAGCCCCTGCGGCAATGCCGCGGGGGCTTTTTGTAAATATCCGCCGGAAACCCGGCATACATATTTTAAAAGGGCTGTGCCGGGGTTCCCGGCGGCAAAACCCCGGCAGACGGTACTGCCGGCGAAAGGCAAGTGATTGGCTGATGAAAGAGAAAAGAAGCGGAACCCAAAGTTTCCTGCACGGCGCGCTGATCCTCACCGTGGGGATGGCGGCTGTGAAAGTCATTGGGGCGCTGTTTAAAATCCCGTTGAAATATACCATAGGAGAATACGGCATGGGGCTTTTCAACGTGGCCTACAATTTTTACGGGCCTGTGTTCAGCCTTGCCACGGCGGGTTTTCCGGTGGCAGTTTCCAGAATGGTTTCGGAAAGCCGATCGCTGGGACGTTGGAACGATGTGCGGCAGGTGCGGCGGGCGGCATTCCCACTGTTCCTTGCTTTTGGGGCTGTGGGGACGGCCCTGATGACCCTGGCGGCGCCCTTGTACTGTGAACGCGTCATTGGTACACCCTATGCATTGGCTCCCGTGCTTGCGCTGGCCCCGGCCATTTTGTTTGCTTGTATTGCTTCCGTTTACCGGGGATATTACGCCGGATTGCAGGATATGGTGCCCACAGCTGTGTCCGAGGTGGCAGAAGCACTGGTGAAACTGTGTTTGGGGCTTTCTTTGAGCCGCTGGGTGGTTTCGGCCTGCACGGAGGAATACACGGCCTTTGGCACGGTATTTTCCCTGATTCCCGCTTCACCGGACGAAGCTATGTTTCTCACCTTATCCTTTGCGGCGGCAGGGGCAGTGCTGGGAGTAACAGCCGGTTCCGCCGCGTCTCTGATCTATTTGGCTTTACGGGATAAGCTGAAAGTGAATGAAATCGACCACCGGTTGTATCGGGCCGCCCCCGCTGCCGAGAAGCGGAAAACTATGGTCAAGTGCCTGATGGCTATTACGCTTCCCATCGCGGTTGGTTCCGTTGCTTCCAACGTGGCGGGGCTGATTGACGCCACGTTCCTGCAAAGCAGGCTGACAGGCGTTTTGGAGCGGGATGCGGACCGGCTGCTGGGTTGCTTTCCCGGGATGATCCCAGAGGTGTACCTGGAGAACCCTCAGTCCATTCCCACGTACCTTTACGGCTGCTATACCTTGGCTACGACGGTTTATCTGCTGGTGCCGGCGTTGACCCAGGCCTTTGGTGTCAGCGCCCTGCCGGTGGTGACGGAAGCCTGGGCCAAAAAAAATCGGCAGGAGCTGCAGGCCAGAACGGCTTCCGTCTGCCGGGTGACAGCCTTGATTTCTTTTCCGGCAGGACTGGGGATCAGCGCTTTGGCGGAGCCAATAGTTCGGGTGCTTTACGGAGAGGACAGCTCTTCGCCTATCATTGCCGGTGTGCTCACTCTGCTGGGGGCGGCTTCCCTAGCTGCGGCGCTGAGTGTGCCTTTGGCCAGCATGCTCCAGGCCGTGGGCCGTGCCGACCTGCCGGTAAAACTTTTGGGGGCGGCCATGCTTTTGAAATTGGGGGCCAATTGGGCGCTGTGTGGCGTGCCCGAGATTAACATCCGGGGTGCTGCTGCCGGCACGTTCTCCTGTTACCTTTTCCTGGCGGTGGGGGAATTGCTCTGTCTGCGGCGGGAAGCGAAAATTTCCCTGCCTTTCCGACGCCTGTTTTTGAAGCCCTTCCTCTGCGCCGTTTTGTGCGCCTTTTCCGCCCGTGCCTGCTTTTCTGGAGTTCGCCCGTTCCTGCCATCGGGATTGTCCGGGGAAGCTGTGGGGCTGGCGATTTCCGTTCTTTTTGGGGCGGGTATGTACTTTTTTGGCCTGATTTTGGTGGGCGGAGTGGAAAAAAGCGACCTAAAAGTACTTCCAAAAGGGCAAAAAATTGCAAAAACGCTTGAAAAACGCAGATGGATATGATATTATCAATATTGTTACAAGCTTTTCGGAAAAAACCGGGAAAGCAATAAGCTGTGAGCGGCTGAAAGAAATGGAAAAGAAACGCCGCAGAATAAGATTTGGAGGTAATTCTAATGAACAAGTCCGAATTGATCGCTGAAGTGGCCGCAAAGGCCGAGATTACGAAGAAAGAGGCTGACGCCGCTGTAGGCGCGGTCATCGGTGCCGTCACCGAAGCCCTGAAGAAGGGGGATAAGGTTCAGTTGGTTGGCTTTGGCACCTTCGAGGTTCGTCAGCGCGGCGCTCGCACTGGCCGTGATCCCCGCACCGGCAGGTTAATTCAGATTCCCGCTTCCAAGGCTCCCGCTTTTAAGGCCGGCAAGGCCCTGAAAGAAACCGTAAACAAGAAGTAAGAAACCTGCTTTTCAGCGGACTCGGAATTCTCCGGGTCCGTTTTTTTACAGGAGGATTAAGTATGAGATTGGATAAATATTTGAAAATTTCTCGGCTGATTAAGCGCCGCACCGTGGCAAATGAAGCCTG
>CAYSQF010000082.1:0-6935 GCA_964433105.1 uncultured Acutalibacter sp.
ACTTCTCTTACTTATGATTTTTCCCAAACCATGTCGGAGCTCACCCCGGAAAACGTCCCCGAAAAGGCCGCCGAGCTAATCACCTCGGCAAAATACCACATCGCGGAATCTTAGTCGAGCAACTGGAGGAACGCATAGCTGTGAACGACTCTGTGAAAGTGAGCGCAGACACACCCAATTATGTTGCAGAAAGGCAGGAGATTAATATGAAAAAGATCAGAGGGGTCAATTTGGGCGGCTGGTTGGTGCTGGAACGCTGGATTGCCGAGGATCTGTTCTCTGGGGTAAGTGCCTTGGATGAAACCTATCTCGGTTTGGAACTGGGGCCGGAACGGGTGCGGGAACGCTTGAAGGTACACCGGGACGAATTTATCACCGAACGTGATTTTGAAGATATGGCGGTAAAGGGATTTAACGCGGTACGCATCCCTGTCCCCTTTTTTCTGTTTGAGGATGTGGGGCCTTATGTTCACTGCTATGAATACTTGGACAAAGCCTTTGACTGGGCTGAAAAATATGGACTGAAGGTTTTGGTTGATCTCCACACCGTCCCCGGAGGCCACAATGGAACGGATAATTCCGGGATCATCGGAATCTGCCTGTGGTCCACCAAAGAGAAATATCGGGAGGACACTCTGCGGGTACTGGAAAGAATCGCCCAACGCTATGGAAAAAGGGAGGGAATGTGGGGGATCGGCGTTCTCAACGAGCCTATGTGCTCTGATAAGGAAATTGGAAAAGTGATGAATATTCAAAATCTGTCCAAAGCTTACATTCCGGTGGACAAGGAAGTTGCAAGGGATAACACCAATTATTCTCTGGCCTATTTGAAGGAATTTTACCTTGACGCGTACCAGGTCATTCGGCGGCACATGAGTCCCGAAAAATATGTGCTGTTTTCCGATGCCTTTGAATTAGAGATATGGGATGATTTTCTGCTCCACAATGATTTTGAAGGCGTTGCGCTGGATACTCATCACTATCTCATGACCCCGGATATGACCCTGTTCCGGGAGAAAAACCTTAAGGTCTATCGGGAATATCTGGAAGCACTTGGCAAGAAAATCAGCCCGGTGGCAAAACGGCTTCCGGTAGTGGTTGGGGAGTGGAACATACAAAATCAGGCGGACGGCTTGGCGGAAATGTCTCAGGCGGAGCGGGATGAGCTTTATTCCGGCGTGGCGGAGGGTTTCCAAGCCGCAATGAATGATTGTTTGGGCTGGTTTTATTGGACATATAAGGTTATAATGAAGGGGCTGGACCAGGAATGTGATGACGCTGCCCGGTGCGTCAACCACGGGTGGCTGCGATTCTAAACATCTTTTGCGGGAGGAATTCGATATGGATCAAACGGTGCGGGCCCTGCTGGAGAGCAGAGAAAACCCCGGGATGCCCCATGTTTTCCCGTTTCTGTGGACGCACGGGGAGCCGGAGAAAACCATTCGGGAGTACATGGCGGCCATTTATAACGCCAACATCCGGAGCGTGTGTGTGGAAAGCCGTCCTCACCCGGATTTTTGCGGCCCGCGGTGGTGGCATGACATGGAAATCATTTTGGACGAAGCCAGACGGCGTGGCATGAAGGTCTGGATTTTGGACGACAGCCATTTTCCCACCGGCTTTGCCAACGGAACATTGCGCGAACGGGAGGACGACAGTCTGCGCCGCCAATTCTTAGTGCGGGCGGAGTTGGGCTGTGCCACGTCCGGAACGGCTTGGGAAAAACTCTTGGCGGAGTGCGTTCAGGCCCCGGCTTGGGAAGCCAAAGGGATGGAACAGTTCCAGGAGGCCCCCAGGACATTTCCGGGCGACCGGCTTTTGGGCGTGGCTGCCCTCCGTCAGGATAAGCCGGAAGTGCGGGTCCTGTCTCTCAACGATGTTATCCGCTTCCGGCCTGAAGAAGGGGAGTGGAAGCTATACGCCTTGCTACTCACCCATAACAGGGGCCCACATCGGGATTACATCAACATGCTTTCCGAGGAATCCTGCCGGGCGTTCATTGACGCGGTATATGAGCCTCACTGGCAGCATTTCAAAAATGATTTTGGCAAGACGATCGCTGGGTTCTTCTCTGATGAGCCGGAGCTTGGAAACGGCCACCTTTACGAGATGGGCAAAAAGCTATGGGAAGTAGACGACCTGCCCTGGAGCGGCGAACTGGAACAGTCCCTGCAAAACGTGTGGGGCGATTCTCTGCCGGAAAAACTGGCGTTGCTGTGGGAAAAGGGCACGGGAGCCCAGGCGCGGGTGGAGTTTATGGACGCCCTCACGCGGTTAGTGGAGCGGGATTTCTCTCAGCAGCTTGGCGATTGGTGCCAAGATCATGGGGTGGAATACATCGGCCACCTCATTGAGGACAACGACCAGCACCAGCGAACCGGCAGCAGCCTGGGACACTATTTTCGAGGACTTTCCGGCCAGGATATGGCCGGTATTGATGACATCGGCGGTCAGGTGCTGCCCCAGGGGGAGCTAGCCGAGCTTGCCGCCCCAACCGGAGGAGCCAGGGACGGGCTGTTCTATCACTATGTCCTGGGAAAATTAGGCGCATCCTTTGCCGCCATCGATCCCAAAAAACAGGGAAGGTGCATGTGCGAGATTTTCGGCGCCTACGGTTGGGAGGAAGGCGTTCGGCTGGAAAAATATCTCATCGACCACTTCCTGGTGCGGGGCATCAATTACTTTGTGCCCCATGCTTTCAGCATGAAGAACTACCCGGACCCGGACTGCCCGCCCCATTTTTACGCCCACGGGCACAACCCCCAATACCGACATTTTGGCGCGCTGATGGCCTACACGGACCGGGTGGCCCGGCTGTTTACCGGCGGCGTTCCGCAAGTCCCGGTCGCCCTGTTATACACGGCGGAGGCCGACTGGGCCGGAGAAACCATGCAGCTGCAAACCGCCGCCCGGCCCCTATACGACAGGCAGATCGACTACCACATTCTCCCCAGCGATGTGTTTACCCTGCCGGAACGGTACAACACCAGACTGGAAAACGGCCTTATCGTCAACGGCCAGCGCTATCGGGCGCTGATTATCCCCCAGTGCCAATATCTTTCCGTCCAGGCAGCAAAATATTTGTCCGCCTTGTGGGAGCACGGCTGCGAAGTCATTTTTGCCGGAGGATATCCCCAGGAAGTAACTGGCGGCGAAGCAATAGATTTTTCCGCTTTTCCCGCTGTTCAGCCGGAAGAGCTGCCCGCCCTTTTGGACAGCCTTTCTTTGACGGAAGTCAGCCTGACTCCCGCCAACGACCGGGTGCGGTGTTATCTCTACCGGGGGGAAACACTGCGGTGTATGCTCATTAACGAGGGTACAGGAGCCTACCGGGGGAAAATAAGCCTGCCGGAAACAGGTTTCTGCTATGCCTATAACGCCTGGGAAAACCGGCTGGAAACAGTCAACGCCCAAGCCGTGGGGAACAGCACGGAGATCACCTTGAAACTGGAATCTTTACACAGCTTGATCCTCCTGTTTGATGAGCCGGAAAGCCCATTGGCAGCCCCCTTTAATCCGGAAAATTGGGAGAAGCTTTCCTGGAACGCCAGCTGGCGGCGGAGCGTCTGCGCCAGTGTGGATTATCCGCATTTTGCGGAAGAAAAGGCTGTGAATCTCCCCGATTTTCTGGCAGAGGAAAAGCCCGATTTCTCCGGCTTTGCTCGGTATGAAAAGCCCTATTTCTGTAAAGAACCGAGCCAGCCGATATGGCTGGAGATCACCGACGCCTATGAGGGTGTGGAGCTGTTTGTCAATGGAAAAAGCGCGGGCATTCAGATCGCGCCGCCCTTCCGCTATAATCTGTCTGAGCTGTTAACCCTGGGAGAAAACTTCATCCGCATTGAAGCCGCCACCACTCTGGAGCGGGAAAACGCCAAAAATCCCGACCCCATACGGGAATATATGGGACTAGGGCCAAAAGTCCCGACCTGCCCCTCGGGGATCAACGGAGAGGTGTTTTTGTACGGACAGCGAACACAGCAATAATTTCATGAAATAAAAAGCCGAAAGGATGTATCAATATGGAAAAGCAATTATTCAACACAGGTTGGAAGCTTCAGCAAGGCATTTCGGAGTGGCGTTTACCGCCGTGTTCGGCACAATCATGACAGCCATCGCCGGATATCCTGTTTCCAGAAAGGATTTCAAGCCAGCAAAAGCACTGACCATTTTCATCATATTTACCATGATGTTCAATGCCGGTACGATCCCCACATATATGGTCATTTGCAATATGGGAATGATCAATACCCGTTGGGCTGTTTTGATTCCCGGCACCAAAAAGATGTGTCGGGCAGCTGCGGCGTCGCTGGGAGGATGTCGACGCAGTCAAGGGTGGCCCCACTTCCGGGTCAGCTGCGACGGGGAAGTTTTACGGCATAATTTATAGCCGGTTACATAGGCAGATCGAAACTGCGTATGAGGTAAACTGACCTACAACGGAAACGAGCGACACAAAATTTGAACCGCCCCTCTGTCAAAAATCCCTTGCGATTTTCCCATATCATCAAAAGAGCATCAAATATTTGTCAGACTTCCTTTTCCAAAGTAACTTCTCCCACACCGTCTTTCCCATTCTCTATGCCGATTTCGGCGTAGCCGCATTTCCCGTAAAGACGGCGAGCGGCCACATTGTCCTCGGTAGTGTGGATTCCGATTTTCCGAAACCCCTTATCCTTGAGAAAGTCTTCGGCAAAATTCATCGCAAAGCTACCTACGCCCCGGTGCTGATATGCTGAACCGACAGCCAGCATACTGATCCATGCAATATCTGTGTTTTCCAAACCGTTAACCTTGAGCCACGCCACTGGAACAGAATTTTCACATATCAGGAAATGTCTTTCATCCGGGTCATCCATAGAGAGGAATTTCTGCCATTCCTGCAAAGAAATTGGCTCTCCGTGCAGAGGAGCAAGATTTTGGCGATAAAATTCACAGACATACGGGGCATCGTCTTTGCCTGCGCATACGGCTTGATACTTCAATTTCTGCCACCTTTCAAAGTTTATAAGTTTATTCTATCAGGAATTCCGTCTGCTGTCTACAGGTTAAAATCATCCGTGATTTCGTTCAGTCTGGCTGTGTCCTTCTTAACGTAGTACATCTCGGTGATCTCAGAGGTGCTGTGTCCAAGTAAATCTGCTACTTGCCGAGGCGTAAGGGATTTTATCGTACCGTCCTCTTGCCGCACGCCGTTCACCAGCCTTGTGACAAAGTCATGCCGCAAGCTGCGCAAGAGTTTCAAATCTATTCTGGCGGCTTTCAGAATGCGGTGGCAACGCTTATGAAAGTTTACCGAACCGGCAGGCGAGATTGAATTCGGTACGACAACCACACAGTGGCGGTAAAAAACCTTGTGAAAGTTGGATATACCCTAAGTACCGATTACCTAGCCCAAAAGCCCGAAAAGCCCCACCTGGCTAAACGCCGGGTGGGGCTTTAAAACTAACCAATCAATTGCGTTTTGTTTTACCGCTTAGTACATCTCAGGCGCGGCGGGGGCGGGAGCGGGAGCCGGCTCTTTAATGTCCGCCACCAGGGATTCGGTAGTCAGGATGGTAGCCGCCACAGAGGACGCGTTCTGCAGGGCGAAACGAGTCACCTTGGTGGGATCCACAATACCCGCCTCAATCATATCCTGGAACTCGCCGGTAAGGGCATTATAGCCATAGCCAATTTTCTGCTCTTTTTTCAGCTGTTCTACGATTACAGAGCCTTCGATGCCGGCATTGGCGGCGATCTGGCGCACCGGCTCCTCCAGGGCCTTCAGCAAAATGGCGGCGCCTGTCTTTTCATCGCCCTCAGAAGAGTCCACATAGGCCTTTACAGCAGGGATGGCGTCGATGCACGCTGTACCGCCGCCTGCGACGATGCCTTCTTCCACAGCGGCCTTGGTCGCGGAAAGGGCGTCCTCAATGCGAAGCTTTTTCTCCTTCATTTCAATCTCGGTAGCGGCACCCACTTTAATAACGGCCACGCCGCCTGCCAGCTTAGCCAGACGCTCCTGGAGCTTTTCCTTGTCAAACTCGGAAGAAGTGGTTTCAATCTGTGCGCGGATTTGGCTGACCCGGGACTTGATGTCCTCGGAATTACCGGCGCCGTCCACGATAATGGTGTTTTCCTTGTCAACCTTGACCTGGCGGGCATGGCCCAGCTGACTGACCTGGGTGTCCTTCAGCTCCAACCCCAGCTCCTCGGAAATGACCTGACCGCCGGTCAGTGTGGCGATATCCACCAGCATTTCCTTCCGGCGATCACCAAACCCCGGAGCTTTAACCGCCACACAGGTAAAGGTGCCGCGCAGCTTGTTCAGAATCAAGGTGGTAAGGGCCTCGCCCTCGATGTCCTCAGCAATGATCAGCAGTTTTTTGCCGGACTGCACCACCTGCTCCAGCAGGGGCAGGATCTCCTGGATATTGGAAATCTTCTTGTCGGTAATCAGGATGTAGGGATCATCCAACTCAGCAACCATCTTGTCAGTGTCGGTAGCCATATAAGGAGTGACATAACCGCGGTCGAACATCATGCCTTCCACAACCTCGCTGTAGGTTTCAGCGGTCTTGGACTCTTCCACGGTGATTACGCCGTCGGAGGTCACCTTCTCCATAGCTTCGGCGATCAGATTACCGATTTCATCGCTGGAGGAAGACACAGCAGCAACCCGGGCGATATCCTTTGTGCCGGAAACTTTGTGGGAATTCTTGACGATGGCTTCCACAGCCACATCGGTGGCCTTCTGCACGCCCTTGCGCAGCACCATAGGATTGGCGCCGGCGGTAACATTCTTCATGCCTTCGCGAACCAGAGCCTGGGCCAACAGGGTAGCTGTAGTGGTACCGTCACCCGCGACATCGTTTGTCTTGGTGGCCACTTCCTTGACCAGCTGGGCGCCCATGTTCTCAAAGGGATCCTCCAGCTCCACCTCTTTGGCGATG
>CAYSQF010000083.1:0-6886 GCA_964433105.1 uncultured Acutalibacter sp.
AGCATTCCTTCGGCGGTAAAAAGCGGAAGAATTTCACACATCCCGGGAAAAAGCAGAGCCATATTTGCTCGACAGGTTTCATTTGTGCCTTTTGCGCGGCGGCACCTTAGATATTTTAGATTAGAAAGGAAGCGGGAAAATGGAACTATATCAAATTGGGAACCGGAAAAGCTTTGGCTTTTCAGCGGAGAACCCAACCGGGGAGCGGGGCGGAGGCACCCGGGGCGGGGACTGCGAAAAACTGCGGCCCTGCATTGAGATACAGCCGGAGGAAACCGCTGTCCTCTGCGACACGGACGGCCCGGGGATGCTCACCCACCTGTGGTTTACCGGATATACTGGGCATTCCTTCATTTTGCGTGTCTATTGGGACGGCATGGAACTCCCTTCGGTAGAATCGCCTCTTTCGGCGTTCTTTGGCTGCGCCTACGATGAAAACTTCTCTGACCGGGACGGTCGGTATCCGGCGCTCAATTCCGCCATGATGCTTGTGGCCCCGGGCCGAGGCTGCAACTGCTATTGGGAAATGCCCTTCCAAAAGCACTGCCGTGTCACCGTGGAAAACCGGGGCGAGAAGCCGGAAACGCTATACTATATGATCTCCGGCTGGCATGGTGAGCTTCCTCCAGGCAGCGGCTATTTTCACGCCGCTTACCGCCAGGAGCACCCGGTACAAAGGGGAAGAAGCTATACCGTAATAGAGGGGATCGAGGGCAAGGGCTGCTTTGCCGGCGTGAGCCTGGCTGCGGGGATGAACGGCCACAATACCTGCTGGGTTGAGGGTGAAGCCAAAATGTACATCGACGGGGACAGGTTTCCGACCATGAATTACACGGGCACGGAAGATTACTTCTGCGGGGCATACGCCTTTGGAAACGATGTGTACCAGCACCGATATCAAACCTTTTCCGGGCAGTACGTGGGTCTGTACGCCATTTTGGGAAATAGTGGGGAAGCGCAGTATAACCAGCAGCAAAGGTTTCTGCTTTACCGCTGGCACGTGAAGGATCCCGTGTACTTCGATAAAAGCTTCCGGATGACATTGGACAACCTGGGCTGGACCGGCCCCCGGTACGACGATTACACCACAGTGGCATACTGGTATCTTACACATCCGGCGCCTGTGCCGCTGGAACTGCCAGAAGATAAAGAGATGATCATGCGGTAATAAAAAGGAGGAAACAAGGTATGGATCGGAAGTTCTTAAAGGATCTGCTGGAAACCTGTTCTGTCAGCGGGTGCGAGGAAGCCATTCAGCGGAAAGCGCTGACATTTGGCAGGCAGTTTGCTCACCGACAGCTTACAGACCCCAGTGGAAACGCCGTCAGCGTGGTGAACCCCCAGTCGGAGCAGAAGGTGCTTCTCTGCGGACATATCGATGAGATCGGCTTTATCGTCACCCATATTGACGGCAGCGGAAACATCCACGTTGCCAAAGCGGGCGGCGTGCGGCCCAAACTGTACGTGGGAAGCCCCATGCAGATCTGGCACGGGAATCAGATGATCAGTGGCGCAGTGGCTGTTACCAAAGACCTGCTGAAGCAGGCGGAAACCGGGCCGGAGGATTTGATTATTGACATTGGTGCCAATTCCAAGGAAGAAGCGATGCAAGCAGTTTCCTTGGGCGACCCTGTCTGCGCGGATGTGCAGGTGCGGGAGTTGCTGAACGACCGGTTCACCTGCCGGGCGTTGGATAACCGTACCGGGGCTTTTGTCGTTTTGGAAGCTGCCAAGCGGGCCACCGAGTTGGGGGCGTCTGCCGGGATCTACGCCGCAACTACCGTAGGAGAGGAAACCAGTATGCGCGGTGCTTATTACGCCGGCGCCAGAATCAAGCCAACCTGCGCTTTGGCAGTGGATGTAACCTGGGCCAGCGATTGTCCTGGGACGGATCCTGCCACCACCGGCGAGGTGAAGGTTGGCGGAGGTCCTGTGATCTGTATGGGTTCGGCGGTGAATAAGAAGATGAACCGGCTGCTGGGGCAGACAGCCGCAGAGCAGGGTATTGAGATACAGTGGGAACTGGCCGGCGGGCGGACCGGAACGGATGGTGATGTGGTGAATACTACTGGCGAAGGGGTACCAACGGCGCTGGTGTCCATTCCTCTGCGCTATATGCACAGCTCGGTGGAGGTCGGAAGCTGGAAGGATCTGGAAAACTCTATCGAGCTGATCGCTCGGTTTATCCTTGCGCTGGAAAAAAAGCTGGCACAGGGCTTCGATTTCTGCCCCGTTTATCCGGATTAAGCGGATTGGTCAAATAAGAAGGCACAGAGCCGGGATCGTTTTCCCATTTCTGTGCCTTTCTTCTGTTATACGCCTTTGGGTTCTCGGACCGGCGGGTTACGGGACTGATGCCGTCCCAGGTTTTTCGCCGGGCAGCGTTCCATTTTCGTTTTTCTTTTTTGGAAAGCTTTTCGTAGGGTACGAATTTCATAAAACCAATCCTTTCTCGTTTGTGGGAGTATGATACCAAAAAGGCGCGGAGATGTCAAATTATCCGTAATGCCTTGGCGAAAAGCCGCATAGAAATGTAACACGTTTTAGAAACGGGGAGTGTTCCTATGCGAAACAGCATAATTGATGAGAGAGCCACCCGGCTGGGGGAATTTATCGTAGAGAACAAAGCCACCGTCCGCCGGGCCGCAAAGCAATTTGGAATCAGCAAAAGTACGGTACATAAGGATGTTTCACAACGGTTGAAGTACATCGACAGCGGGTTGTACCGGGATGTAAAATGCGTGTTGGCGGTCAACAAAGCACAGCGGCATATCCGGGGCGGTATGGCCACCAAGCGGAAATATGCGGAACGGAAATAGGGCGTTAAAAGGAAGGCACTGCCGCAATAAAACGCGGAATGCTGTTGTAAAAATCGCAAAGTGCGGTATCCTTTTGCTATGAGGGGTTTTCCGCAGAAAAGAGAAATAAAGCGGCAACGAGGGCGGAAGCTGTAAGCTGGAAAGAGCTGCCGCCCTTTTTCTCTTACCGACGCATCTATGGGGCCGGTTCACTTGCAGCCCTTGGGCGCGAGCATGGGCAATTGTAGCAAAGAGCCGCGCAAAAAAGCCGCTTGCATTTTTTTGAAAATGGCGTACCATATAGATAAAAACACAGGAGGAACGGAAATGAGCGATAACTATCGGAAATTAGAAGCGTGGGTTCAGGGCATTCGGAAGCGGACGGATTTTATACCCGAAACCGGCCTGGTTCTGGGATCCGGCCTTGGGGAGCTTGCCAGGAAAATCCAAGTCACGGCGGAGGTGCCTTACGGAGAATTGCCGGGGTTCCCCGTGTCCACCGTAGCCGGGCACGAGGGGAAATTTATTTTTGGCCTTGCCGGGAAGGCTCCGATAGCTGTAATGCAGGGTAGGGTTCATTTCTATGAAGGCTACTCTATGGAGGATGTCGTGGCGCCCATCCGCCTTATGGGAATGCTGGGCGTGAAAAAGCTGTTCCTCACCAACGCCGCCGGAGGGATCGACACAAGCTTTCGACCTGGCGATTTGATGCTGATTGAGGACCATATCTCTGTCCTGATTCCCAGCCCTCTGCGGGGAGAAAATCTGGACGAGCTGGGGCAGAGATTCCCGGACATGAGCCAGGTCTATGATCCGGAATTGCGGAGATTGGTACTCCAGGCGGCTGATCGTTTAGGCATGGAGCTGCGCCGGGGCGTGTATGTGCAGTGCCGGGGACCCCAGTATGAAACGCCGGCGGAGATCCGTTTTTTGCGGAACATGGGAGCCAGCGCCGTGGGGATGAGTACGGTGTGTGAAGCCATTGCGGCCCGACATATCGGCCTGCGGGTTTGCGGTATTTCCTGCATTACTAACATGGCCAGCGGGATCTTGTCCCAACCCTTGGACCATGAGGAAGTTCAGCGGGTGGCGGGGCTTGCCCGGGAGCGTTTTGAAAAGCTGGTGCTGGAAAGCGTTTCCGCCTTTCACCAGCTATAAGCTGGCGGTGTGGAAAAGGGGGATGCTTGTGGAAAACATTTTAGACGGGTTGAATGACGCCCAGCGGGAAGCCGTTACCTCTACGGAGGGGATCGTCCGGGTCATTGCTGGGGCAGGATCCGGAAAGACCCGGGCACTGGCCAGGCGTTTTGCCTTTTTGGTCAACGAGCTGGGGATTCTACCCGGCAATATCCTGTGCGTGACTTTTACCAACAAATCCGCCAATGAAATGCGGCAGCGGATCCACAACCTCACCGGCGACAATGACACCGGGTATATCAACACGTTTCATGGCTTCTGCGTGTCCATTTTGCAGGAGGACAGCAATGCGGTGCAGTACCCCAAGAGTTTTTTGGTACTTGATAATTCCGATATTGACGCCATGCTTCGGATCATCTATGAGGAACGTGGATTGACCCTGCGGGAAATGACCTACGCCAATGCCCGGGACATGATTGAAATCTTGAAAATGGTGGAGCGGCCGGACTACTACCTGGATATGATCGATATGTCCCTGGAGGTTTTGCATCGGAAGTACCTGGATGCCACATCTCCAAAGGATATCATTTTTTACGGGTACCTTTATCAGGAAAAGAAATGCTTTGGGCTGGACTACAACGACTTGATCAAGTTTTCCCTGTACATATTTTCCCAAAATTCGGAAATCAAACTGAAGTGGCAAAAACGGCTGGAATACATTATGGTCGATGAATTTCAGGATATCGACAAGCCCCAGTACCAGCTGATGGAGGTGCTCTGCGGCTACCACCGGAATTTATTTGTGGTGGGGGATCCGGATCAGACCATCTATACCTGGCGGGGCGCGGACGTCCGGTACCTTCTGGATTTTGACCGTCAGTTTCCGGATGTAAAGACCATTATGATGATGCAGAATTACCGCTCTACCCCCCAGATTTTGGCCGCGGCCAATTCCCTGATCGGGAAAAACAAAAAGCGGATGAAAAAGGAGCTGATCCCTACACTGGGAGATGGCCCTGCGGTACTTTGTTTCGATGGGGAAAACAGCGAAGCGGAAGGGGCGTGGATTTCCGGAAAAATCCGAGAGCTGCAGGATTCGGGCGTCCCATACCGGGATATAGCGATATTGTACCGCGCCCACTATGTCACCCGCACGGTGGAGGAAGCTCTGCTGAAAGCGGAGATCCCCTATGCCATTTACAGCGGTGTGCAGTTTTTTGGCAGGGCCGAAATCAAAGACGCCCTGTCCTATCTCCGGATGATCGCCTATCAGGACGACCTTTCTTTCCAGCGGATCTGCAACGTGCCAAAGCGCGGCCTGGGGGAGCAGCGGATGCGCTTTTTAAAGGCTTATGCCGCACAGCAGGATTGCTCCCTGTACCAGGCCCTGTGCCGTACGGTGGAAGATCCTGTTTTCCGGGGGACAAAGGCGAAGCAGCTGATCAGCTTGGTGGAGCTTTACGCTTCCAATTATCGTGAGCGGCCCATTTCCGAGCTGCTTTCCGCCCTGATGAACGAAAGCGGGTATGAGGAAATGCTTCGCACCGAGGGCAGCCAGGAGCGGCTGGACAATCTGGCGGAGCTGAAGCAGTCCGTCTATGAATACGAGACCACTTGCGGGGAGGAAAGCACTCTGGAGCACTACCTTGCCCATGTGGCGCTGTTTTCCAATACAGATGGGGTTCAAGCGGGAGACAAGGTGCGGCTGATGACGGTTCATTCCGCAAAGGGGCTGGAATTCCCTTATGTGTTCCTGTGTGCTATGAACGAGGGAATTTTCCCCTCCCGGAAGGTGCGCACCCTGCCCGGTATGGAGGAAGAACGGCGGTTGGCCTTTGTAGCGGCGACCCGGGCGCAAAAGGGGCTTTTTCTCACGGAAGCGTCGGGACGGAACTTAGACGGCTCACCCCGGTACCCTTCCCGCTTCCTCTTGGATATGGGGAAGGAAAACCTGGAATACGTGGTCCCGCCTCAGGAAGGACTGATCCGGGAAACCCAGGAATATGTGGAGCTTTCGGAAAAATGGCTGGAGCGGGAAGAGCAGCCCGCCGCACTGCCGAAGGGCCGGCGGATCCGCCATTTCATTTTCGGGGATGGCTCCGTGCTGGATGTGGATTTGGAAAAACGGGCTTATCTGATCCAGTTTGACCGAATGAAAACTCCTAGAACCATTGCCTTCCGGGCACCGCTGGAAGATTTGGGTCCGGAAGAAGGGCAGGATGCCCCCGCAAAAGGATAAAAAGGAAAGCCCGGTTCGCTGAAGTTTAACCCGGATAAAGAGCTAGACGGGAAACAACAGATCGCGTCCTCAAAAGCGGTCAGACGGATATCCGTTGCCTTGTCCTGCTTGCACAGGGCATTTTCCAATTTCTCGGTACTTACACCATCTATTCCGCTAAAGGCCCTGTTTTGTCCACCGCACGGTAATGCCGGTCGATTTCATACCAGTCATAGCAGTTGTCCTCTCCGTCCTCCTGGCTGTCAAGCTTTTCGATGATGGAAAAGTTGTCAGTGATGGAGGAATGCTTCTAGCCCCACCTAAACCGTACCAAAGCAAAAAACGGCATAACCCGAAGGTTACGCCGTTCTTACACAAAATCAAAAATTGAGTTGCAGAGCCACCTTGGGCGATCTTCCTTACAGAGGATTGCCCAGGTTACGTTTTTCTTTTTTCCACCCTGCCTTTCAACGGATTCAACAACGCCAACATCGACAGAATATCCCCACCGCACAAGTTCGTTTAGATTACATTTTCCAGCAAATGAGTTTCCTCTATCTGGCGGAAGTTAAGTTTTGCATTTCTGAGTCCGTGGTTAGCGCAGTAGTATTTGCTGGGGTAACGACCATTTTCGGGAACTGCCCTACCACATGATAATGTGACTACAGGCAACGCCTAATTATGCTCTGAAATTATAACCGCAATCGTGGCAGTAGTAAATTTTCTTCTTGTT
>CAYSQF010000084.1:0-6796 GCA_964433105.1 uncultured Acutalibacter sp.
TCGCACTGTTCCTGCTTTCTCTCCTGCTTGTCAACAGAAATCTTAAAATCGAGCCGATCTATCTGCTCAGCGGGAAAATGGAGTAGCGCATGAAGCATGTCAAACCTTGCGTGCTCGATGAGCCGCTGGAACGAAAATCTCTGCAAACGCTTTTTTGTACCTGTCCGGATATCATCGAGGCCGAAACGAAAGACTTATCCTTACTGAAGCCCCAACAGGGTTTCCGGTCCCTCTTTAGTCACGGCACTCTCTGTATGGCTGTCTTGATCGAAACCCTGCGAAGGCTTGGAGTGCTTCAAAGTGTGGAGCTTCACCATTTCTCTATCGGCTGTCTTTCAAATCGCCGCTCGGAACATGCTTTGCTGGAAGGATTAGAATACTGTGTGGATCGCGATATAGACCTTGTTTCCTGCAGCGTTGGGCTTTTCCAGCGTCTCTGGGCGAAGCCAATCATTTCTTTTCTGCATCAGCGAGATAAGCCTTTGGTGATTGCCGCTGCGGCAAATAACCAGCATATTACTTATCCCGCCGCGCTTCCATCTGTGTTAGGCGTTAAGATCGCGGAAGAACCCTTTGCTGTGCCATGCTCGGTTACAGATCCCTCAGACGGAAGGCGCCGGCAAAAATCGCACTCAAATAAGGAGAAGATCAACGAAAGCATAGAAAAATCGAGTGTCCATAACTCAAATCCGTTATGAACACTCGATATGGTCCGAGTGGCGAGACTTGAACTCACGGCCTCTTGACCCCCAGTCAAGCGCGCTACCAGCTGCGCCACACCCGGACAACATACACTATTATAGCGGATAGAAACGGAAAAAGCAAGCTCTTTTTTTGCTTTTTCCAAAAAAGCGTCTGGTATTTCTATTCGTTGTTTGCTGTACTCGTTTTGGAAGCAGAGATTGGAGAAGGTGGCTGTTCCACAGCAGTTCCGGGAACCTGCTTTTGATACAAAATGCCGTTATAATATTTGCCGTCTTTCCATTCCCCGTCGTATATAATGCTGCCACTCCCGTCAAATTCGGTGCCATGTCCGTTGCGCTTTCCGTCCTTCCAGCCGCCGTAATATAGCAGGTTCCCGTCTCGGTCAAAAGAAGAGCCTAAGCCGGCAGGCAGGCCGTTTTCCCATTTCCCAACAAAAATGGTGCCGTCACTTTGGCTGAAGGAAACACCCGCTCCTTCCTTTTTACCGTTTTCAATGCGTCCACCGTACCGGAGACTGCCGTCCTTTTCAAACAGCGAAACAAAACTGCCGGGCTGGCCGTTTTCCCATTTGGAAATATGCAGGGCATGGTCGCTTTCCCGGAAGGATACCCCCAGTCCGTCCCGCTTGTCGTCTTTCCAAAAGCCGGCGTAGCACAGGCTTCCATCCTTGTAATAATAGGAACCGAAGCCGTCCCGCTTTCCGTCCAGGTACTCCCCTTCATAGGCGGTCATGCCGTTTGACTGTTCCGTCCGCCTTCTGCCAGTGGCGGGAGCAGGCAGGGATTCCTGCTGTCCCATTTCAGAAAGCCCGGTTTCTTCTGTTTTGTCTCGCGCGGCAGCGCCAGGCTCCGATGATGTTTCGGCTGCCGCTTTTCGGGCGGCTTCCAGAATGAGCTCGTCCTCGGCGCTTTCAATTTCTGTGCTGCTTTCCAATTCCGCAGGCGGGGATATTTCTTCCGGTTCTATAGATTCCGGCGAACCGGCGGGGATGGGGGATTCCGGCAAAGATTCCTGGCCCGGCTCGATTTTGGCATATTCTTCCAGGCTGGTAAAAGCGACGGACGATTCCTCTTCCCGGTCCTCTTCGGCCAGCGTGCCGTCCCGGATCTCCCAAGCGGGCATGAGCACAATGGTGCCGTCCTTGATCTCATCCAGTGCGCGTTTTCGGTTTTGCGCGTCAGCTTTGGGGCAGTAGCAGTAATTCCCCTCGCCGGTGGAAACTACCAGATCCGGTTCGCCAAACCTGGCGGTTAAAATGCTCTGTTCTGCCGTCCCCAGGGAGTAGGGAAGAGGGTGCAGCTCCGTGGCGCAGTAGCGTTTCCGTTCCGGGTCCCAGTCAAAGCGTTCCACCAGATTAGAAGCGTCCAGAGGTTTGAAAATCACTGCGGCGCAGGTCTGATTTTCCGGGTCGTAGTATTCCGACTTGATCCACAAGTGGTTTTTGTCAAAAAAGGTCCTGCTGACGATCACGCCGCGGAAATCACGGCAGACGATCACATAGCCGCTGCGCTGGTCAAAGGATTCCTCCAGCGCAAGCTTCCCGGCGGTCTTTTTCCAGTAAAGACCCCGGCGGCTGAGCTTTCCGTGGAGCTTTCCGTCAAAGCCTTTGATAATTTCCGCTTTTCCTACCTTTACGGCCTTTTTCCCGCCTGTAAAGAATTTTTTTCTTGCATCGGCAAACTCTCCCCGCAGGGAGTCCAGGCCGTCCCGCTGAGGGAAGCAGACGCAGTATACGTCCCGGGTCAAAAGGCTGGAACTCATAGCGCTAGTGGTGATCATGTCCATAGGTTTCTCCTGTTTCCAGAAGCCGCAAAACGGCGTCGTTTTCTTTTTTGGGGAGTAAATGGTTTTGACGGTCATTTACTATATTATAGCACCTTTTTCCCGTTTAGAAAACAACGATATGACAAAATGCCAAGTTTTTTTACTATGAAAGCGCTGTCAGCTGTGTTTCCGGATAGTAGTGTACCAGAATTTCCTTATAATCCGCGCCTCGTTTTGCCATAAAGGCCGCCCCGGCCTGGCTCATGCCGACGCCGTGTCCCCAGCCGCGGACGGTAAAGCGGATTTCCTCTTCCTCACAGCTGACGTCAAAGCAGGCGCTTCGCAGGGAAAAGGCGGACCGCAGGTCTGTGCCGGAAACCTGTTTTCCTCCCAGCACAGCGGAGCTCACATAGCCGGAAGAGGTATATTCCAAATCGGTCAGCCAGGAATCCAAGTCGTCTGAAAGCTCCGGCGGATCATCGGGAAAATAGGCGGCTACAGCTTCTTTGAATTCTTCCGTTGTCAGGACCTTTGTGCTCAAATAACCGTCGCTGAACATATCGCCGGGGCTTGCTACAGCCTGTAGGTAGGGAAAGCCGTCCTCCCATATGTTTCCCACGCTCTCAGTGTTTCCGGCGGAAATGGCAAAATAGGCAGCCAAAATAGGCTTTCCTTCCCAGCACAAGATTTGTCCCGCCGTTTGGCTTACGACATTTTCCAGCAGCGTCAGATTAGCCGCGCAGTATTCTCCCCAGCGGGCTTCCATTTGCTCTTGGGTGGTCCAAATCTGCCAGGCTGCGCTGTCACAGACAATGGTTTCTCCGGCGTCCCGTTTCCGGCGGAAAAGAGTGCGGCAGGCAACTGCCTGAGCCTTAAGGGCTTCCTCTGGCGCAGAAAGATCCATTTCGCAGGCAATGGCTGCCGGGAGAAGCTCCTTCTCGGCCAGCTGTAAGGTGGTTTCTGTCGTCCGATCGTACAGGGTAAAGGTGGGTTCCTCTTCGAGATTTTCTCCGGTTTCCGGCATGGAAGCGCCATCCAGAAAAGCGGGTGGCGCGGATGCCCAGCTTTCGCTGGAAGCTGATTCCTCGTGACTTCCCTCCCGGGCGCCGACCAATCCATACACGCTTGCGGGTGTCAGCAGGATGACCCCCCAAAGGGCCAGCAGGGCCAGGATGATTTGGCGCAGACCCCGGTTTCTTTTAACAGGCTTCATAAAAGTCCTCCTTTTGTAACTTTTCCGGAACCGTCGAATCATATGTCATCGGCGGATTCTTCAGTGCTTCCTTTCCTTTTCTTCCAGACTTGCTTTACGACAAAATCGGCCATTAAAAGCCGATTGTGAAAAATCCTCTTTCTATCCTATTGGAATTCCGATCGGTTTATGCTATACTAGACGCTGGGTATCGATTGCCGGGTAGTTTGGAAAAGGCGCAGTACGGCGTTTTGTGGCTGTAGACTATGGGCTGGCTGGAATTGGAGGAAATCAAATGGAACAGCAGACAGAGAATAAAACAGAAAAGAAACGCGGCCAATGGATCGAGAAGATTGAGCGATCTATGCCGTTCCTCAATGTGGGGAACGCTTTAAAGGTTACCTGTGTGGGTTTTGCCGTGGGCGTGGTGCTGAGGGTGGTTCAGATGCTGTACTGCTTTGACTATGATACGGGCTTTTATACCGATGGCGGGGTTCTGGCCGGGTGCAGCCTGGCTGTGGCGGTGTTAGCCTCTCTGCTGGGGGGCGTCATGTGTTTCTTCTCCCGACGGTATTTCGGCCCTTATGTGCCCCGGAAAAACAATGTTCTGGGCGTGGTTGCGGTTCTTTCCGGCGCTGCCCTGCTGGCGTCCGCGATTTTGCAGGCTATCGATTACGCCGACTATTTAAAAACCGGCATGTCCGCCTATGATTCCGCTCAGCGGGGCGTGATCCATGTGGCCTTTATGGCGTCCTGCTTTTTGTTTGGGGCGGTGCAGCTTTTTGTGTCCATCGGCTTTTTCCAGGGGAAAAACAACCTTGCCAAGGCGCCGCTTCTTTATTTGGTGGGCGTGCTCTGGGGAATCGCCTATTTGATCCTGGTGTATGTCTTTTACGCGAAATCCTCCTCCTTTGTGGAAAACTTCTTTGCCGTAATTGCCGCAGCCAGCACCTTGTTGAGCCTGTTTTATCTTTGCAAGCTGTTTGCCGGGGTGGAGGAGGAATCCGCTGCCAAGCGTGTGTTTGTCACGGGGATTTTTGCCGTGGTATTTACCGTGGTTTATTCCTTCTCCAACTTGGTTCTGCTGCTTTTAGGCAAAAGTTATATTGGCGAAATTCCTTCTTTGATCCAGCTCTCCAGTTTGGGGGTGTCCCTCTTCCTGCTGGTGTTTTTGATGACATTCCGCCGGTACAATATCCGCCGCACGCCCAAAGAAGCGGAAGAGACGCCTGCCGCTCAGCGCAAAACCAGACGGTTCCGCCCGGATTAAAGCCCTTTCGGCTTGTGGGAGCTTTTGGAAAAATTTCCTGAAATTTTCCGTTTGGCTCTTGTAAAATTCGGAGGAATACAGTAAAATATAGGCAGGGAACAACTTATTCTACTTTTAGGAGGTTTTACCAATGTCCGTAAAAGTTGCAATCAATGGTTTTGGCCGTATCGGCCGTCTGGCTTTCCGTCAGATGTTCGGTGCGCCTGGCTACGAGATCGTGGCCATCAACGATTTGACCAGCCCCAAGATGCTGGCTCATCTGCTGAAGTACGATTCCGCTCAGGGCCGTTATGCTCTGGCTGACAAGGTTACCGCCGGCGAGGATTCCATCACTGTAGACGGCAAGACTATCAAGATCTACGCCGAAAAAGATGCGAAGAATCTGCCCTGGGGCCAGATCGGTGTTGACGTGGTGCTGGAGTGCACCGGCTTCTACACCTCTAAGGAGAAGAGCCAGGCTCATATCGATGCCGGCGCTAAGAAGGTTGTTATTTCCGCTCCCGCAGGCAATGATCTTAAGACCATCGTTTACAGTGTAAACGAAAAGACCCTGACCAAGGAGGACACCATTATTTCTGCGGCGTCCTGCACTACCAACTGCCTGGCCCCCATGGCTGACACTCTGAACAAGTATGCTCCCATCCAGAGCGGCATTATGACCACTGTTCATGCCTTTACCGGCGATCAGATGGTTCTTGACGGCCCCCATCGCAAGGGCGATCTCCGTCGTGCCCGTGCCGCCGCTGTGAATATTGTTCCCAACAGCACTGGCGCTGCCAAGGCTATCGGCCTGGTTATCCCCGAGCTGAAGGGCAAGCTGATCGGCTCCGCTCAGCGTGTGCCGGTTCCCACCGGCTCCACCACCATTTTGGTAGCGGTTGTCAAGGGTGAGAACATCACTGTGGAAGGCATTAACGCCGCCATGAAGGCTGCTGAGTCTGATTCCTTCGGCTACACCGAGGAGCCGCTGGTATCCTCTGACATTATCGGCATCACCCAGGGTTCCCTGTTCGATGCCACTCAGACTATGGTTACCGAAATCGGCAACGGCCTTTACGAGGTGCAGGTTGTGTCTTGGTACGACAACGAGAACAGCTACACCAGCCAGATGGTCCGCACCATCAAGTATTTTGCTGAAATCTAAAAAGATTTTCAAAGCCGCAGAAAATCCCGCAGGAAACCTTGCGGGATTTTCTGTATGTAATATAATTGAAGAATAGACCTGAACAAATATCATTGTACCTCTGATTAAACCGGTGGCTGCTGGGTATCAAGGAAGGAAACGAAATGAAGTTTAACCACCCTGTCCGCGTAGTGCGGGCCAAATTGAAAACGAAACGGATCTTGGTCACCAGCGATATCCACGGCTGCTTTGACCTGTTCAAAGCCCTTTTGAAAAAGCTGGAATACCGACCGGGGGAGGATACTTTGGTCATCATTGGGGATCTGGTTCAAAAGGGTTGCCAGAATTTAGATACTGTCCGTTTCACTATGGAGCTTTCGAAACAGAAAAACGTTTTTGTGCTCATGGGAAACAACGACATTTTTACCTTGGAAGGAACTGACAAGGATATTTTTGAGCATGGCGCCTATTACCGGGAACGCTCCGTGCTGGGAGAAATGACGCTGGCAATGGGCCTGCCCTTTCCCAAAAACATAGAGGAAACCCATGCCCTCCGAAAAAAGATGGAGCTTGCTTTTTCCCAGGAGCTGGCCTTTTTGCGGGGACTTCCACACATTTTGGAAACAGATCGATTCCTTTTCGCCCACGCAGGGCTGGAAAATGAGGATTTAGAGCACCAGACCTTGAAATATGTGCTGTCCGTTCCCCGATTCCATGAAACGGTAAAATATTCTTTTCAAAA
>CAYSQF010000085.1:0-6761 GCA_964433105.1 uncultured Acutalibacter sp.
CAAAATAGCTGGCCTCGCCGGTAGCCAGGTCGTAGTAGTTCACGCCGTTTTCAAAGGCGAGCTCCAGAGCTTCCCGGCACTCCTTTTCGCCATTCGTTCCACTGGAGCTGGCTCCCACGCCGATCACGCTGATCTTGTCGCCTGTGCGGCGGTTGATACGATATTCCATTGATTTTTCCTCCCGTTTTTGATTCAGTCTCCTATTTCAGTTTCCTTCCAAACTCCCGCAGGGCGTTCAGCTTTTCCTCAGACCCGTTTTCCTTGCCATGGGCGGAGTAGATCCCCATGTCCTGCAAATGCAGATATTGCAGGAAAGAGTTTTGATACTCAAAGATAGCTCCGCTGTAAACATGGTCGCTGCCGGAGCTCATAATGAGCGCCGCTTTTTTCAGATTTTTTGGTTTATCCAAAGCGTATATGCGGTTGACCGCGCACTGTAGTTGGCCAGTGATGCTGTGGTAATAAATGGGCGAAGCCAGTACGATCATATCCGCTTCCTCCAAAAGCGGGTAGACCTCCTGCATATCGTCCTGCTGGATACACTTACCGCCGCCCTTGGTGTGACAGTATTCGCAGGCAAGGCACCCGCCGATCTTCTTTTTACACACGTCGATGATATGTACCTCGTGCCCGCTTTCCCTGGCGCCCTCGGCAAAGGCCGCCACCATTCTGGCAGTGTTGCCATTAGGACGCGGGCTTCCATTTAATACTAAGATTTTCATAAAAGGCCTCCAAAAACCGTTGTGATAATCCCAGTATACTTCCATTTCCGCCGATTTGCAAATGCTCATCCTGTATTCGGTCATATAGCTGAAAGGCATATCGAAGCTTGCTGACCACATTGCATAACTTTACACAGCTGGCACAAAGTGGTATACTAAAAAATAGATGACACTCAAATAGGAGGGAATCCGTATGCCTATTTTAAGCACGGAGAAGCGTTTTATCGGTCTTGCCGCAGAGGACATGGCTCCGGCCGACCCTGTCCGGGAGATCGTCTCCGCTTGGTTCGGTTTCCGCACGATGGTGGAGGCTCCGCCGGAGTGCTGCCCGGTGGAGGTCACCGGCCGCAGCCAGTTCAAACTGTTCGTCAATGGAGAGAGCATTTTGTTCGGCCCATGCCGCAGCGAAAAGGTGGTTGCATATTACGATACCATCGACATTGCACCCTGGCTGAAACCCGGCGAGAACCGCATTGTCATGCAGGTACTCTCTTACCCGGAGAACCCTGCCAGCCCGCTGAACAGCGGCCCGAATCATTGTTACGGCGACAACGGCGGCCCCGCTGTTTCTCTCACTGGCGTTATTGGCGACAAGGACCCGTCTGACCCCGGGAACTGGCTGGCCTGGCTGGACAGGAGCATGGGGTTTAATTCCTATGGGATATTTCTGATGGGTGTCAATGAGATAGTCGACGGTGCGGTGAAAAAACCGTTCTTTCAGGATGATTGGGATGAAGCCGGGCTGATCCGGCCGGTTGCGGTGCAGTCCCAGGCGTATGATCCCTTTGGATGCCGCAGAGGGAAAGTGTGCGTGCCCCGGCCGATCCCGCTGCTGTACCGGAGGGAAAAGACCTTCCCGGATTGGCAGGAGAGAACGATCGCCGCGCACAAGAAGGAAAGCTTCGTCATCAACGCCGGGGAACTGACCACGGCTTATTTTCGCATCGGCTTTGCGGGTGGTAAGGGGAGCAAGGTCCGCATGATGTACGCGGAGAGCTACTTTCAAAAAGATGAAAACGGCAACCCCTACAAAGGCGTGCGGGACGACGCCAGCGGGTATATTGATGGTATTTATGATGAATATACGGTTGCAGGGGAGGCGGTGTATGAGCCTTTCCGATTCCGCACATTCCGTTTTATTGAGATCACCGCGGAAACTGACGACGAGCCGCTGACCATCCTCCCGCAGCCATACATAGAAACCGGCTACCCCTTTGAGAACACCAAGCGCCCCAGCTTCACTGATCCAAGGAAAGAGAAGCTCTACAATGTGGCCTGGCGCACCTTACAGCTCTGCGCCCACGACACCTATGAGGACTGCCCCTATTACGAGCAACTCATGTATGCCTGCGACACCCGGCTGGAGATCCTGTTTACCTATGCCGCGACGGATGATGTGGAATTGCCCCGGCAGGCCATCCGGCTGTTCGCCAGTTCCCTGCAGAGCAACGGTCTGACCCAGTCACGGTTCCCTTCCCGTGAAGAGCAGATCATCCCCGTGTTTGCCCTGTGTTTCGTGCTGATGCTGGAGGACTATGTGGAGCAAACCGGCGACCTCGACTTTGTCCGGCCCTATGTCCCTGTGGCCGAGCGCATTGTGGAGACCTTCCTCGGCAAACGATGCCAGAGCGGCATGATCGCGCCCCAGGGCTATTGGGACTATTTTGATTGGACGAAGGAATGGGACGGACAGTTTGCCACGCCCACGGCCGTTCTGGATGGGGAATCGGCTCTGCAAAATTTGTTTTTTGTTTACGCGGTGCAAAGCTTCTGCCGCCTGTTGCCGAAATTCCACCGGTCGGATCTGGCCGCAGAGTACCAGCGGAAGTGCGATGCGATCCTGATCCTGGTGGAAAAGACCTGCTTTGTGCCGGAAAAGGGCCTGTACAAAGAGGGACCTCATACGGAAGAATACTCCCAGCATACCCAGATCTATGCCGTGTTGACCGGCCTGGCAAGCGGCGATAAAGCCAAAGCCATGATGGAAAAGGTGTTGGAGGACAAGGGCCTGGTGCAGTGTTCTTTCATGCAAAAATTCTACCTGTTCCGCGCGCTGGAACAGGTGGGGATGTATGACCGCACAGAGGCGCTGTGGCAGGCGTGGTATGATTTTATCGACCTGCACTGCACCACCTTCCCGGAGACGCCCTCCGCGCCCCGCTCGGACTGCCACGCCTGGTCCGCGCTGCCGCTGTATGAGTTTGCAAAACGACATAAAATATAAGGGAGGAAATAGCTGTGTCAGAGAAGAAAGAAGTTAAAATGGGTTTGACAGAAGAGGATATTCAGCGCCGTGACGAGAGCTCCGGTATTGCCGGGCTGCTCCAATCCATGGGCGACAGTACAGCGGATGCTGAAACGATCGCCGCCAGCGAGGACGGACAGCTCATTGCCCAGCGGATGGCCGTAATGGGTATGGGAGAGGATTCTCCCGAGGGCCGGGACTACTGGGTCAAGTTCGAGAAGGGTCTGCGCAAGGAAGTGCACGGCGAGGGCCCTGACAAGTGGGCAAGCTACCTCCCTCTGGCTGTGGAAAGGGAACCGGAGCGGAAATTCCCGCTGATTTTCTGCCTGCATGGGGCCCATAACCCCATTCAGCTGACGGAGAGTTACGGCGTTATGCAGGTGGCGGCTCGGGAGGAGTGCATCGTCATTGCCCCGGAAAATGAGAACTGGGAGATGATCTCCCAGCTGATGGACTATGCCAGAGAGAATTTCCCGGTGGACTGGAGCAGGGTATACAGTATTGGTTACAGCTTTGGCGGATTCATGAGCAGCCGGAACGTGCTGGCTCACCCGGAGCTGTTCGCCGGAGTCGGCATGGGTGGTATGCTCTTTGCGGGCAAGGCTCCGGCACACGACCTGGACGGCCAGTGGTACGAGGCCTATGACCTGACCGAGGAAATGCTGGGAAAAGCGGAAAAGCTGGAAGTCCCTGCCCTGCTGTTTATGGGTGAAAACGAGATGCTGCGCTTGCTTCCCCTGTGGCAGAATCCCGAGGGCGACGTGCGGGACGGGGTCATCCCCCTGCAGAGCGAGGACAAGCAGAGAGCCTTCAACAACTGGCGGAGGGTAGGCGGCTGCAGCCCGGCACAATTCACCCGGCAGGGCGAGAGCCTTGGCTCAGTGGAGGACAGCATCGGCGCAAAATTTGAGCGCACCGAAGTGCGGGAATACCACGGTCGCAAATACTTCATCGGCGACAGTGTCAAGCCAGACGGCGAGTGCCTGTTCCGCACGGTGGCCTGCGAAAAGATGGTCCACTGGCCCACAGTGATGTTTGCAGAGCTGGTGTGGGAGCACATCGGAAAATACGCCCGAGACTTGGAGACAGGGGAACTGATCCGCCTGTAATGGCGCCAAACAAAACTGCAACAGATAAGGAGAAGTTTTTATGGAGAAAAAACCTTTTCTTGATATAAAAATCGAAGGCAACGGTGAAAATCTGCACTTGAAAGGGGAGAACGGGGAGGTAGATATGATTCCCTTCAAGGGCTATGTTGTCAGCTGCAAGGTGTTCAGCGGCATTGTGGAACCCTGTGGGGTAGACACCCAGGTGGTGAACGCCGCCGGTGTACGCCACATGAGCGCTCGGTATATGCTCACCGGCAAGGACGCGGACGGCAAGGACGCCCACATCTACATCGAAAACAACGGCTGGTTTGAGGAACAGTACCGCTCCATGCCCTTCCATACGGTACCTACGTTCTATACGGACAGCCCTGCTTTGGCGGCGTATCTGCACCGCAACCAGTTTACGGGTGAGGGCCGGATCGAAGAGGACGGGCTGCACATCTATTTCTTTGAAATTGAGCACTGAGCGACACCGTATTCCAATAAGACTCTGGCGCGTCCATCTCCCTGGGTCGGAAAGGCGCAGTCATCATAAGTATGTTGCCATTTTCATCGCAGAGGTGCCGGGTCAGACCAAACCAGAAGAAGTGACCCGCTGGCTTCAGATGTAAAAGTAGTTGCCAGCACACTTGTAATTGGATAGTTTTCTGACGATGTGTAAAGCAAACCGCTACTAGAAAGGTGTCGAAATTTCACGTTGCGAACCTCTTGTGCCGCTGAATGAGGCCGCAATCCGGGCAATGGAGGATTTACACTCCGAAAGGTATTTCAGGCCAAATTCAATCTTGCCTGCCGGATCGATCGGTTCGCACCAGTGTGCCGCAGTTTAGAGCCGCTTGTACCCAGTGCGGGTAAAAACGGCTCTTCTCAGCGCGGGCCGCACGCGAAAGGTATAGAAAAAACCTAGCGATCGCAAATTGCTGACCGCTAGGTCTGGCGCGCCCGACTGGATTCGAACCAGCGGCACCTGGCGTCGGAGGCCAGTGCTCTATCCAGCTGAGCTACGGACGCGTATATGTGAGAACCGCAGGGTTGCGGTAGTCAGCTTTGTGAAAAATAGTGGTCAAACAGTAGTCAAAGGCAGAACTTTTTCTTTCCTGAACCTCCAGAATTTCCCGATGTTCTGGGCTTCTGGGCGTCATCTCAGCAGGAACGGCCTGAAACGTCGGAGGCCAGTGCTCTATCCAGCTGAGCTACGGACGCATATCTATGAGAACCGCAGGTTTGCGGTCATCAACATTGAAAAATAGCAAAACAGAATTTTTCTTTCAATTTGGCAAAAACAAAACAACAAATATACAACTGTTGACCGGTCGTTTCTCTATACTATACCGTTTCTTTTCAACAAATTCTGTCGAAATTCGCCGACAAAATTGACAATACGAAATTATTGCCTTTGTTGGTCCAGATACTCTTCTAAACCTTCCAAAACATCTTTTGCATCAAGACCGCTGGAGCGGATTAGCAAAATCAAAGAGCGCTCGGCAGGGCGAAGCTCCCCCACCCTTTGCGGATCGATCGCGGCGGATCGGCCTGTGCGGTGCCGACGGCCCTCTACATCCTGCAGCTGCACGTCAACCGGAACCGCATCAGAGTAAAACACATCCACAGGGACATTATAATAACAGGCCAACCGGCCCAGTACAGCGGGATCGGGCCGAGTATCGCCCAATTCATAGTACGAGTAAGTAGGCCGGGAGATATTTAGGGCATTGGCAATGTCTTTTTGCGTAAAACCGAAAAGCAGGCGAAGCTCCCGCATGCGGTTCCCCAAAAAATTCTTCATTTCAAATGACAGACCCTCTACCATGTTTTCTCCTAAATAGCGCCTATATCATATAAAGGATTTACCACATCTCATGCTGTTCTTATTATTACCGCAAAGATGAAATTTATTTTAACTCACTTCAGGATGAAACACCAGAAATTTGTCGATATTTAAAGCTTTGCGTTGTAAAAAACCGAAAAAACAATAATTGATATTAATTTTAAAAAAGTTTATTCCCGTCCATTGACTTTTTTTCCCAAACCGCATATAATTAAAACAATCGTTATATGCGGGCGTAGTTCAATGGTAGAACATCAGCTTCCCAAGCTGAATACGAGGGTTCGATTCCCTTCGCCCGCTCCAGCGCGTACCCGCGCACAGCAAAACGCGCACTCACGGTTGTGGGTGCGCAATTTTTTTGCTTGCGTTTAGGAGGTGCCAGAGATAATATGGTATTTACAGAGTTTGCAAAGAAAGCGCTGCAGATAGTATATAAGGATCGGAATGGTAAAAATAGTAACTTAAGCCGTCCTGACAGCATTGATAAAATGGCCGGAGAACGCACTGCTAAGATGCCGCGATGACCTTAACAGTCTCACCAAGCCCGGCGCCTGGTATTATTTGTTTGAACATGGTTACCGCAGAATTAAATGTGAGGAATTTATTCCTCGGTAGCAGATGATCATCTCAAATTTGAAACTGACAGTTAATTTCAAAATTGGGAAATGTTTTCGGTAATTCCCCATATTTTGCCGTAATTGTCCTTATTTTAGCAAGCAAGGTTTTCTGCATTTTTTTGTTGACAGCCGCGTGTTTCCTTGCTATAATAAGAAAGCTGTCTGGAAAAGACGGACGGTTCTACGACTCATTAGCTCAGTTGGCAGAGCACTTGACTTTTAATCAAGGTGTCCGGGGTT
>CAYSQF010000086.1:0-6709 GCA_964433105.1 uncultured Acutalibacter sp.
ACGAAAGGGCAGTTATCAAAGAATTCAAGGCTGCTTTTTCGTTTGCACCACCTTCCATTCTTTCCTTAACGATTCGTTGGACTAACCCAATATGCAACGGTGGCGATTGGAACCGTCCGCAGAAAAACTTGCGTTTGTTTGAAAATTAGGGTACAATATTAAATGTTAGCTGTTGAATTTCAGATGTCAGATCTAGAAATATCCCATCGACAGCCAGCTTTTCGCCGTGGGTTCGGAAAACAAAAGAAGGGACGGCGCGCAACCATTGTGCCGTATGGCTTGCATATGAAATATTTTGATTCCCATATCCACTTTTTCCCCGACGCTTTGGCTGAGAAGGCCCTTTCCCGTTTGGCGGATGTCTGTAAATGCTCTTATCACGCTGACGGTACCCGGGAGGGCACCCTTAAAAAACAGGAACAGTGGGCCGAAGAAACAGACTACGAATTTCTGGGAGCTATGCTGTTTTCCATTGCGACCAACGCAAAGCAGCAAACCTCGGTGAACAATTTTGCCGCCCGAAGCCAAACGGGAAAACTGCGGTGCTTCGGGAGTGTTTACCCCTCCGCGGAAAACGCACTGGAAGAACTGCAGCGCATTAAAAGCCTAGGTCTGCACGGCATAAAATTCCATCCGGACTATCAGGAATTTTTCGTGGGGGACGAATCACTGCTTCCCATTTTTTCGGAAGCGGAGCGCCTGGGCCTTCCGGTTTCCTTCCATACTGGCCGGGATCCCTACTCCCCCAATTTGGTCCACTGCCCACCGGACGCGCTGGCAAGAATTGCGGATCAGTTTCCAAAGCTGACCATCATCGCCGCTCATATGGGCGGCATGGATATGCCAAAGGAAGCGGCTCAGTATTTGGCCGGAAAGAAAAATGTGTATTTCGACACGGCGTTTGCTTCCCGTTTCCTGGATCCTGAAGCGTTTACAGAGCTTGCCATGCTCCATGGTCCGGAACGGATTCTTTTTGCCACCGACTGCCCTTGGAGCACGGTGCCAAGCGAGCTGGAGCTGCTAAACCGCTCCGGCCTTACGAGCGTCCAGCGGGAAAGAATCCTGTGGCAAAACGCCGCAGAGCTTTTCAATCTTTGATCGCCAGCTTGCATGGTTTCCAATTTTGGAAAGGGGAATATCTGTGAAAAAACCGCTTTTATTGCTGTTTGCCTGTCTCTTTCTTAGCCTTATGATCGGCTGCGACAGCCCTGACACTCTGAAAATGGACCTTTACCAAGGCTATGGCAAACAGATTAAACTGATCCATTTAAACGCCAGCAATGAGGAAAACCGGGAGCGGATGGAAGCCTTCGCCCAGGCTTTGGCCGATGCGGAGCCGCTGGAAAAGGACATGTCCATGTTTGCCTATTACCCTGATTACAAGCTGGAGCTTTCCGGCAAAAAACTTACTGTCAATGGGACGGGCTTTACCCTGGAGGATGTTCCCGGCCGGGATGGGGTAAGCTTGACCGCTATTGTGGATTTGAACGGCGACTTTGTTGATTTCTGCTTTCCAGGGCCTGTCCCGGAGCAGTCCGGCATTATTTACCGTTCCGCTATGCCTGCAGAAGATTTTAAAAAGCTGGTGCACCAAACCTGATCCAAAAAATAAAAAGACGAGGAAGCGGTTACAGAATGCCGGATAAGGAAGTATTATTCATATACAAACAGTGCAGTACATGAGAAGGTACTGTACCGTTTCTTTTCACTTCAAAGTATTTCCTAAAATTCTTGATTCGTTGGCTTTTTGGAAACTGTCAATACAGTTTCCCTGCTTGTTACTGCTAAAGATAGGCCGAAATTTATCATCACTCAATTTCCGTTCTGACCGTAAATTGTTCTGGCAGGCAATAAATATCAGTTTTCAAGAATAAGGGATAGAAGTATTCGTCTTTCAATCTTTCAAAAGGGAGCCACTCAAAATCATGTATGTGCCGCCCCTCCGTTAATGTAAAACATTCACCTTTTTTTAACAGATCGGTATGGGAAATATCCATCAGAAAGTAAATGCAGATTTCGTGATAATGCAGATGATCTACATCTTCCGTAAAGAAAGCCTGATTTAACCACAGAGGACGAACGATATCTGGTGTGATACTCAACTCTTCTTCAACTTCCCTGATGATTGCTTGTTCTGCCGTTTCTCCCATTTGGACTCTTCCGCCGGGAAGATAATAATAGGGTGAGCGCTCATCGTGCATGGCAAGTATTTTATTATTTAAAATGATAACAGCACAAACTCTGTAATTAAATTTATTGCCCTCTTCCACATAAGAAATATCCATGACTTGTTCCTCCATAATTTTTGTACAATAGCAGATTCACGAAAAATTCGCCCTTCGGTTGGCTATAAATACTTCCTTATAAGGCTGTGGCGTTCGTTTCCTCGTCTTTTTATTTTCCTATTGGATGCGTTTCAGCTTCCCGCCGCATTTGCAGCGATAGCGCCAAGGCTGCTTGACCGCTTTCGACAGGCGAGAACGGTAGATTTTCGCCCCGCAGGACTGGCACTCCAGCACATACCTCACCTCTTCCCGGCGCAAAGAAGCCGTTCCCCCCTCCGCCTGCGCCAGCCGCTGGATCTGATACCCCAGCGCTCCGTTAACCCGCGCGGCGTAAGATTTCCACAATTTCCCGTGATTCCGGCAGCCTTGGCATGTGTGAAGCAGCTCATGGCAGAGTGTCTGGCGCAAGCGGTCTGGCGTTTCCAGCAGGGAAGCGGACACCTCGATCACATACCAGCCGCCATTTTGGAGGGGCGGAGAAATTCCCTTCGGCAGGCTGTCCACCGAGGGAAAATAACGGCAGCAGCCCAGCCGCCGCTTGGCGCGGGTATTTACCTGCACTTCCGGAGAAATCTTGCTGGAAAGGGGGATTCCCAGACCGCGAAGAGTGTTCTCCATTTCCGTCAAAATCCCGTTCAATTCTTCCTGAACCATATAGCCGCCTCACTCTCTGATACTGTCAGTATAGCGGAACCAGTGGAAAAACTCAAGGCTTTTGGTGCGGTTTCCCGGTATTGTCCTAAAAGGCCGACGCGAAATCCGCGCCGGCCACGTTTAGGATCCGGTAGATTTGTAATGCCGCAGACCCAGCCGCCAGATCAGATAACAGGGCAGCAAAAACCACACGGACAGCAGCGGCAGGAAGATGTACGCCGGGTTATCCACCCTTCCCAAAAGGTAGAGCAGCGGATAATACTGCACCAGCGAATAGGGGACGACAAAGGTACAAAACTGCAGCACCCGCTTGCCGTAAATGCTCAGCGGATACTTGCCGTGCTCTTTTACTCCATCAGTAAAGACATTCATCACCTCTAAGCCCTCGGTGGTAAAGAAGGAGAAGGATGCCCCTACAACGAAAATTCCGGCAAACAACAGGGTCCCGCTGACAATCATGAAGAGCAACGTCAGCACCCGAGGGAAATTCCACTCCACTCCGGCGGTGGCCATAGCGTAGGGCAGCAGGACAAGGCCCTGCAAAAGCCTGCCGACCCGGGCAAAATCCATCCGGCTTACAAGCACCTGGAACACCGTGTTCCTGGGCCGGACCAAAATACGGTCAAATTCCCCGTTTCCCAGCATGGCGGCAAAACGGTCGAAGCCCCGAAAAAAGAATTCCGCCAGATAAAACTGAAACAGCACCACGCTATAGCAAAGCAGCACTTGGCTATAAGTAAAGCCCTCTACGGTGTGGAACCGCTGGAACATGAAAAACACTCCTAAAAACACTTCAAAGGATACAAGAAACTGGGCCAGTACCGTCAGGAAAAAAGAAACCTTATACTGCATGGCAGCCTTGAAATGGATGGCAAAATACTTTTGATATAGTCTCATGCTCAACCTCCCTGGACAACGGTTCGCTTCATGGCATTTTTCTCCAGCAGCTTGCCGACAGCCACTAGAATCGCCACCCAAAACAGCTGCAACGCCACGGTGCGGTACAGATACGGCCCGGAAATGTCCCCCGTGTAAATCCGCAGGGGAGCGTTCAGCGTAGCCGCAAAGGGCAAAAGCTCTAACACGCCCTGCACGGCGTCAGGCATAAAGGGCAGGGGAATCACAGAGCCTTGCAGAAAATCCGTCATGCAGGCGAAAACCGTGCGCACCCCCTGGGCGTTAACGGTATAGAAATTGGTGAAGTACACCAGCAAGCACAAGGCACTGGCGGCCAAGGTACCCAGCGCCATAGAAACCAGCGTCCACAAAAGCTGGGCCGCACTTACCGGAGCCATGATCCCATAGGGAGCGGGCAGAATTGCCCCCAGGAGCAGCACCGGCAGGCAGCGCAGGATGGTCTGGGACACCCGCCTTGCCACAGTGCGGGCAAACCACAGGTTGTAAACGCTTACCGGACGGCAAAGCTCATAGGCTACGCTGCCGGACTGGATAGCCTCCAAAATGTCCCCCTCAAAGCCCCAGGGCTGGAACAGCATAAGAAATGCCTGCTGCAGCCAGACATAAGTAGCGGTGGCCTGGAAGCTCATGGGAAAGGCGTTGGGATCGGACCGATAGAAAGCGGCATAGGCCAAAATGAGCATCCCGCCCCAGACAAACTGGGTGACCAGTCCCGCCAAAGCCGCCACCCTGTACTGCAGGCCCATAGAAAAGCGCAGACGGAAAAAGGAAAGATATTTTTTCATAGCGGCTCACCTTCATTCAATGCGCAGGTCGTGGTACATCTGGGCCAACGCTTCGTCGATGCTGCTCCCGCCTTTTTGGATATCGGCAAGAGTGCCGTCCAGCAGAATGCGCCCCTTGCCGATCAGGATTACCCGGCTGGCCAAGGCTTCGATGTCCTGCATATCGTGGGTGGTGAGGATTACCGTGGTCCGGCGCTCCCGGTTTAGGGTCCTGATAAAATCCCGCACCGCCAGCTTGGACACCGCGTCCAGGCCGATGGTAGGCTCGTCCAGAAACAAAATCTTCGGGCTGTGCAGCAGGGAAGCGGCGATCTCGCACCGCATCCGCTGGCCCAGGGAAAGCTGACGGGCGGGGGTACGGAGCAGGTTGGATAAGTCCAAAAGCTCTGTCAACTCGTTTAAATTTTTCTTGTAAACCTCCTTCGGCACGGCGTAAATGTCCTTCAAAAGCTCTAAAGAATCGATCACCGGCACATCCCACCAAAGCTGAGTCCGCTGGCCAAAAACCACGCCGATCTGTCGTACATGCTCCACCCGGTTTTTCCAGGGGATCCGGCCGTCTACCAGGCATTCCCCGCCGTCCGGCGTCAAAATGCCGCTCAAAATTTTGATGGTGCTGCTCTTTCCGGCGCCGTTTGGCCCGATATAGCCCACCATCTCTCCTTCCCCGATGGAAAAGCTTACATCGTCCAGAGCATGGATTTCCTGATATTCCCGGTGAAACAGTGCCTTAACCGCTTTGGAGAAACCCGCATCCCGACGTGCCACGCGAAAGGTCTTCCGCAAATGAGAAACTTCAATCATTCTTTTCTCCTTTCCTGGTTTTAAGGAAACGCCGCAAGGCCCCGGAAGATAATTCCTCCAGGGTACGTATCCGTGTATTTCCCGCCCTTTTCAGCCGGTGAGCAATGAGCCGCCCAAAATCGGCAGGAATTTAATTATAAAAGCCAATTTTGGAAAAGTCAATAATTTTTTTTGCTTTTTTGACGAGTTTATAGTAGAATAATGAAAATGCAACTTATAGGAGGACGATATGAAGCTCACTCGATGCGCCTGGGCTAACGGGGATCCGCTTTTGGAGCAGTACCACGATGAAGAATGGGGCACGCCTCTTTTTGATGACGACCGGCAGTTTGAATTTCTGTGCTTAGAGGTCATGCAATGCGGTCTGAGCTGGATGACGGTACTCCGTAAGCGGGAAGCCCTCCGGCTGGCTTTCGATCAGTTTGACTATCGAAAAATCGCCGAATACGGTGAAGAAAAGATCGCCGATCTGCTAGGAAACTCCGGCATTATCCGCTCTCGGAAAAAGATAGAAGCTACCATCCACAACGCCCGGTGCTTTCAGGAGATTTTGGCCGATGAAGGCAGCTTCAGCAAATATTTATGGGACTTTACCGGCGGGATGCCCCTGCGGTACCCACCGGAAAAGATGGGCGGCCCTACCAGTGAGCTTTCCGACCAGGTCAGCGCTGATCTAAAAAAGCGCGGATTCAAATTTCTGGGTTCTGTCACTATATACGCCCATTTACAGGCGGCGGGCATCATTAACGACCACGCCGAGGAATGCTTTAAAAGACATCGGCCTGTGCTAGATACGGAACACATTTTAGGGAAACGGGTCTATGTGAAAATGGACCGCCCAATCGGCACAGTCCATCCCAAGCACCCGGATCTCATTTACCCGATCAATTACGGTTTCATTCCCGGCCTGCTCGGGGGCGACGGCGAAGAGCAAGATGTGTACCTGCTGGGTCCAACAAAGCCGCTGCAGTCCGCCTGTGCCACGGTGATTGCCATTATCCACCGCCTGGACGATGTGGAGGACAAGTGGGTGGCCACGCCGGACGGTAAACGCTATTCCCAGGAAGAGATCCGGAAACTGGTACACTTCCAGGAGCAGTATTACCACTCGGAACTTTTGACGCTTTAAGCACCCCTTCGCCCCACAGGCTTCACGCATTCAGCCGCGTCCCGTCCACTGGGGAGACGCGACTGAAATGATTGCCTAAAATTCTATTTACCAATTAGAACAATTTCAATTATCCCTTTACCCGGTTTCCCGGG
>CAYSQF010000087.1:0-6564 GCA_964433105.1 uncultured Acutalibacter sp.
CCCACCTTTGGCAATTGCCCAGCTTGGGAATGAATTGCCTGAGGGGCCATTCTTGTGGGGCACCTTTTTGTTGTGCGCCGTTTTATCCCAAATCGATCTCTACCGGGGAGCCAACGGTCATGGAATCGGGCGTGACCAGGCAGTCCAAGGCTTTCACCAGCACGCCCCGGACGGCGGCCGCACGGAGGGCGTCGGCAAAGGCCGGATCGGTGGTAGCGTTAGGCTGAAACAGCTGGACGCCCTTCATCTGGATCAAAAACAGGGCGCAGGCACGGTATCCCTGATCCATACAGTGGCGAAGCTCCGCGAGGTGCTTTGCGCCCCGGACGGTGGGAGCGTCTGGGAACCGGGCGATTCCGTTTTCCTCCAGCGTCACGCCTTTGACCTCGATAAACCACTTTTCCCCACGGTCCGTTTCGGCGTAAAAGTCGAACCGGGAGTTTCCAAACACGGTTTCGGGGCGAAGCAAAGTAAGGCCAGAAAGCAGGCGGGGGAGAGCTTCTCCGGCCGCTTTGTTGGGGGCCTGACTGTCCATGTTGATGAGCAAGCTTCCCTTCTCCACGGCGATCAAGTCATATTTCGTTTTTCGGGCGGGGTTGTCCGATTCCTCCACATATACCCTGGTCCCGGGGATCAGCAGTTCCTTGCACCGGCCGGTGTTTTTCACATGGCAGATCTGTATCTGCCCGCCAATCTCCACTTGGGCGATAAAGCGGTTGGGTCTTGCGCGGAACACGCCGGACAGAACCTTTTTATAAGTCATTATTTTCCTCTTTTCATTGGTGCCGTACCGCAAAATACTGCCCCCGGAGCTGTTCCGGGGGCACACTGATTGGTGGGAAGAATTTACCGCTTTTTCAGCCGGATCACATTCCAGGACGCGGGGGCAAGCCGGCTCTTGAGAAGCCCGTCCTCCAGATCGTCCCGGCCCGCGACAGTTTTGGGAGCCACCGTCTGCTGCGCGGCGGAATTAACGGCAAAGAAATCGCTGTTCTCCAGCACAATATGTTCCACAAGATGGTAACCGGGGAAACGGCGTAGATCCGTTTCCAGGGTGATATCATCGTCCAAATCCCGGTTGACGGCAAATATGGCCAGTTCCTCCTGCTCGTCGTTCCAAACCGCCGCGGAAGCCACATCGGTGACATCGGTGAAATCCCGGGTATCATGCCGAGAAGAGCGCAGCGCCGTGTCCAGCGCCACACCCCGGCCGTACTTGGAAGCGTGCAGGTAAGGATAGAAAATGGTCTGACGCCAGGCCGGCCCGTTTTCCTCTGTCATAATGGGGGCGATTACGTTTACCAGTTGAGCCATGCAGGCGATGCGCACCCGGTCGGAATGCTTTAAAAGGGTGATGAGCATCAGGCCCACCAGCAGGGCGTCCTCAAAATCGTAATGATCCTCCAGCAGATGGGGCGCTACGCCCCAGGGCCGGTTTTTCATGGTGTTGTCATCGGATTCGTTGGCGTGAAACCACACGTTCCATTCGTCAAAGCTAAGCATGATGTCCTTTTTAGCTCGCTTTTTTGCCTTTACAAAATCGCATGTAGAGACGATGGTTTTGATAAAATGATCCATGTCGTCGCTTTGTGCCAGGAAATTTCCGGTGTCGTGAAAGCGATTGCCATAGTAGGTATGCAGGGAAATAAAATCCACATTGTCGTACGCTTCCTCCAGCACAGTGGCTTCCCATTGGGGGTAAGTGGGCATGCCGGTGTTGGAGCTGCCGCAGACCACCAGCTCCAGCGAAGGGTCGATCTGCTTCATGGCCTTGGCGGTTTCATCCGCCAGTCTGCCGTATTCCAGAGCGGTTTTGTGGCCGGTTTGCCAGGGACCGTCCATTTCATTGCCCAGGCACCAGACCTTAATATTGTGCGGCTCCTTCACGCCGTGAGAAATTCGCAGGTCGCTGTACTTGGTGCCGGAAGGGTGGTTGCAGTATTCCAGCAAGTTGCAGGCGGCCTCAATCCCACGCGTGCCGAGATTTACCGCCATCATCACATCTGTGCCGGCTTTTTTCGCCCAATTGGAAAATTCGTTGACGCCCACCAGGTTTGGCTCCGTGCTTCGCCAGGCAAGCTCCAGGCGGCGTGGGCGCTCTGTGACAGGCCCAACGCTGTCCTCCCAATAGAAATTGGAGACGAAGTTGCCGCCGGGATAGCGCACGATCGGTACGCCGATTTCCCGCACCAGGTCCAGCACATCCCCGCGAAAGCCCTCTTCATCTGCGGAGGGGTGGCCCGGCTGGTAGATGCCGCCGTATACTGCCCGGCCCAAATGCTCGATAAAAGAGCCGTAAATGCGATTGTCAACCCGACTGATCCGGAATTCCGGATCCAGCGTGATCCTTGCAAATTTTTTCGCCATAGTTTTGCCTTCCTTTCCCTGCTATGGGTTTTGTACCCTTATCATATACTGAACCCGTTGGAATGTCAACTTACTGCGGCTTCCCAAAGGGTGTTACCGCCATTGTAAAAATACGGAAAATGCAGTCAGGTATGCCGGAGCTTTTCAGTGAAATCCCGGCCGCAGGGCAGCGGAACGGGGCAGGCCAGGGCATAAAGATCGTCGGCCCGGGCTTCCAGCCGAAACAGTTCTAAGGCCTGCCCTCCCAGCTTTTCAAAATCAGCCGGCCGGGAAACCAGCGGCAGGGTGGGGGAAGCTTCCCGCAAAAGCTTTTCACCCATTTCGCTCATACCTAAAATCCTCAGGTAAGGAGGAAAGACGGGAAGCTCCCTTGTCACCCCCAAAAAGGCGTGCAGAACCAGTCGGCGCACCCGGGCGTGGGAGTACCGCTTGGTTTTCACCAGCGCGTACAGCTCTTCCAGGCTTCCCGCCTTCCTGGCGGCGGCATACAACCGATGCTCCAAACCTTCGCTGATGTCCGGCAGGGTAGCGAAATCTTCTGTCGTCATCTTCCGGAGACTGCACAGAATTGCCCGTTCTAAACGGGCAATATCTGCGGGGCAAAGCCCCTGCTTTTCCAGCTCGCCCAGCAGGGCAGAGGTAGTATCCGGAACCAGACCGTCCAGCTTTTCCCCGGCCCGAAGGCGCGCTCTCAGTTCGCTGGCGGAAAGGGGTTTCCCGGGCGTTCCGGCTTGGTCGTGGCCCGCCCCGATCCTGGGGAAGATTCTGGGAGTGACAGCAGAATTTTCCCGGAGCAGTGCTTTTTCATATTCGATCCCCAAAATGTCGTTGGGAGAGTGGAGCAAGGGACATATTTCCGGCCCCAGCATGTCCGCAAGGACGGCTTCCCGACGACTGGCAAACGGCTCCCCCCGATCCGGCAGAGCGTCCAGCCGCCGGGAAAATTCCGGAGAGAGCAGTGCCCTGGCGGCAGCCTGTATCGCCATGCCGTCCATAGATTCACTGCCGAATGCCAGATAGTTCACGATCCCCAGGGCGTTTACCAAGTGTACCCCGCCGGCGGCAAAGCGCTCCGCTCCGGCACAGGCCCAGGGCAGGGGCAGCTCAATCACCAGGTCGGCGCCGTTTTCCAGTGCCAGCTGACAGCGCGCCCATTTGTCCAGAATGGCCGGTTCTCCACGCTGCACAAAGTTGCCGCTAAGAATGCAAACCACGCCGCCGGAAATTTCCCGGATCTGATGGAGCAGCACCTGATGCCCCAGATGGAGGGGGTTCCATTCGCAGATGACAGCGGATACTTTTTCATTTAGTTCCCCTTTTTTTCGCATTTTTTCGGAAACTCCTTGAATTTGTTTGCAAAGCGTATTAAAATAGAATATTATCAGGCGCGGCGCTTGCAGTTGTCCGCGCTGTTTCCCTTAGGTCGCGCTGATTAAATGCTGCTGCGGCGCGTACGGTAAATCCCTTTGCCAATTGAATCAGCGCTGCCCTTATTTTACCGCGGTTGCCCGTTACATACAAGGGGCCGCAGAAAATTTTGCCCGGCAGCCATTTTTTAGAAAAGGAAGAGGTAGAAACATGAAAATTCTCGTTATCAATGCGGGCAGCTCGTCCCTAAAGTACCAGCTCATCGACATGGACACGGAAAAGATGCTGTGCAAGGGCAACTGCGAAAGGATCGGTATGGAATCCGGTTTGTTTACCCACAAGACGGCGGATGGCCGTGAGCTTCACAAGGATGTGGATATGCCGGACCACACGGCGGCGTTCACCCAGGTGAAAAACGCCCTGATCGACCAGGAATACGGTGTGATCGGGGAGCTGAGCGAGGTCACGGCGGTGGGCCACCGCATTGTGCAGGGCGGCTCCCTGTTCAGCGAATCCGTGTTGGTGGATGAGAAGGTCATTGAAGGCATTGAAAGCCTGATCCCTCTGGCTCCTTTGCACAACAAGGCTCACGTGCAGGGCATCCGCGCCTGCCGCGAGGTGTTTGGAGAAAAGGTGCCTGAGGTGGTGGTGTTCGACACTGCTTTCCATTCTACGATGCCCCCGAAGGCCTTTATGTTCAACGTGCCCTATGAGTATTATGAAAAATACGCTGTGCGCCGCTACGGTTTCCACGGTACCTCCCATCGGTATGTAAGCGCCCGCTGCGCCGAGCTGATGGGGAAGGATAAAAAAGATCTGAAGATGATCACCTGCCATTTGGGCAACGGCTCATCCATCACTGCGGTGGACGGCGGAAAGTGCATTGATACCAGCATGGGCCTGACCCCCTTGGACGGCTTTATGATGGGTACCCGAACCGGTACCTTGGACCCTTCGGTAGTCACATTTATCATGGAGAAGGAACATCTTTCTCCCGCCGAAATGGACCAGCTGCTGAATAAGAAGTCCGGCATGCTGGGGATTTCCGGCGTTTCCAGCGATGATCGGGATGTAACCGAAGCTGCTCTCGCCGGCAATAAACGCGCAATCTTGGCCCATGAGATTTTGGAGTATCAGATTTCCAAGTTTATCGGCAGCTATTTTGTGGCCCTGGGCGGATGCAACGCCTTGGTGTTTACCGCCGGCATCGGCGAGAACCAGTCCGCCCACCGCGCGGCTGTATGCAAATACCTCTCCTTCCTGGGCGTGAAGCTGGACGAGGCCCGCAATCAGGAAATGGTCCGTGGCAAAGAGGGCAGGATTTCTACCCCGGATTCTTCCATCGAGGTCTATGTGATCCCCACCAATGAAGAGCTGGTAATCGCCAGGGATACCAAAGCGCTGGTGGAAGCCTTGTAAGGCCGGAGCATTAAAATCGGATAAGAGACAGGCCGGAACAGCATCCCAATGGGGCTGTTCCGGCTTTTTGCGGGTGTAACAAAAAGGCGCCTGACGAGGTGCCAGACGCCTGAACATACAGGGATTTTATTATTTCATGGGTTTATTGCCATTTTGATCAGTCTGATCCTGCACCCCAACGGGAGCCGATGGATTTACCGCAGGAGGAGCAGACGGGACAGGCGGGAACTGGAAAGCTTTCGCACGGCGTTTTTTAGCGCTTTTCTTTGAAACGATCACAATGACCGCCACAATCACCCCCAAAACCAGAAGGAACGGGAACATCCAAACAATTGCCACCAGCAAATCTTCCAATACAGAGACGAAGTTGCGCCACCCTCCTGATACAGCCTCTCCCATACGGTCACCAAAGGACTGTTCTGAAGTATACGCATTGACGTCCGTCAGATATAGTGTAACGGTGGAATAGCTGATTTGGGCATCATAAGACTTTAATATCCGTTGCATGCTTTCAATCTCATAACGGACGTCCGTAAGCTTATCTTCCAATTCCAGCACTTCCGTCAGATTCTCAGCCATATCCAGAAGGCTTAACAGCTTTTCTTCTTCCTGTTGGAGGGATTCCAGCCTTGCTTCGGTATCAATGTAGCTGTCAGTAACATCGTTTGTACTCTTGGAGTTGGACGTCAGGTTCACAAGCTGGGAAATTTCATCAAGAAAAGCGTCCAGATCCTCCGCTTTGATTCGGATGGTATAATTTAGCCTTTTTTTCTCATTTTCTTCCTCATAGCTGTTTCCGGATACATCGGCATACTCAAGATACCCGCCATACTTGGATATAAGAGCGTCGATATTATCTTTAGCAACGTCAAAGTCTTTGGTTTCCGCTATGAGGTCCGCATTGTAGATAATTTTTCTGTCAGAAGCAAGAACCGAGTTTTCCGTAACAGGTTCATAGTCGTTTTCACCGCTGTAGTTGTAGCTTTCCGTCGATTCTGGAGCAGCGTTGTCAGTAGTGCTGTTTTTCGAGCCGCTTCCGGAGCAGCCGGCAAAACAGCAGGTTATCAAGATTGCCGCAAGCAGCAAGCTCACCGTTTTCCTGATTTTTGTCATATGACTCATTCCTTTCGGAAAAATCGTAAGGAAAGATATCCTCATGCAGAAAGCATACCATATTTGCCGCCAAAGGGCAACAACATTTTTAATCCTTACGGGAATTCCTCGGCTCGCTGAAATGGAAATACAAGTGAACATCCTGCTTAAAAATCAAAAAGAAAAGTGCCAAGGTGCAAACCCCGGCACTTTACTTTTCTGGAATCCTCAACATTTCAAACAAACGTTAAGGATTTTTATTATTTTACACGAACGTGTGCTCTCAAAACTTCATTTAGTTATAGTGAATCTTGCCGA
>CAYSQF010000088.1:0-6425 GCA_964433105.1 uncultured Acutalibacter sp.
TGAATTGTTTTTTTGCTTATTTCCCCGGTCTACCTTGACAGGGGCGGATCATTTTCCCGGGCGCTGTATTTTTGTTGTCAGCATTTCGTTCTTGCAAAACCGGCCTCGAACCCTTATAATTGGAAGGAAAAGCGAAGAATTTGGAAAGGAACATAACTTATGGCACAGCAGAAAAAAATGGTAGAGGATATCACCTCCCGGGACGAGGATTTCGCCCAATGGTATACGGATATCGTGAAAAAGGCCGAGTTGGCTGACTATTCCAGCGTAAAGGGTTGTATCGTATATGAGCCTTATGGCTACGCCATCTGGGAAAATATCCAGAAAGATATGGACGATCGGTTCAAGAAGCTGGGCGTGCAAAACGTTTGCATGCCTATGCTGATACCCGAAAGCCTGCTGCAAAAAGAAAAAGATCATGTGGAAGGCTTTGCCCCGGAGGTGGCTTGGGTCACGGAAGGCGGCGGCGAAAAGCTCAGCGACAGGCTGTGCATCCGTCCTACCAGCGAAGTACTGTTCTGTGAGCACTATCAGAAAATCATTCATTCCTACCGGGACCTGCCGAAGCTTTACAATCAATGGTGCTCCGTAGTCCGCTGGGAAAAAACCACCCGTCCTTTCCTTCGCGGAATGGAATTTTTGTGGCAGGAAGGTCATACCATGCACGAAACTGCTGAAGAAGCAAAGGAATTCACTTTAAAAATGCTCCGAATATACGAGGACGTTTACCGGGAAACCCTGGCCATCCCTCCTGTGGTGGGCCAAAAAACAGAAAAGGAAAAGTTTGCCGGCGCTGAAGCCACCTATACGCTGGAACCGATGATGCACAATGGCGTGGCTTTGCAGGGCGGTACCACCCATTATTTTGGCGACAATTTCACCAAAGCCTTTGGCATTGCCTTTACCGGCAGGGACAACAAACTGCAGGCCCCGTTCCAGACGTCCTGGGGCATGAGCACCCGTTTGATCGGTGCGGTTATCATGGTCCACGGCGATGACAACGGCCTTGTTCTGCCTCCAAAAATCGCCCCGGTGCAGGTGGTAATTATTCCCATTGCGCAACACAAGGCCGGCGTTTTGGAAAAGGCGGCAGAGCTATATGAGACGCTAAAGGACAAGTTCCGCGTCAAACTGGACAGCAGCGATAATTCCCCCGGCTGGAAATTCGCCCAGTATGAAATGCAGGGCGTGCCCCTACGAGTGGAGATCGGCCCGAAGGATATCGAAAGCGGCCAGTGCGTGCTGGTCCGCCGGGACAACGGAGAAAAGCAAGCGGTGGCTCTGAAAGATTTGACATCTGCGGTTGAAGCTGCCCTTCCGGCCATTCATGAGAGTATGTACCAGAAAGCCCTGGAAAATCTGCGATCAAAAACGTTTACCGCTACTAATTATGAAGAATTTCTGGATATCGCCAAAAATAAGCCCGGCTTCATCAAGGCCATGTGGTGTGGTGACTCCGCTTGTGAGGACAAGATTAAGGAGGACACCGGCGGCGTGAAGTCCCGCTGCATTCCCTTTGAGGAAGAACACATTTCCGACGTGTGCGTCTGCTGCGGCAAGCCCGCCAAGCACATGGTGTACTGGGGCCGGCAATATTGAGATTAATCCCGACAAAGAAGAAAATGAATGATTGGCATAGGACTCTACCTGAAAAACAGTTTAGAAGCTGTGGAACTTTACAAAGAAGCCTTTGGCTTTGAACTGGGATACCACGTTATGAATACAGACGGAAAGGGCTATTTCCACTCGGAACTTGTGAAAGACGGTGAACCGCAGTTTTGCGTGGCAGAGGCTCCGGAGCCCCCTGCTGGGAATCCTGTCCAGCTGGGTGTCGATTTTCAAAGCCGGGAAGATCTGGAAAGAGCCTTTTCCATATTTAAAGGCCGGCGGCACAGTAAAGATGGAGTCCCACGAGCTGCCCTGGGCACCCTAGGCGGCAGAAGTGGTAGACCGCTTTGGGATAGACTGGTACCTCTGTTTGCCCCAGCACCGTCCGCCGGAAGATTTCACCCCGGAGAGCCACCTGTAAGCTCAGCGGACTTCGGGAGAGGAAATAGCGCGGCGATCGTTCATAGCGCAAGCAGTTTACATAATGTTGCGAAAGTTTTTTATCAATTTTTAGAAAAAATCACAAATTGCATCTTTACATTTCCAATTTTTTGTACTAGAATAAGGTTGAAATCTTACATACAACATCTTTCGCGCGAAGCCTTTGATGTGTGTGTACAAAAATAGGAGGAGATTCCCAATGGCAAAGTTAAAGATCGGTTTTATTGGCTGCGGCGGTATCGCCAATGGCAAACACTTCCCCGGCATGTCTCAGCAGACTGAGTATGTCGATATGTGCGCTTTCTGTGACTTGATTCCCGAAAGGGCTGAGAAGGCCGCGAAAGAATACGGCACTCCCGACGCGAAGGTTTATACCGATTACCATGAGCTGCTGGCTGATCCTACCATCGACGCCGTGCATGTTCTGACTCCCAACATCGCTCACTGTGAAATTACCATTGCCGCTTTGGAAGCCGGCAAGCATGTGCTTTGCGAGAAGCCAATGGCTGCTACCGAAGCTGACGCCAAGAAGATGCTGGAAGCCCGCGACCGCACCGGCAAGATGCTGACCATCGGTTACCAGTACCGCCACTTCCCCGCCAACCAGGTTGCCAAGAAGGTCGTGGACGACGGCTGGCTGGGTGACATTTACTATGCTGAGGCTACTTATCTGCGCCGCCGCGGTGTTCCCACCTGGGGCGTGTTCACCGATAAGTCCAAGCAGGGCGGCGGTCCCCTGATCGACATTGGCACTCATGCGCTGGATCTGACTCTGTTCCTGATGAACAACTACGATGTGGAATATGTTGTAGGTACTTCCTTTGAGAAGCTGGGCCGTCTCCTCGATCCCGAAGTGCAGGGGCAGAACAACTATCGCGGCGAGCCGGATCATTGGAACAACAAGACCTACGATGTAGAAGATGCCGCTGTTGGCCAGATCAAGATGAAGAACGGCGCTGTGATTAACCTGCGTGCTTCCTGGGCCATCAACATGGCCGAAGCTCGCGGCGCAAACAATGAGGCTCACACCATGTTGGCAGGTACCAAAGGCGGTCTCGACACCTTTGAGGATCGTGTGCGCTTGAACCATGTTGTTGCGAATCAGCCCACCATTTCCTGGGTTGGCAACAAGGTGGCCGGCTATATTCCCGGCTTCAGCCAGGGCCCCGCTCCCACATCTAAGGAGCATGAAATCTGGGTCAAGGCTCTTCGCGGCGAAGGTGATCTGTTTGTCACCGCCGACCAGGCCTATGTAGTCACCAAGATTCTGGACTCCATTTACTATTCTTCCAAGCACAACAAGCCCGTATACTTCGGCGCCGACGGCCGTCCGATTTTCGACTGATAAAGCCGTTCGGAACGCAAAGTTAATGCAGTGAATTTGCGGTTCCGTCATTTTGGCGGGACCGCATTTTCTAGCGAAAAAACGCAGAAAAGTGCGGTGGGCCGTCATCCGTCATTCTTAAGAAAGGAAATGATTCCTATGGAAAAAATTAATCTACAGCTTTATTCCTTTGGTTTTGATTCCCCTTTCACTCCTTTGGAGAAAATCGCCAAAGCCGGTGAAATGGGCTATGCAGGTGTTGAATTTGCCCGGGAGTACGATGGAATCCCTGTGGAAGATGTGGCAAAGGCATTAAAGACCGCCGGCGTTACCGCTGATTCCGCCCATGTGAATTTTGATTTCATGGAGCAGGATATCCCCTACCTGGCCAAGCTGGGTGTGAAGTTCGTCGCTTGCCCCATGACTCCCTTTGCAACTGCGGAGGAAGCCAAAGAAGTGGCGGAAGAGCTGAACAAATGGGGGAAGATTGCCAAGCCCTATGGCATCACTATCGGCTATCATAACCATACTCAGGAATTCTTTGAGGACCAGGGCAAATGCCTATATGATTGGGTCATTGAAAACACCGACCCCGAAACGGTAGCGTTTGAAATCGACTGCGGCTGGTGCTCGGCTTCCGGCACCGACCCCGTTGCTTATATCAAAAAGCACGCCGGCCGCATCGCCGCGATCCATATCAAGGAAAACGGCGCTGTGATCGGCCCGGATAAACCCCAGTCCCGCCATGATGCTCCGAAACATCCAAAATTTGATCTGGATGAGAACGGCAAACCCATCTTCCCGCCAGAATTCTTGAAAATGATGGAAGAGCGCGACAAACTCAACGTACCTACCGGCAGTGGCATTGTCGACTGGAAAGCCGTAAAGGCTGCTGCAGACTCTCAGCGTGACGGCGTAATTTACGTGGTGGAACGCGAAGCCAGCTATGGCGGCAAAGACCGCGTATCCTGTCTGACCGAGGACATCGCTTGGCTGAAAACCAACCTGTAAAATGCTGATAAACAATCTGTTTGAAGCTTGATCCGGACAAAGAATTTGCAAAAGCAATGTCGTGCGGAAAAAACATCGATAAGACCATGTGAAAAAATCCCGTCTGGAGAAATCCAGGTGGGATTTTTAGCTAGGAAAGGTGTTTATCGCAAAAACAAGGTATCCAGCAGTTCTCTGCCGGTTTGTGTCCTAAAAATCTGCGTACGGACATTTTCAATGGCAGGGCGTTCCATGCCCCCTTCGAAGATATTCACCAGGAAATCAGCTTCCACTAAAGCCTGGTAATCCAGGCCATCGATCTGGCTGTAGGTGTGATGATGGCCCACCAGAAAACTCACACGCTCTGTAATCTGTTCCGGATACCCCAATTTTCCAAGCATTTCCCGGGCAATAGGGGCACCCTCTTTTTCCTGGTTAGGTCCATCGCAATTTCCATATTTTTCCCTGCTCACCTTGATACCAATATCGTGCACAATGGCGGCGGTTTCTATTATTATCTGGACGCTGGCAGAAGCGTCCTCCCCTTCTCCAATGGCCTTGGCAAAGGCATAAACCTTTAAATTATGGTTAATCTGCCGGACGTTGCCTTCCTCGTATTCACTCATGGCTAAAATCAATGGTGTGTTGTTCATCGTTTTCTTCTCCTCATTGTGTTTATAAAAGGGATATCCAGTACCGGCGCACCAGGTTTCCGTCTTCCTCGCGAATTTTATTTTCCAGTTCGCCGCCGCAGGCTTCAATTGTGTGGGCGGACGCCGGATTGTCCTCGTCGCAGGTGACGAGCACTCGATCTATCCCACTCTCTTTAGCTTTTTCCAAGCCCAGAGCCAGCATACAGGGGGCAAAGCCCTTTCCCCGTTCACTGGGACGGATACCATAGCCAATATGACCACCAGTTTTAAACAAACCTTCCGACAGATAGTGGCGCAGGTCCAAGCCGCCGATAATCTCGTTGTTTTTCATGAGCAAATAGGTATGGGCGGTGACCAGCGGTTTCCGAATGTGATAACGGTGGGCAATAATCCCGTCCAGCCAGCGCTCCATATCCTCTCCATACCGACCCAAAGCGGAGGGAATCATTCTCTCCCCTTCCCACTCGGCCTGATAGGCGGCGATCTTTTCCAGAGAGACATTTTCCGGCAGTTCCAAGAAAAAACCGAGCTTTTTTGCCCGGAGCAGCCAGTATTCCGCAGAAGTCATGGAATAGCAGCAAAGTGCCTTAACAGTGCCGTCAAAAAGCACTGTAGACCTGCGCAGGGTTCCTTCGTAGGTAAAGCCGCTCTTTTCGATCACCCGGCGGGAACGATCATTGTCCGGATAGTGAGTGATAGCAAGCAACTTTGCCCCCAAAGGGCCAAAAGCATAGTCGATCCCCGCGGAAACGGCTTCGGGCATCAAGCTCTGGCCCCAATAGCTTTGGCTTAAAACATAGCCCATGCTCCAGCTATTGGGAGCTTTTGTGCGCCAGCCATCACAGTCTAAGCCCAGAGACCCGATGACCTTGCCGGTTTCCTTTAGCACTAGGGCAAATTCCAAATCGGTATTTTCTTCTTTTTCCCAATTTTCCGCCCAGCGCTTTGCTCTCTCTCTTGATTCCTCCAGACTTTCATGGGGTTTCCAGCCGGCGTTAGGGCCAACATCGGAGTCTTTGGCATATTCGTACATATCCTCCGCATCGCTTTCCCGCCAGGGACGGAGAATCAGCCTGTCCGTTTCCAAAACTGTACCTTCCATTTTCGTTTTCCTTCTCCTGTTTCTACAAAATTTAAAAAAATAAAATAGAGGTGGAGCTTTGCGACTTCACCTCTCATAATTCCATCTTACAGTTCACGCTTTAAAAAGCGTTTTAACTGCTCGGAAAGCCGCTAAGCTGTTTTTTCATTGCAAAAAAGCTGCCCAAAAGACCGGGAAGCGTTAAAAAAGTAATTTCGTTTTGCAATTTCAAAATACAACATGGCGGACTCCTTTTAAAATTTTAACTTATTATAGGACAGCCGAAAAAAATTGTCAAGCTTTTCAGTTATAACGTTTTCCACGTGGT
>CAYSQF010000089.1:0-6407 GCA_964433105.1 uncultured Acutalibacter sp.
TTCTGCAAAAGCCCGGCGTCACAAAGGACTTGCAGAAGGACTGGAACTGGGTGCGGTACAAGGTGGGGGACAAGATGTTCTGCGCCATCTGCCTGGATTGGGAAAACGAGCCTTATTACATCACCCTGAAGCTGGAGCCCTTAGAGGGCGATTTTTACCGAAACCAGTACCCCGGCGACGTAATCCCCGGTTACTACTCCAACAAGATTCACTGGAACTCCATCACGCCGGACGGACCCGTGCCGGACGAGGTGTTGAGGTTCATGCTGGACAAATCCTACAGCCTGATTTTAAACGGCTTCAGCAAGAAGCGGCAGCGGGAAATACTGGGCCTTTCCTGTTGCGGGACGGACTGCTCCGCCTGTGGTTTTTATGGGAAGCAATGCCAGGGTTGCAATGAATCGGCCGGGAAGGTGTTTCACGCTAATGGAAAGGCCTGCCCCCTTTACGCTTGCGCGGTAGGGAAGAAAAAGCTGGCCACCTGCGGCTCCTGCAAAGAGCTGCCCTGTGTGCTTTGGCGCTCTACCCGGGACCCCAGCTTTTCCAACGAAGCCTTTGAGCGGAATATTCGGGAGAGGATTGACGCCCTGGCCGGCCGTTCATAAGACCTTTTCTTCATAAAACGCGTCGGCGGCCGGGGCAAAGGCTTTCCCCATAAATTTTATGGTAAACCGGAAAAAGCGTTGAATCTTGCCGAAAATTGTGATATGATAAATCCTAAGATACTATATCTTGAGCAATTGTGCGACGGTCTGCCGTAATCGGCAGATTTTCATAGCTGGATTCGACGTTTGATCACCGGAGGAACTTTTATGGCCCATAAGCGCTGCCGTTTTGCAGCCGCACTGATTTTCCTGCTGTTTGCGGCCTTCATCATAATAGTTCCTGCCCTGGCTGCGGAAGGGGGCGGGACGGTTTCTTACTCGGAAAACAGCGGCACCATTGTGTTCCCCACGGATCCCGCGCCGCCTACCCCAACGCCGGAACCCACCCCAGAGCCTACTCCTGAACCGACGCCGGAGCCTACCCCGGAACCCACTCCCGAACCGACGCCGGAACCCATATCCCAGCCAACGCCGGAGCAAAACAACAACAACAACAATAACAACGGCGGGGGAGGAGTGGTAAATCCCGCCACGCAGGCAACGCCCCAGCCCACTGCGGTTCCATCTTCCACGCCCCAGGTTTCCGAAACTCCTGCGCCCACTGTGCAGCCTGCCACCGATGCCGATCAATCCAAAGAATCCCTGCAAAATGAAGCAACACCCGAGCCGGAGCAGGACAGCCCCCGGTATGTGACCTTTGCAAAGCTGAACAAAAAGGCTAATTCCATGTCCGTCGCTTTATTTTACGGCGGCTTGGCCTGTATCATCTTAGGCGCGGCAGGGCTTGCCGCCCTGCTGATCCGCGTTTTGCGGAAGCGGCGCGGAAACGAGCAGGAGGATGTTTTAGAGGAAATACAGGCGGAGGAAAACCGCCGTTCAACCAATATCAGCTCTGTTCCGGAGCTGATCCTTTCCCCTCCGGCCGGGCTTTCGGAGGATCGGTCTCAAGCGGCCCTCCCGCGCCCTGAACGTCAGAACCGTCCGGATCAACCTGTGTCCCGCGGCGGCCTTGGCACTGCGCCGCCGATACAGCCCCATCCCGTCCCGCCTAAAGAAGCGCCCATTATGCCTATTTCTGCTTCCATGTACACCGAGGAATTCTCTTTGGACGAACCTGCACGGCCTATGGCAGCCCGGCTTAAGCAGTCCGCGCACCACGCGAAGGATACGCCCCCGCAGGAAAGCAAGCCTGCGTCCGCAGAAGTCCCCCAGGACTCGCCGGCTCCCCAAAACAGGCCGACGCCGGCAAAAAGAGAACCGCCCACACCGGCTCCCGCGCCGCAAAAGCCAGCCGCAAGGCCAGCTCCGGAACAGGATTCCCCATCCACGGAGGAATTTCAGCCAACTGTAAAGACACAGCCGGGTAAGGCAGCTGCCCCACCTGAGAAAAAGCGCGCTTTCCGGGGTGCGGAAAAAAGCGAGCCGCTGCCAGGCCAGATCAGCTTTTCGGACGATCTAAACGGCAAAGGCTGACGCACTATTCTTGCGTTTTACTCCGGATTGCTGCGCGTCGGAATCATCGCATAAACAGCTTATTTCAGCAGACAAACCCAGGCTGCCAATACTGCGCAGCCTGGGTTTTAATGGATTCAAATATTCCGTTCTTTACTGCTGTGTTTCGCCTTTGTCCTCCAACAGGGTGATTTCCACCTCCAGTTCAGTCCAGTCGCCGTTTTCGGAGCGCGATAGGGTAAGGGTAATCTTGTCCCCCGGCGAGTACTTCAAAAGCAGGTTGGACATCTCGTCAAAGCCGGTCACAGTTTCGCCGTCCACAGCGGTAATCACGTCGCCTTCCCGAACGTCCAGCCCGGTAAACACGCTGTCCTCATTGATTTCGGTAATCATAAAGCCCTCAGGTCCGCCGCTGAAAAAGTAATTTTGAATATTCGCGGTATCCGTGCCAGTAATCCCCAGCCGAACCCGGCCTTTTACATATCCGCCGGAAAGCAGCTGGTTGATGATGGGCTGAGCCTTGCTGATAGGAATAGCAAACCCCATACCCTCGTACCCGTCAGTGATGATCTTAGAGGAATTGATCCCCACCACCTGGCCGTACATGTTCACCAGCGGGCCGCCAGAGTTGCCTGGATTGATAGCCGCATCGGTCTGGATATAGGTCATGCCGTTTTCGCTGTATTTGCCTACCTCCCGATCCAGCCCGGAAACATAACCTCCCGTCATAGAGCCGGAAAATTTCGCGCCGCCGGGATTGCCGATGGCAATCACCGAATCGCCGATCACCAGTTCGTCCGCATTGCCAAACTCCGCCGGGGCAAAATCGTGGTCGTTGGTTTTCAGCACCGCCAAATCGGTAGTGCGGTCTATACCGACCACAATAGCGTCATATTCTTCGCCATCGCAGGTGGTGACCTTTACCCGCGTGCTTTTGGAATTCAGCACCACGTGGGCGTTGGTAATGATATATCCGTCCGATGTGGCAATAATTCCCGTGCCGGTGCTGTTTTCCTCCTGCCCGCTGCGCTCCAGCGTAGCCGCCACCGTCACTGTAGACTTTACCACTTTTTCGTAGACCTCCTGAGCGGAAAGCTCATCCCCCTGAGGAATCTCGCTGATTTGAATGCCCTCATTGTTGGGCGTTACATCCACCTCCGGCAAGGGGTCGTCCGCATCGGGCGGCGTTACGCTGTCATCAAAATCCGGAGTATCGTCCCCGCCGTCCTCTTCATCCCCGCCGTCTGGCAGGAATTCCTCCAGGCCGGGTACACCGCTGTAATCGGAGATATCGAAGCCGTTGCCAACCGCCATATGGTATACCAGGTAACCGGCAAACCCGAAAATTGCCAGCGCCGCTAAGATAGAGGCGACCCAGATAAACACCTTTAATCCGGTGGAAAGCTTCTTTTTCTGGGGGATAGGCGGCACGCCGTAAGGGTAGGGGTACGCCTGAGGGGCATACTGTGGGGGCGCATAGGGATACGGGGACTGGGTCTGCGTGGGATCCGGATACCCCGGGAATCCGCTTGAATAGGGGGGGTACTGGGGCTGCCCGGAGGGAACCCCTTGGGGAGCCTGCCACTGGGGCGGCACCGGAGGAGTGCCTTGGGGAAACCAACCCGGAGGGGTTTGATAGTAGGCCGCGCCGCCTGTGGGATACTGCTCTTGAACGGGAGCCACAGGGGCTTCCTGGGGCTGTTCCTGCCTGGGGTATACCGGCTCTTCTACCGTAGGGATGGGCGTCTCCGCCGGAGCGGGCGTTTCCGTTGGGTCAGGCGACTCCGCCGGGGTGGGTTCTTCTGCCGACATCTCTTTCTTATCTTGTTCGTCAATCATGTTCCTTGCTCCTTTCAGGGTCGTCCCTCTTCTGCTCCCTGTTTCTTTTCCCTTCCTTCGGTTTCCCGGAAGGGGTTTCCTTTAACTTGGGCGGCTCCGGCGGCTTGGGAATGTAGAACTCAAACCGACAAAACCGACCCGCCGCCGAGCTGACGGAAATGTCCCCGCCGTGCAGCTTCAAAATGGTGCGCACAATATAAAGTCCCAGGCCCATGCCGTTTTTATCTCTGCTTCTGGATTTATCCGTTTTGTAGAACCGCTCGAAAATCCTCGGCAGCTCTTCCGGTGGAATGCCCTGGCCGCTGTTTTCAACGACCACGGTGGTTCGGTCAATGCCGTCGGACACCTGCAGGCTGATATAACCTCCAGGCTCGGTAAATTTTACGGCGTTTTCGATCAGGTTGTAGATCACCTGGTGCAGCAGGTCCTGGTCGCCGTACACTGTCTGGGGCCGTATCTCGTCCAGCCCTCGGATCTCAATCCGCTTTTCATCAATGCTCTTTTCAAACGTCAAAAGGGTGTTGACAAGGATATTGGTAATGTCAAAATTGGCGGGGTGCAGCTTCAATTCCCCGTTGTCGATCCTGCTCAGGTCCAACATGGATTTCACCAGCCGGGAAAGTCTTTTTACCTCGCTGGAAACAATGTTTAGATACTTGTCCTGTTCCTCCCTGGGAATGGTGCCGTCCAAAATACCGTCAATAAACCCGGCGATGGTGGTCATGGGCGTTTTCAGTTCATGGGACACATTGGCGATAAAACTGCGCCGGGTACCCTCGGAAATGGACAGGGAATTTGCCATGTTGTTAAAGGAAACCGCCAGTTGGCCCAGCTCATCCGCACTGGTGACCGGCACGCGAATGGAAAAATCCCCCGCTCCAAAGCTCCTGGCCGCTGCGGACATCTGCCGCAGGGGCTGAACCAGCCGGTAGGAAAACGCGCCCACCACGCAGAATGTCACCATGAGCACCACTGCGGATGCCACCAGGAAAATCTTGAACAGCTCCCCCTGGAACTCGTTGATGGTAGTCACGCTGGCGGCGGCAAACACCGCCCCCACTTGAGGGCCGTTCGCCCCGGCGGTCATGGGGACGCCAATGATATAATACTTGCCGCTATACAGGCCGCCGAAGTCGTTTCTGCCCTCGTACAGGCCGTTCAAGGCGATGGTCACAGCCTGTTCCGGCACACGTTGGGGGTTTACCAGCTTGCTGTTGGCGTAATTCCCCAAAATGATTTTTCCCTGCAGGTCGGTGATAAAAATATCCGCATCAATACTGGTGGAAAAACTGGAAAGGAAACCTCGCATTAGATCCGTGGGGATTTCGTACCCGTTTTCGCCGTTTTTGCCCGCCAGCTCACCTGCAATCCCCGAAATAGACGTGGCGTTTTGGGTGAGCAGATCTTTTTTCTCCGCCCGCCAATACCGGGAAAAAAACAGCATCATCACACTCCCCAGCATGGTAAAGCTGAGGATCACAATGACCATGGTGATGCTTAAATACCGTTTAAAAATACTCTTTTGCATTTTTCAGATTTCCCGCCGCCGGTTTGTTTGACAGAGCAGTTTGTCAAACAAACCCAGATTTCTGCATTTCCCGCAAAAAAAGCCGCCGATGCGCAGCGACCGCAAAGCGCCGCCCGAAACGACTGCGTAAAGGGAAGCTCCGGTCCGGCGTTTTTGCTGTCAATCCTTTACCTCAAATTTATAACCCACGCCCCATACGGTTTTCAGCGTCCACTTGTCGGAAACACCCTCCAGCTTTTCCCGCAGGCGTTTGACGTGTACGTCTACGGTACGGCTGTCGCCGTAATAATCGAAACCCCAGACCTCATCCAGCAGCTGGTCTCTGGTAAACACCCGGTTGGGGTTGGATGCCAAATGGTAAATCAGCTCCATTTCCTTAGGCGGCGTGTCAACCTGAACACCCCTTACCTTCAGCTCGTAATTGGTCAGGTTGATGGACAGGTTTTCGTAGGTGACTTCCTTCTTTTCATCCTGCCGCTCCCCGTTTTTCCCGCTGCGGCGCAGCACCGCGTTAATCCGCGCCACCACTTCCTTTGTCTCAAAGGGCTTTACCACATAATCGTCGGCGCCCAGCTCCAAGCCCAGTACCTTGTCGAATACTTCGCCCTTTGCCGTAAGCATAATGATTGGGCACATGGATTTTTTCCGGATTTCCCTGCACACCTGCCAGCCGTCAAGGCCGGGAAGCATGATATCCAGTACGATCAAATCCGGGGCGGAAGCCTCGAACATTTTCAGGGCGGTTTCCCCATCGTTGGCAATGGACGCTTCATAACCCTCTTTTTCAATATACAAGCGAAGCAGTTCGCAGATATTTGTGTCGTCATCCACGATCAATATTTTCCCGGAAGCCACAAGCGCTCCCCCTTCTCTTCATAATTTTACAATCCCGTTGCGGAATATTCTACCCCGAGTTTACTTCATTGTACCGGCTCTCTATGGCAAAAACAAGAAAAAGTCATGAATTTTCTGTGAAGGGCAGC
>CAYSQF010000090.1:0-6261 GCA_964433105.1 uncultured Acutalibacter sp.
AAAAAAATGTTGGTTTTCGGTGGGACAAGCTCTTGCAAAAGGCCGGGCGCAATGTTATAATATTTCTTCACAACAGAGTGCAGAAAAAGAGACAAAGAGAAAAGGAAAAGGAGAGTTGAGGTTATGCTGAACATGAAGTATGCGGACAAGTTTGGAAAGGAAGGCCTTACTTACGATGACGTACTGCTGATCCCTGCGGAGTCGCACGTCCTGCCTGCGGAAGCGGACCTTTCCACGAACCTGACAAAGACTATCCGGCTGAACACGCCGATCATGACCGCTGCAATGGATACGGTAACGGAAGCGGATATGGCAATCGCCATTGCCCGGGAGGGCGGTATCGGTATCATCCATAAAAATATGAGTATTGAATGTCAGGCGGACCAGGTGGACCGCGTAAAGCGTTCGGAAAACGGCGTCATCGTGAACCCGTTCTTCCTCGGGCCGGACAATCTTGTCCGGGAGGCAGACGAGATCATGGGGCGCTTTAAAATTTCCGGCGTTCCCATCTGTGAGGATGGCGTGCTGGTGGGAATTATCACCAACCGAGACATGCGTTTTCTCAGCGAAGAGGCCTTTGATCAGCCGGTGCGCAATTTCATGACAAAGGAAGGCCTGGTGACCGCCCCGGTAGGGACCACGATGGAAGAAGCCCAGGAGATCCTGCGGAAGCACCGCATCGAAAAGCTTCCCATTGTTGATGAGCATATGCGGCTGAAGGGCCTGATTACCATTAAGGATATTGAAAAAGCGGTGCAGTACCCCAATTCCGCCAGGGATACCGGAGGCAGGCTGCTGTGCGGCGCTGCTATCGGCGCCACAAAGGATGTGCTGGAGCGTGTGGCGGCGCTGGTGGAGGCCCAGGTGGACGTGGTGGTGCTGGATTCCGCCCACGGCCACAACAGCGGTGTGATTGATGCGGTGGCAAAAGTGAAGAAAGCTTACCCAAGCTTACAGCTGATTGCAGGCAACGTAGCTACCGCCGAGGGCACCAAAGCGCTGATCGACGCCGGGGCCGACTGTGTAAAGGTGGGCATCGGCCCGGGTTCCATCTGCACCACCCGGGTGGTGGCCGGGATCGGCGTGCCTCAGATTACCGCGGTGTTCGATGCCGCGGAGGAAGCCGCCAAGTATGGCATTCCCATAATCGCCGACGGCGGCATCAAGTACAGCGGCGACATTGTAAAGGCATTGGCGGCCGGGGCCAACGTGGTCATGCTGGGTTCCATGGTGGCGGGCTGCAAAGAGGCCCCCGGTGAATATGAACTTTACCAGGGCCGGCAGTTTAAGGTATACCGCGGCATGGGAAGCCTTGGCGCTATGGGGAAGGGCAGCAGCGACCGATATTTCCAGGGCGAGCAGAAAAAATTTGTGCCTGAGGGCGTAGAGGGCAGGGTGCCCTTTAGAGGTCCGCTGGCGGACACTGTATATCAAATGATGGGTGGCCTGCGGTCCGGTATGGGCTATACCGGGTGCCGGAATATTCAGGAGTTGCATGAAAAGGGAAAGTTTGTGCGGATCACCGGCGCGGGCCTGACAGAAAGCCACCCCCACGATATCCAGATTACGAAAGAAGCCCCCAACTATTCCATCCACAGCTGAGGAAATTCCCTTTTGCCGGTTGGCCCGTTGTTTCCTTAAGGCGGTTTCACGCAGAATTTGTTTCACGGAACGCTAAAAGGAAGTTTCTTTCTCCAAAATATTTGGAAACGGCTTGACAAATACTAGAAGAGTACAGTATAATGAACGAGCGCCTTTCCCCAAGGGAAGGCGCAGATATGGCGGCATAGCTCAGTTGGCTAGAGCATTCGGTTCATACCCGAAGTGTCGATGGTTCGAATCCATTTGCCGCTACCATATGGCCCGGTGGTCAAACGGTTAAGACACCGCCCTTTCACGGCGGTAATACGAGTTCGATTCTCGTCCGGGTCACCAAAAAGCACTGCCCCAAGACGCGCACCGCATTGACGGGGTGCGTCCGTTTTTTTATCGGAAACGCTCCACGAAGGAGGATTATTATGCGGAAAAAAATATTTGCCCTGGTCGGGGCGGCGGTTCTGGCCCTGACCCTTACCGCCTGCGGCAGCCAGCAGACTTCCGTCCCCAAGCTGACGGTGGAAACCGATTCTTCAGCTGTTTCCGGCGGAGAAGAGGCCCGGACTAAGCCGGACGGCGCCAAATACGAGGATAACCTGGCGGGCCTGCTCAGCTATATGCAGGACGGGAAAGCCATTGTACTGGACGAGGGAGTCACCTTTGCCAATGGTGTCGTTGAGATTGCGGAAGACGTTACCTCCTTTACCCAGATGTCCTATCAGGAAATCGGCGCGGAAGACGGCTACCGCTGCCAGTTCACCTTTAACGGTTCCACGGTTCAGGCGGAATTCTACTCCTTTGACAGCGAAAATCTGGGCGAAAAGGGCAATGCCTGTATTTCCAGCGTGAAGGAAAAGGGGTATTTTGAGATTTTGGACAACGAAGTGCAGGCAGTCCTGCACCCCAGTGAAAAATACCTGATGATCTACACCGACTCCAACGCCGACAAGGAAGAGGAAAACAAAACCCAGAAGGAATGGACGCAGGAGCTGTTTTTAAGCTTCCAGGAGTAAGCGGCAGGCCGGAAAAGCAGAGATCGGGTTATCAACAGTCTAAGGGGACAGCAAGCCGCTGTCCCCTTTTTATCTGAAAATCACCTGGAAATCTCTCTTGTAAATTCTGCGCCGCCGCCTTGACCTTCTTTCCGAACGGGAGTACAATAAGCAGGGAAATCGCCGCAGAGAAAAAACGCGGCGTAAAATTTTTAGAAAGGGACGGTGCCGGCGGGAAAACCGCCCGGAACCGCACGGCAGTAATTATGGATCAGAATTTACAGTTTGTGAAGGAAGCCAGGGTCCAGCGGACCCTGAAAGCCCTGGCGAACCACCGGATCCCGGCGGCGTATGTACCGAACCGGACGGAAGCGGTAAAAGCGGTGGAAGCCCTGTTAAATCCCGGCGACACCATTTCCTGCGGCGGCTCCATGACCCTGTTGGAAAGCGGCGTCCGCGCGTTGATGGAAAGCGGGAAGTATGAGTTTATCGACAGAGCAAAAATGGATCCAAGGGAAGCTTATTTGAAAACCTTTGGCGCGGACGTGTTCCTCACCAGCGCCAACGCCATTACGGAAAACGGAGAGCTTTACAATGTGGACGGCAACGGCAACCGCGTGGCCGCCCTGATCTACGGACCCCGGCGGGTCATTGTGGTGGCGGGGATTAACAAGCTTGTTCGGGACCTGGACGAAGCGATTTACCGCGTAAAGACCGTGGCTGCGCCCGCAAACGGCGTCCGGCTGGAAACGCGTACGCCCTGTTCCCGGCTGGGAAAGTGTGCCGCCTGCGATGGCGGCATGACCGCCGGATGCGCTTCGGAAAAACGCATGTGCTGCCAGTACGTAGTTACAGGCTACCAGCGGGAAGATCGCATCCGGGTGATCCTTGTGGGAGAGGACCTGGGCTATTGAGTCGGCGCATATTAAGCTGCTGTTATGGAATCGCGCAGGATCGCTGTTAGGTTCCTTACAGTGCCTAAAACAGCAGGATGAATTTACGGAAAAGGATGAGTTGTTTTGAAGCTTTCACTGAAACCCGGGGGCCGAAAAGGCTCCTATGAAATTGACATGACCAACGGCCCGCTGCTGGGGAAAATCGTGCGGTTCGCCATTCCCCTGGCGCTGTCCGGCATTTTGCAGCTGCTGTTCAACGCGGCGGATATCGTGGTGGTAGGACGTTTTGCCGGCAGCAGCGCGTTGGCGGCGGTGGGCTCCACCGGCGCGCTGATCAACTTGATCGTCACCCTGTTTATGGGCTTGTCCGTAGGCACCAACGTGCTGGTGGCCCAGTATTATGGAGCAGGGAACAAAAAGGACTTGAGCGATACTGTACATACGTCTATCCTGGCCAGCCTGGTATTCGGCACGGTGCTGATCGCCATTGGAATTTTGGCCGCGAAGCCGGTGCTGGAGCTGATGGGAACCCCCGAGGATGTCATCGACCAGTCGGTGCTTTACATGCGTATTTACTTTATCGGTATGCCGGTGATGATGCTTTACAATTACGGCGCGGCGGTACTCCGGGCGGTGGGGGACACCAAGCGGCCCCTTTACTTCCTGCTGCTGGCTGGGGTGGTCAATGTGGTGCTGAACCTGTTTTTTGTGATTGTCCTGCACATGGGCGTGGCGGGCGTGGCCACGGCGACGGATATTTCCCAGGCGATTTCTGCCGGGCTGGTGTTGTACTGCCTTGTCAACAGCACCGGGGATTATAAGGTGACGCTGAAACGGCTCTGTATCAAAAAAGACAAGCTTTGGAGGATGATGAAAATCGGCCTGCCCGCCGGCATCCAAGGGGCGTCCTTTTCCATTTCCAACGTGCTGATTCAGTCCACCATCAATTCCTTTGGCTCCATCGCAATGGCGGGGAACACCGCCGCGGCCAATATAGAAGGCTTTGTTTCCGTGGGACAGGACGCTTTCGCCCAGGCGGCCTTAAGCTTTACCGGCCAAAATTTGGGAGCCGGGAAGGTCAACCGCATCAACCGCACCTTGATCCTTTGCCTGGGCCTGGGCATCGGCGTGGGCCTGGCGCTGGGTGTTGGCGGTACTCTGCTTGGCCCCCAGCTTTTAAGCATTTATTCCGCTGATGCCGAGGTGGTCGCATTCGGCGTGCGCAGGATGCAGATCTGCTGCGTGTTCCAGTGCGTGGGCGCCGTAATGGGTGTCATGGCCAGTGTTTTGCGGGGCATGGGCTATTCCGTGATCCCTATGGCAATCACCATGACCTTTGTCTGCGGCTTCCGGGTAGTGTGGCTATATACTGCTGTGGCCGCCGTGACCACCCCGGAAATGCTCTATGTTTCTTATCCAATCACTTGGGCGCTGGCGGCGGGATGTGACCTGATCTGCTATTTTATTGTCAGAAAGCGGGTTTTGAAAAAGCGCGGCCTTGCAACGGCCAGTGAATCGATTTAAAGAAAGAATCGTGCAGAGAGCATGAAACTGTTCGGGAAAGCCGCCGAAGGGAAGCGCGGTTTCGAAATTGATATGACGAGCGGCCGTTGCTGGGGATATGCACATCCGACTCACAGGTGGTGGACTATGGGCTGCGGAAAATGCTGCTGGTCTGCGTGCCCCACTTTACCTGTTTTGCCCAGTTCCCCACCTGGGAGGTGCTGTTCCTGTCATACCCGGTCACTTGGGTGGTCACCGCCTTGATCGAAATGGTGTGCTATGCGTTTGTAAAGCGGCGCGCCATCGCTGCCAGGGGGGAAATGCAGGCGTCTTAAATAGCAAATCTGTGTGAGCCAATGGTGGCGATCACTTCCCGGGACCAGATCCACTTATTGGTGGTTTTGGCGGGATTATAATAGTAAATGGCCCCGCCGGTGGGATCCGAGCCGTTGATGGCTTCCCGGGCGGCTTGATAAGCGGAATCGGCCACCGCCGCATTGATGCCTCCGTCGTACAGGCAGGAGAAAGCGCCGGGCTGGTAGATTACCTCCGACAATGTGTTTGGAAAAGAGGGATGAGCGATCCGGTTCATGATTACCGCGCCCACCGCCACCTGGCCTTCGTACGGTTCTCCCCGCGATTCGGCGGAAATAATTGAAGCCAGCAGTTGTAAGTCGCTTTCGCTGAAACCACCGTATCCGCCGCCGGAGCCGCCGCCCTCTGTCAGGCCCAGGGCCGACAGGGTGTTTTTCCCGGCAATGCCGTCCGCCGTCAGGCCTTGATCCCGCTGGAAAGCGGTTACTGCGTCCTGGGTGCGCGTGCCATAAATGCCATCGGCAGCGCCGGGATTGTACCCCAGCTCCTGTAAGCGCTGCTGGATCAGTGTCACCTCTTCTCCCCGGGACCCGTATTTTGACAGGGCTTTGGCCCCGCCGCTGTTCCAAAGCATCAAAACGATCATCAGATTGACCAGTATCACCACGAGGATCCGCCACAGATAGCGGCCGATTTGTTTTGTACGTTCCGTTTTCATGTTCTGCCCTCCAAGCAATTTTAGACATACTAAATACTATAATATAAAAGGCTGTCCTCCATTCTATGCTACCCATTTTTTCAATCCGGCACATGGAATTTTCCGGTAACTTCTGGAGAGTGGCTATACTTGTTGCGGTTGTTTGCGGTGAGCGATACAAAATATGGAAAGTATTGAAATTTCCGAGAAAAATCTCCAAAAAGGGGTTGACAATTAAGAGAGTGATGTGATAAGATAGTCA
>CAYSQF010000091.1:0-6057 GCA_964433105.1 uncultured Acutalibacter sp.
GTTTACCACTTTTTTCGTAAAAAAGAAACAACCTTCACTAAATCTAGTGAAGGTTGCCGCTGTTTTCCGGTTATTCGGGCCGGAAGGTGCAGCACTCTGTGCCGCTCTTGGAGGTAGGCTCGCTGCAGGTGCAGCCCACGCAGACGCATTCCGCGTGACATTTGCAGTCCTCATTGTACACGCAGTGCTCGGCGCTGCAGTCGATGGAACTGTTTACGCTGGGAGCGCTGTCATCGGCTGAAACGTTTTCACCCCGGGAGCCGCGCCGCTCTTCATAGGAGTCGCAACAGGTCTGGCTGCTTTCCCGGGCGGCGGGGCCGTCTACCTGAATCCCGGGCAGACAGCATTGATTGTCGCAGTAGTGCTGGCAGGAAGTGACCTGACATTCCAATCTGTTCTTCATAAAGGCACCTCGTTTTTCCTCGCAAGAATTTGTAAAACAGCTTGCCGTTTTACATTCTTATGATTTCCAAACGAGCCGCTTTTAATCCCATCGCACAAGTATTCATAGGTTTTTGTGCGTCCGCTTCGCAATCAATGCGCATTTCTAAAATAATGAAAAAATTTCGGATTTTCCCCGCTGCCGTTTCGGAGAGATCTGTTATGACTGCTCGAAAGGCCCAATCAGACGCTGCAGCGGCTTTCCCGCAAACTGCATCACCAAAAACGCCACGACGCAGGTGATCACAATCTCGGGCAGCATATAGCTGCCGTTGTAGGCCAGGGAATAAAAGCAGGCCAGGGTGGTGCCGCTCATGCCCCCGAGCAGGGCAGGGAAAAAATTGGCATCCGCATATTCGCTCCACAGGATCCACCCCGAGAGGAAGGAGCAAAGATACCGCAGCAGGCCCGACACCAGGCAGCCCAAGGTAAAGGCAGCGGGGGCATTCTTGATCCTGTTCCGGAACATTCCCGCCAAGCCCAACACGGTAAAAGCCAGAAGGTAGTCCAGGAAAATGGAGCCGGCTACCGTCCAGCCGGAAACGCCTTTTAGAGCATTCAAGCCAAACAGGAGCTGGAGGACGCTGAAAGTGAACCCGGCGCCCAGGCCCCACTTAGGGCCGCAGAGGAAGCCGAATAGCATAACCGGCAGCATGGAGCACAGGGTGATGGAGCCGCCATAGGGCAGGTCAAAGACCTTGATGAAAGACAGCGCGGTGCCCAAAGCCACCATAACAGCTCCCAGCACCAGATTTTGAATTTTTCGATTCATTTTTCCTCTTCCTTTCAAATGAAGATAGCGTTGAAAAATGAAAAAATGCCATTTGGGTAATCCAAATGACATAGAATGCGATTCATCGCCGGAAATCCCCGGCTGCCGGACGGCAGACCGGCCATCAAGTATGAAAAGCTTCCTACGTCGGTATTATCCGCATCAGGTTCGTGCCGGCCGGAGGTCCGGCGGCAAAGGGTTTAAGCTCGAAGCTCCTCTCAGCAGTGCTTCCCAGTTCGGAAAGCGCAGGGCTTCTGTAAACAGAAACCCCGGTGCACCCCTTCTTTCATTTTTCAATTCGATTATAAAGTTTTCAGCGGTATTTGTCAAATCAAATCTCACCATTTTCAGTTTTGACCAATTTATTCTAAATTGGGAAAGGAAAATTTACAAAAGTCACAAATTATCCTTGCATTTTCCTGCAGAGAAGAGTATACTATTTATGTAAAGTTTATAAAGCACTCTTGTGAAATTAGAAAGGAAGGAATGATACCGACTGCAGGCGGAGCTTTCGGCACTGTCTGCGGCTTGCGTATCAAATGGCTGTTTTTTATGGGTATGAAAGCCAAAGATCTGGCAAAAAAGCTGGGCGTTTCGCCCGCTACCATTTCCCTGGTGCTCAACAATAAGCCCGGCATCAGCGATTCTTTGCGTAAATCCCTTCTGGAAAAGATCAGGGAGCTGGGGTGCGAGGATATGATGTGCGCGGCCTGCAGAGAAGGTGCCGCGCCGGGAAATGCCGGCAGGGAGGATTCCTGCCCGGTCATAGCTTATTTGATCTATACCAGCTGCGAAGATGAAGCCAGCGTTTCCTTTTATCCCGCCGTTATGGAAGGGGCGGAAATGGAAGCCCGGGAAAACCGCTGCCGCCTGATGGTGTTCCATATGAATCAGGATGGCGGTGCGCCCCTGCGTGACCTTTTGCGGCGCACCGGCAACGTGATCGGCATCATTGTGCAGACTCACTTTTTGGATGACAGGATCCGTCAGGATTTGGAAAGCGTAGACGTCCCCGGCGTGTTTGTGGATACTTATTATCCCGAACGGAATATCAGCAGCGTCTGTGTCAACAACGAACAGGGAATTTTTGATCTTGTTAAATACCTGAAGGAAAAAGGTCATCGGGAGATTGGGTACGTTTATATCGATGGTTGCGGGGCGTCTGGACTGGAGCGGAAACGCTGTTTTTCCGCCGCGCTTCGTGCCTTTGGCCTACCGGAACGCCCGGAGTACTGTTTTACTTTTTCCTGGGATTATAATACCGGCACTGCGGATTTTCACAACCTCTCCCAGCAGTTTTCCAAGTGTGAGCGCATGCCTACCGCGCTGGTGGCGGAGGAGGACGGCGGGGCGGTCCAGGTTTATCTGGCTTTGCGAAATATAGGGCTGCGGGTGCCCGAGGACGTGTCGGTGGTGGGCTTCGATGACGATTTCCTTGCCACCATGATCGACCCGCCTCTCACCACCGTAAAGAATTACCGGCATTTGATGGGTCGGGAATGTGTGCTTTTGCTGAAAAACCTGATCCACTTGCGGCGGCTGGGGGTCAAGAACCCATGTTTGAAATATGAGGTTTCTACGAAGCTGGTGGAACGGGCCAGTGTACGGGACTTGACCGCTGATTGATTTCTAAAGAGTGAGAGCTTGTTTATAAAACTTTATTGGGGACAAAGGGAAAAATTTTCCTTTTGTCTTTTTTGTTTTTTAAAATCGTCCAAAGATCAAATCGAATTTATAAATCGTTCAGAAGTGTAGTATTTTATTTTATGCTTGTTAAACCCAGATAATTTTATAGGCTGTGGGATAGAAAAATTTGATTGTCGCATAAATTTTTAAAATTATTTAAAAAATTTTTTCGTAAAAACTCTTGACATCTTTATAAATTTGGTTTATGATTAAGCCATAACGAAGCAAAAGCTCCAAATCCGGGGCACCAATCCAAACAAAGGAGGAGTTTCCATGAAAACCAAAAACATCTTCGCGTCCAAAACCCTGAACAAAGTTGAGCAGAAAGCTGCTCGCAAGTCCAGCCTGCTGGACCGTATGATTAGCAGCAGCTCTGCTTACATGTCCAATTATGCCATGCTTCGCGGTAATCAGCCGTCTCTTACCAACAGCTTTTTCCAGGCATAGGGGCTTAAAGATAGCGTTCAAGTTTCATCTTCATCACTCATAGATAGCAGGAAGGCCGCGGTTTCGCGGCCTTTTTGCTATCTATGAATCTTTTCTAATAAAGGAAGGGCGCCCCACAGGGGACGCCCTCAGTTTGCCAATAAAGCTTCTGGACTGTCAGGCTTTTTTCTTGTCGCCTGCGTGCAGCAGGGCGTTGACGATAATACCCAGGATCAGCGCGCTGGCCACGGCAGTGATCTGGATGCTGCCAAAATCCAGTACCAGTCCGCCGATTCCGGCGATCAGGATGGTGGATACAGTGAACAAGTTCCGGTTGTCCTCCAGGTTTACTTTCTGCACCATTTTCAGGCCGGATACGGCGATGAAACCGTACAGCGCCATGCAGACCCCGCCCATCACGCAGGAGGGTATGGAATTGACAAAGGCCACAAAGGGAGTGATAAAGGCGATGAGCATGGCCAGGATGGAAGTGGCAATGATGGTAGCGACAGAAGCGTTGCCGGTGATTGCCACGCAGGCCACGCTTTCACCGTAGGTGGTGTTGGGGCATCCGCCAAACAGCGCGCCGGCAATGGAACCGACACCGTCACCCAGCAGAGTCCGGTGCAGGCCCGGCTCCTTCAGCAGATCCTTTTCAATGATCGAGGAGATGTTCTTGTGGTCCGCGATATGTTCAGCAAATACTACAAATGCCACCGGCAGATAGGCCACAGCCAGAGTACCGATGTAAGCGCCGTTGATCTCCGTTACGCCCTTCATGGCGGTAAGGAAGGTGAATTCCGGCAGGGAAACCAGGCCAATGCCGGAAAACACGCTAAAATCAATCAGCTTTAAAGCATCGTTACCGGTGGCGCTGCCGATCAGGGTAAATATGGTGCAGGCGGCATAGCCCGCCAGGATGCCGATGATGAAGGGGATCAGCTTAAGGCTTTTCCCGCCGTATACCGAGCAGATCATTGTGACGAACAGGGCGATCAGGCCGCAGAGGATGGCCAGCAGGGGATTAGCGGTGGAAGCGCCTTCGATCTTAAACCCACCGGTCTGCAGGTCGCCGATGGCGTTCCCCGCCAGCGACAGGCCGATAATGGCCACCGTGGGGCCGATGACCTGTTTGGGCATCAGTCGGTCAATCCAGTTTACGCCCACCAGCTTGACAACCAGCGCAATAACGACATACACAAGGCCGGCGAAAGCTGCGCCAATGATCAGGCCCATGTACCCGGCTTCTACGGAAACCGCACCGGCGAAAGCCGCGCTCATAGAGCCGATAAAAGCGAAACTGGATCCCAGAAATACGGGGCTTTTTGCTTTAGTGAACAGCACATAGACCAAAGTGCCTACGCCCGCACCGAACAGGGCGGCGGTGGGCTGCATGCCGTTGCCGATAATTACGGGTACCACCAGCGTGGCGGCCATAATGGCCAGCAGCTGCTGGACGGCGAAAACAATCAGATGACTGAACTTTGGCTTGTCCTTGATGTTGTACGTGAGCTGCATGTTCATTCCCCCAGAATATAAGATTTGTCCTGCGAAATGCGGTGCCGGAAAACGGGTTTACGCGAATTTTGTCCTTCCGACACACACCCGGGGATTATTCTACCATTATAAGGGGAAAATGTCTATACCGAATTTTATAAAGTTTTCGCTTGATGAAGATTTCGCCAAATTTTCCCGAAAGAGAGAATGACAGGACAGGAAAAAGATGTTATACTATATTAACAATAAAAGAAAACGGCAGGCTTTCAGCGGCTGTGTAAAGAAGGGGGAGCACATGGGGAGGAAAAAAGTGAAGCGGGAGCTTTTGAACCGCACGGACTACCTGCTGGATATGAGTCCGGCAGGGAGAAATTTGTTTGTTTCCCGGGACAAGCAGGCTCAGCATCGGGCGGTTCGAAGAATCCGCATCTGGATGCGGGTGGTGCTGGGTCTGGCGATCACTGCGGCGGCCGCAGCCCTGCTTATGTTCGTCCTGTTTTATCTTGCACCCTGGTTCCGCTCGGAAATTACCGTGAGCAGCGCCGGGACTGCCAGCTCTTCCGCTTCCTCCCAGTTCGTTTCCAATGAGTCCCTGGAATACGATGCGATGGGCCTGCCGATTTACGATGAGGAAATATGTCTGTTTGTGGTGAATCAAAACTCCCCGGCTTCCCGAGAATTTGTCCCGGAGCTGACAGAGGTGGGCGGCGTACAGGTGGACGCGCGAGCTGCCAGTGCCCTGCGCCTTTTGATCTCCGCCGCGAAGGAGGACGGCATATCCTTGGATTTGGCAGAGGGATATGTTTCCTATGAGGAGCAGGAAGTCCGGTTTGAAAACAAGGTCACGGAGCTGATGAACGCAAAGGGGCTCACTACGGTAATGGCGCGGGCAGAAGCTGCCACCGCTGAGCCACGACCCGGGGAAAACGATTTTCAAAGCGGAATGTGCGTTCGTCTGAACGGTGACGCCGTCTCCTTTGGCGACTCTAAAACCTGCTCCTGGCTCCGGTCCAACATGGGAAAATACGGCTTTGTATTCCGGTTTCCAGAGGGCAAGGAAGATTATACCGGCCGGCAGGCAGATCTTACGGTGATTCGCTATGTGGGGGGTGCCAGTGCTTCCGCCATGCAGCAGCGTTCCATGTGCCTGGAGGAATATATCGCTTATCTGGGAAACCAGTAAAGGCGCGCTGAAAATTTATTTCCAAATAACTCCTGCAAAATTATGTGACGCT
>CAYSQF010000092.1:0-5649 GCA_964433105.1 uncultured Acutalibacter sp.
TTGAAAGACTAACTATTAAAAGTCAAGGAAAAAATTAGCAGGAAGTGAGATGTTGTGGAAAGCGAATAGAGGTCAGGCAGGTAAGTAAGGCAGGTGGGATTTTTCCAGAGCGAAAATGAGACGTACAAGTTTTTTTGCGGCATGAGAAAGTGCTACATTGTAGTGTTTTCCTTCGCTTCGTTTCTTCGCAAGATAAGCGGCAAAGGATGGATCCCAATGGCAAACGTACTTGGCGGCGTTGTAAAGGGCATAGCGGAGATACCTGGAGCCACGTTTTTCCATGTGTGAATAGGCGTTGGTAAGCTGGCCGGACTGGTAGGTAGAAGGAGAAAGACCGGCGTAGGCCAGCAGCTTGTCCGGGGAAGCAAAGCGGGAGAAGTCGCCGACTTCGGCAAGGATCATGGCGGCCATGTTGGTGCCCATGCCGGGGATAGAGGTAATGGTGGAACCCAGTTCATCCATTAAGGATTGAATTTCTGTTTCAATTTCTGCAATCTCGGCGTCTAGTTCCCGGATGAGATGGATGGTGTGGCGGAGTTTCAAAGACTTTGCCAACATACGGGATCCAATAGAGGTTCTTGCAGCTTCCCGGATGGTAACAGCCATATCCCGTGTATAAACAAATGCAGAGAAGCTTTTTTATGGTTTTCATGGGGTGCGCCTCCTTTTTCTTCTGTGTTTCATCTTCTGGCTTCTCACCCAAATGTCAAAGGGAATGCTGAGATACATCAAGCGCCCCAAGAGGAAAAGCACTGTCAAAAGAATGAACGCCAGAAGAATCAAAATGATGAACATTGTAATTATATCACCTTTTATTAAAATGAATTGCGAAGTTACGACAAAGACAGCGTTAAGGTTTGCGTCCCGGTTCCCAGTTTGGCCTGCAGATCAGTCACATCATCGATCTTTGCAAGCCGGGTATAGCTCCACGAATTGGAACCAAAGTGTATCGTCAGCTGATTGCCTGCGTATAAGATCACGTCACCGGGAGCGGTTGCGATTTGCGTATCATTCGTGGGCAAAGTATGCCCTAACGGGCCGACCTTTTCAAAACCGCCATAATCACTCACGGTGACGGTCAGCGGACCGCTTTTGAGAATCGTTTTCAAGGCTTCCGCACTGGAATTGTCCGCAAAGGTCGCAAAAAGCGTGTTTCCATTGATCTCGATCTTCAGTTTTTCCACGGTGGACTCCTCCTGTTTATCTTCATTTCCGCCGGGCGCAGGCGCGGGGTCAGGCGCAGGGGCCGGGGCGGGCGTAATTCCGCTGCCGGAGCCTCCGGGGGTTTCTTCGTTGCCGTCAGGCGTTTTGTCCCGCTCCATCCTCAAATACCGATACACCATCGTGGCAGCCTCTCCACGGGTGGCTTTGCCGGTTGGATCGAAACGGTTATTGCCCTTACCGGCTATGATCCCATTTTCTCTGGCCCATGCCACGGGAGTTTTGGCGTATTTGGAAATAAACCCATCATCGGCAAAGGGAGTGTTGCTTGCCACGGCAACATTTTCGCCTTTATACTCCGCATAGCGGTAGAGCATAGTGGCAAGCTGCTGGCGTTCAATATCATCATCCGGGCCAAAGCGGTTATTGCCATACCCGTCAGCGATTCCGGCCTCTGCCGCCCAGCCGATAGCAGTTTCATAATAAGAACCGGCTTTCACATCTATAAAGCTGGATTGTTCGGCAATGGGGCTGCCCTCATTTCTCCATAGGATAGTGGCAAGCATACCACGGCTCAGATTCATGTTGGGAGAGAATTTTCCGCTTCCCGTGCCGGAAATCAATCCGTTTTCATAACAGTATCCCGCCGCTTCCTCATACCAGATTTCGGCGGCAACATCAACGAATGCCCCCGATGCAAGGGCGGGGCTTGCGCAGACGATCAACATGAGCAAGACCAATAAACACGATATGATTTTTCTTATGCTTTTCATGGTATTTTCTCCTGTTCAGTTATTTTGAAATTGGAAAAGAGTACGCACCAGCACTATGGCCGCAAACGCCAGCAGTATCACACCAAATAAGCGGTTCAGTTTCCGCAAACTTTTATGATTTGCCTTTTTCCGCACAACTTCGGCTAAAGCAGATAGGACAAGCCACCAAAGGAATGTGCCAGCAAACACCCCAGCAACCAGGGAAATCCTATCCATTGTTTCCTCATTCCCGGAGATTCCAAACCAAGAAAAGGCAAAGAGGAATGTCAAAATAGCAGTGGGGTTAGTTATTGTAACGCAAAAGGCTGAAAGGAAGAAGCGCGGCTTGTTGTATGACTCTTGTAGATTGCCTGTGGTATTTGAGGCTCTTTCTTTTATTAGACGTACTCCCATAAAGATAATCAGTCCGCTTCCTATCAAGCTGATCGGCAGCTGGTATTCCAGCAAAAAGTCAGATACCAGCGTGATTCCAAATGCCCCAATGCAGGCATAGACGCAGTCCGCCGCAGAGGAGCCTAACCCGGTTATCAGTCCGCCTTTCATTCCAAAGCGGAGTGTCCTCTGGATCGTCATAACGCCGACCGCACCTGCGGGCAAGCCAAAAATCAGGCCAATCAATATTCCTGTCAAATACAGCATCTCAGGTCGATTCCTTCTGCGCCTGCAGCTTCTGCTCCTGATACGACAGGTAATCCAGACAGTCGATGTGTTTCTGCACCCGGTGCATATCGTCCAGCAGATCTCGGCGGTGCTGCTCCAGCAGCCGCTTCTTTCCACGTTGATCCCCGCAATCACAGCACTGACAGTATTTTTCGATAGTATCCTTATCGCATCCCGCGTCCTTCAAATTCTGGATCAGCGACTCCCTTTTTATCTCCTGCGCCATGTTTCTACTCCTTCGTCAAGCAATTTTAGCGGTATTGCAGGTGGTCACAACGCCTTTTGCATTGGGGTCATCCATAATGATCTCACCAACAGAGGGAACAACGATGTAGCCAGAAAGAGGATTTTTGATGCTGTCTATCGGAGTGGTAACCGTGGCCTCAACCTGGGATTTCTCAAAGGCTAAATCGGTTCCAATCATTTCACAGTTAATGAGCTTCAGGCCCTTGCAGTAGCAAAGAGGCTGGGTCCCGATGATCTTGCAGTTTTCCAACGTCAGGTTTTCAGAGTACCATGCCAGATACTCGCCTTTGAGCGTGCTATTGCGGACAGTCACGTTCTTTGAGTGCCAAAAGGCATCTTTCGTATCGAAATTGCAGTTCTCAAAAACCGCATTTTCAATGTACTGGAAGGAGTATTTCCCCTTGAGGGTCACATCCTCAAACTGGAGGTCGGTAGATCGCATCATGAAATACTCGCTGGTATTGGTGCAGTGGATCATGCGAATACCATGCACAGACCAGCCGAACTCCGGGGAAATCACATCACAGTCGCGCATAGTAACATCGCTGCATTCCCGCAGAGCCTTGATACCGTGCAGCTTGGTGTTGTCAATGTTGATCCCATGAGAATACCAAAGGGCGGCCCGGCACAGCTCGGTCATCTCAGAATCGCTGATCTTTAGGTCGGTATCGTGCCAAAAAGGATAACGCAGGTTAAAGAAGCACCGTTCCACGCCGATTCGACTTCCCTCCTTGAACGCGCTTTCGCCATCGGCAGGTCCATCAAAATGACAGTCTTTAACCAAAATGCCATTTGCGCCGTACAGCGCACGCTCCTGGTCGAAAATTTCTTTTTCAATGATCTTCATAGTGATTACTCCCTTTCAAGGTTTCAATTTACTTTTTGCTGGTAATGCTGACGATCTTGTTTCCCCAGCCTTCCAGCACGGGGTTCTCTTCCACGGCTTTGATAAATTCCTCGGTGGCGTCAAAGGCGCCGATCTTCACATACTCGCCGGTCACCTCCGCGTCGTGGTAGAACAGGATAATGCGGTTCGGGTCGGAGTAGTAGACCTCTCCGGCCTTCTCCGATGTGATAGTTTCCGGATCCGCGGGGATGTCGTACCGGCTGGGAATGTCGTAATACTGCATGACGTCTGAGTTGTCAAAATCGTCGTAGTGGTAGATGGGCAAATTCCAGTCGGTCGTCCCGACAATGCGGACGATCTCATTGGCGGTCTCGTTTTGTTCCATCCGCAGGGGGAAGGTACTGCCCTCGTAGCCGAATTTGGCGTAAAGCTCGGCCGTCTGCCCGGCTTGCGGCTCTGACTGAGTAACGCTTTCGCTGGAAGCGGAGGAGCTGCCCTGCACCGCGGAAGAAGTCCCGGAAGCGGTTTCGCCGTTCCCGTTCCCAGCGGAGCAGGCAGTCATGGCGCAAATCAAAACGAGAATGAGCAAAAATGAAAGTATCTTTTTCATGTTACGGTTCCTTTCCTGTGTTCTGTATTCAGTATAGCGTCCAGACGCTCTCATATCAAATACTTATGTTGTATGCGACCCTATGCCCAAACTGTATATCATGGTTCTTGAAGTCCTTGGGTAAGGTCGGCTTTCCGAATCTTCCCACTCCCCAGCCATCCGAAGCCCGTATAAAGCAGGACGACAAAGAGCGCCGGGAAGAGCGTTTCCCACAGGCCGGGGTGAGAAGCAAAATTGCTGATGCCCTCCAGCTTCATCACCGCTGAGATCAGCGGGTCGGCAAAAAGCGCCGCCAAAACAGTGCCCAGCACCGCCCCCACTGCGGACACCAGCGTGAACCGCATAGTAAAGCTCCTCCGAAGCTGTGAGGCGGAAAAGCCAATGGCCCGGTAGATTCCCAGGTCTTTCTGTTCCGCCAGCAGCAGCTTCCCAGCGGTCATGGCGGTGACAACGGCGATAAAAACGAAAGCCATGCCGTATAAAAACCACAAGAGCAGCTTCATGGCGGACAAAATTCCAAACAGGCCGGGCCACGTGTTCTCATGGACGTGCACCCCGCTACCATAGGCGGCGTCCAGCGTCTCGCCTAGGGCCGTTTTCGTGTCCGGGTCTGTGAAAAAGTAGTGGCGGCACCAGATGCGAGGGTCGTCCCGGCCAATGGAGAGATATCCCTCCCGGTTCATGCCGATGTTGTCGCCCATGTCGTTGGCGCACTGGTAGATGCCGGAGACCACAAATTCCCCGCTGCCGGAATCCCCCTGGACGATCAGGCTGTCCCCCACGGAAAGCCCCATGTCCGCCGCCACAAACTCTGTGATGACGATCTCATTGGGGGCATGGCAGGTGCGGCCCTCAAAGATGTGAAACCGCTCCGGCTCGGTGATGACGTTTGCCGTGCAGGAATGGCCGTTGACCGACACCCCGGGCATGGCAAGCTCGTACTGATCGGTGATCTGGGTGCTTTCCTCGATGATTTTTTCCACCTCGTCAAAGCCGAAGTCCCCGAAGATCTGCACGCCAAAATGATGGTCGGCGGGGTTAAAGGCCTCCATCATGCCCTCGCCGTTTGGCCCCAGCCAAGCGTTCATCCTGCCTGCCAGAGAGGCAAAAAAGGTCAGCAGCACCGCCACGGCGCAGGCGCTGACATACCGCCGTCTGCCTGTGATGAGCTGACAGACTGCCAAAGACACCGCCAAGCCCTTCTGGTGAATGGGATTTTTCGCCGACTTGGGGCTGCTTTCCTCCGGGCTGCCCTCCCGGATGGCCCGCAGGGGCGAAATCTCCCGGAGCTGACCCAGGCTGAAAAAGAGGGAGCCGAACAGCATTAGGCTGTGTACCCTTTTGGATAAGCC
>CAYSQF010000092.1:5659-5890 GCA_964433105.1 uncultured Acutalibacter sp.
AAAGAGGGAGCCGAAGGTCAGCAGCAGAAGCAGGGAAATCCCCAGCCCGCACCAGCCCAGGGGAAGCATTCCCGGCGCAAGCACGCCGGTGGTGGTCACGATGCCCCGGTGGATGACCCCCGGCAGAACTGCCCCCGAAAGCACCCCCAAAAATGTACCCAGCAGGATCGGCCCGGCGTACAGCTTCCCCTGGATTCGCCGCAGGTCGCGGACGGACAGCCCAATGGACTT
>CAYSQF010000093.1:0-5817 GCA_964433105.1 uncultured Acutalibacter sp.
CGGCAATCACAAAGGCGTCCACCCAGTCGTTCTTCGGCAGGTCTGGATAGGCTTCTTTGAACTTCCGTACCTGCTTGGGATTCAAAACATGAATATGGCGCTGATAACGGCCCAGAGAGCCATCTTCTCTGAGAGTACAGACAAGGCCATCGCCATAGATAGATGTGTCTCCATGCCAATGGTGACTTCACCAAGCTGAAGCTTGTCCAACGCCGAGACAATTCTCTCTAAGAGTATTTTAGCACCGTCACGGTTGTTTTGCACAGAAAATGTATCGACCCTGCTGTCCTACAGCTATTGTATCACGGGCATCTCATAGCCTGCTGATATCGGAATTATTAACTTTGAAACTTATATAGGATTTATCCTAACTTTACTATACAGGATGTCACTTATGTTGTCGAGAGGTTTCCGAGAACTTTAAGGTCGTATCCATCTCTTTCAAAAAACAGCATGACACACAAATTCGTCTATAAGGCATAAAATATAGCCCTGGGTTCAAATCAAATCCAGGGCATTTATGCGCACATATTCAAAATTTCTGCATAAAAAAGTTGTCGAATTTAATAAACATCGGGTGCAAAAATCAAGTAAGGATGTCCGGTTTCACCAGATTTTCACCCGCCAGAGGCATTTCGGAGAGGGTTAAAATTACTTGAAATGACGGTATTTTTCGGCTTTTGGCTCAAAACAGGCATCCTTTATACTATGAGCATCGCATCGCCAAAACTGAAAAATCTATACCTTTCACGAACTGCTTCCCGGTACGCGGTCAGAGTATTTTCCCGTCCCGCCAATGCGGAAACCAGCATGATTAAAGTGCTTTCCGGCAGATGGAAATTGGTAATCAGGGCGTCCACCCCCTTAAATTCATAACCGGGATAAATGAAAATGTCGGTCCAGCCCTGACTTTCCTGAAAGCCCCCTTCCCTCCGCGCTACGGATTCAATAGTCCGACAGCTGGTGGTACCTACCGCCACGACCCGTCCGCCTCTTTGCTTCGTATCGTTAATCAAGTTTGCCGTTGCTTGGGGCATATAGTAATGCTCAGCATGCATTTTATGGTCCGTAATCCGTTCCACACTGACAGGTCGAAAGGTTCCAAGTCCTACGTGCAGGGTGACAAACCCCAGCTTTATCCCTTTGGCTTGTATTTTCTCCAGCAGATCTGGTGTAAAGTGCAGGCCGGCGGTAGGTGCGGCGGCGGAACCGATTTCCCGGGAATACACCGTTTGATAGCGTTCTTGGTCTTTCAGCTCTTCCTTAATGTAGGGGGGCAGCGGCATTTGGCCGATTTGATCCAGCAGATGAAAAAAAACGCCGTCATACTCGAAACGCACCCGGCGCCCGCCATCCTCCAAAACTTCCACGACCTCACAACGCAACTGGCCATCGCCAAAGGTAAACCACGTTCCTCGTTTTGCCCGTTTGGCCGGCTTTGCCAAGGTTTCCCAAACATCGTTTCCCATATTTTTCAATAAAAGGAACTCCACATTGGCGCCCGTTCCGTCCTTAACCCCGTAAATGCGGGCCGGCAGCACGCGGGAGTCATTCAAAATCAAACAGTCCTCTGGTTTCAGCAGATCGGCGATCTCCCAAAAGTGGTGGTGTCCGATCTCTCCGGTACGCTTGTCCAGCGTCATCAGCCGGGAAGCGTCCCGCGGCTCCACGGGAGTTTGGGCGATCAGCTCTTCCGGGAGGTCAAAATTGAAATCGCTGGTTTTCAAAGTGTTTTCCATAGAGGAACCAATTCCTTTCTCAGCAGGTGGGGTCAGTCACCTTCTGGTAAAAAAATCATACAATATACAGTGGAAAAATTGACAAGGAGCCAAAACTAAGGTATGATTAAAACGTAATCCGTACAACTAATTTTTATAATAGAGCGCCGTTTCTATTATAGAAGGTTGGCCGACAGTTTTCAACAGCTTTTTGTCTGTTTTCTTTTTACACAGCAAATTTTGGAAAGGACATTAAAATATGAAGCAGTATCGTGTAGGAATCATCGGATGCACAGGAATGGTGGGACAGCGTTTTGCGCTTCTTTTGGAAAACCATCCTTGGTTTAAAGTGACCGCCCTGGCGGCTAGTCCCCGGTCCGCCGGGAAAACCTATGGTGAGGCAGTAAAGGGCCGCTGGATGATGACTTTCCCCCTCCCCGCCTCTTTGGCAGGAATGCCAGTTTTGGATGCGGAAAAGGAAATTGACAAAGTGGTTTCCCTGGTGGATTTTGTTTTTTGCGCTGTAAACATGAAAAGTGAGGACATCATGGTGCTGGAAGAAGCCTATGCCAAGCGGGAATGTCCTGTGATCTCCAACAATAAGCAGCACAGGGGTACGCCGGATGTTCCCATGATCATCCCGGAAATCAACGCCGAGCACGCATCGGTCATCGAGCACCAACGGAAACGGCTTGGCACCAAGCGCGGCTTTATTGCCGTAAAGTCCAACTGCTCTTTGGTAAGCTATGTGGCCGCGCTCCAACCGCTGAGGGACCTAGGCCTTACAAAGGTGCTGGCCTGCACTTATCAGGCCATTTCCGGCGCCAGCAAAACCTTTGAAACCATGCCGGAGATCATCGACAATGTGATCCCTTATATCGGCGGTGAGGAAGAAAAGTCGGAGCAGGAGCCAATGAAAATCTGGGGCCATGTTGAAAACGGTGTCATTGTCAACGCGATAAAGCCTTCCATCACTTCTCAATGTTTGCGTGTTCCGGTTTCCGACGGCCATTTGGCAGCGGTTTTTTTCTCCCTGGAGCAAAAAACTGGGCAGGAGGAGATTATCCGGCGCTGGAGGGAATTCAAAAGCCCTGTGGCAGATTTGGAGCTTCCCAGCGCTCCTAAGCATTTCCTGTATTACTTTGAGGAAAACGACCGTCCCCAGCCCAGGCTGGATCGGGATTTGGAAAACGGCATGGCTGTCTCTATCGGGCGGCTGCGCCCCGATTCTCAATACGATTACAAACTGGTCTGCCTGTCCCACAATACCCTGCGGGGTGCGGCTGGCGGCGGTGTATTGATGGCAGAACTTCTTTGCAAACTGGGTTATCTCGACTGATTTTATTTTGGAGGCGGCAGTATGAAGGATGTGCTTTTTACTGGTGCGGGCACCGCACTTATCACTCCCTTTGATAAGGATGGCAATATTGCCTGGGACGAATTGGAAAAGCTGGTTGAATTCCAAATTGAAAATGGTATCGATGCCATTATTGCATGTGGCACTACCGGCGAAGCTGCCACTATGACCGCAGAGGAACACTTACAAACCATCGGTTTTATCATTGAGAAAGCCAAAGGGCGGGTACCTATTATTGCAGGAACCGGAAGCAACGATACGAAATTCTGTGTGGAGCTTTCCTTGGAGGCAAAAAAACTGGGGGCAGATGGCCTTTTGCTTGTCACGCCCTACTACAATAAAACTTCTCAAAAGGGCCTGCAAGAAAGTTTTTCATATATTGCGGACAGCGTAAAGCTTCCCTGCATTTTATACAATGTCCCAAGCCGCACCGGATGCAATATTCAGCCTGCCACTTACGCGGCTCTTGCTAAAAGCCCTTACATCGTGGCTGTAAAAGAGGCAAACGGCGATACGGTATCCGTGGCTCGTACTCTTGCTCTGTGCGGCAACGATCTGACCATTTATTCCGGAGAGGACAATCAGACATTGCCGATCATGGCGCTGGGCGGCAAAGGCGTTATTTCTGTGTTTTCCAACGCCCTTCCCCACCAGATGCACAATTTGGCTAAAGCCATGCTCTCTGATGATTTAGAAACCGCCCGGAAACTCAATCTGGAATATTTGGATCTCATGGACGGTTTCTTTATGGATGTAAACCCAATCCCCATTAAAGAAGCTTTATATCAAATGCACGTGATTTCTACAAATCACTGCAGAATGCCCTTAACTACAATGACCGATGTTGGTAAGGATGCGCTGACAGCTCTGTTAAAGCGCCATTTCCTCGTATAATTTGATTTAGATTTGCAGAAGTGAAAAGGAAAGGAACTTTATAGCATGGTGGTGGATATCGTTTTATGTGGATGCGGTGGAAAAATGGGCATGGCCGTCCAAGCGGCGGTTGCTGATTGTGACGATTGTCGCATCGTTGCTGGCGTTGACATTTCCGGCAGTGTTCAAAAAGATTTTCCAGTATATACTTCCTTCGATCAGGTACGGGAACACGCGGAAGTGTTGATTGACTTTTCCCATCCCTCAGCGCTGGAGCCTATCTTGGAGTATTGCCGGAAAAACCCGGGGCTTGCGGCAATCTTATGCACCACCGGCTATAGCAAAGAGCAAGAGAACGCCATTAAAGAAGCGGCGCAGTCTCTCCCCCTGTTTTATTCCCGCAATATGTCTTTGGGTGTCAATCTGCTGGTTGAATTGGCCAAAAAAGCGGAAGCTGTCCTAGGGGATTCATTTGATGTAGAAGTGGTGGAAATACACCATAATCAAAAAATTGATGCGCCCAGCGGCACGGCGCTCATGCTGGCCAATGCAATCAGCGAGGTTCGCGGTGGATTGAAATATACCTATGACCGTCATTCCCAACGGAAAAAGCGGGAAAAAGGAGAAATTGGCCTACACTCCATCCGAGGGGGCACCATTGTGGGCGAACATCGGGTCATTTTTGCCGGGCAGCACGAGGTGCTCACGTTGTCCCACTCCGCTCAATCAAAGGAGCTTTTTGCATCCGGAGCGGTCAACGCCGCAGTTTTTATGAAAGGGAAAAAATCGGGATTATATGATATGTCTGACCTTGTTTGAAACGACGGAACAGAAAGGCGGTTTACTAATGAGCGAGACCACGGTCATCAGCACGACGGACAATATTACTTTGGTAACCTTGCAGGGATTTCCTGCTAATACGAACTCTATTGCGAAAATCTTTAATGCAATCTCCAAGTACCGCATTAATATTGACATGATCTCGATGGCCCCTACACACGGCGCTTACACCGGTCTTTCCTTTACGATTTCGGACAATGATTTGATTGATATCCTTTCCTTTGTTTCCGATTTGAAAAAGGAAACTGATATCAATGTAATCGTCAGCAGCGTCAACCATAAAATTTCCGTTTATGATCCAGTGATGCGGAACACGCCCGGTATTGCGGCAAAGCTGTTTAACGCCTTAAAGGATACCGATGCGGACATTCGGCTGATTACCACTTCTGAAGTGGAAATCTCTCTGTTGGTAACAGAAGCCGACTATGACACTGTTTACCAAGCAATCCAAAAGGCAATAGCATAATTTATGATCTGTCAGGCTCCCGGCCATAAAACCGGGAGTTTTTCGTATTCCTGTTCAAAGCTCCCCAGCTTCAAAATACCGTTGCAGCTTTGGCTGGGATAACTGCTTACAATCACTTTCCCATTCACTTTTACATAGAAGGAGTCGTAACACACCTCTTATTAATTGGCGGTGTTTTCGCAAAACGCATCAAAATATGAAGTTTCCCCGTCAGAAACGTTAATTTCATAAAAGGCCTGCCGAATCTGAAAGCTTTGTCAGTTTTTGCAATTTTCCATTGGATAGCAGTTTGACATCTCTTTTCCTCTGCAGTACATAGCGCCTGAAATACGTCCTTTTCCACGGGTTTGCCTGCCCGCATTGCCTACACCTGTCGTTTTCCAGGCTAATTTCCTGGTCAGGGAGTACTTGTCGGATAGAAGAAATCCGACATTTCTGTTCCGCAGCAGGCTGACGTTTTCATCCAATAAGAGCTATACCTCAGTTTTTTAATGGCGTGAAGAAATACAATGTTTGTTTCTTCTGTATGTTTCCTATATTGGATTCCAGCGCATCAGAGCTGT
>CAYSQF010000094.1:0-5628 GCA_964433105.1 uncultured Acutalibacter sp.
CTCCCAAAGTGGATTTTGGATATTTCCGTAGTCTACTTTGGGAGGATCATATCAATTTTCCGGAAGCGCTATTTCATTTTATTTTTTCTTTTTGGAAATACGCTCTAGCAGTAGCTTTTCCCCCTCCACCGCGATCAGCGGGAACATGGACAACACCAAAACAATAAGCCACTGCAACCCAGTAAGGGCGGCGGTCTTAAAAACGGCGGACAGAGCCGGGATCAGCACTACGCTCAGCATCAATGCCGCGCACAGGATGCAGGCTCCCACCAGTTTTTTATTGGAAAAAATCCCAAGCTTTAACACCGAATGCTCCGAGCGCATATTAAAGCTGTGGACCAACTGGGACAGGCTGAGCACCGTAAATCCCATAGTCCTGCCGATCCAGGGCTGGGCAGGATCCGTGTCAAAAAAAACGCGGCCCAGCGTATAGGCCAAAAGCGCCAGCGCGCCGACCAAACAGCCCTCTACCGCTACGGAAAACCCCATACCGCCTGAGAAAATCCCCTCCTCCTTTTTATGAGGGGGTTCATCCATGACATCCTGCTGAATGGGATCGGCACCCAAAGCCAGAGCCGGCAGGGAATCGGTCACCAGATTGACCCAGAGGAGCTGAATGGCCAGCAAAGGGGCGGGCACGCGTAGCAGAAACGCCACGAACACCACTAAAATTTCCCCAATATTGCAGGAAAGCAGAAAATGGATGGTCTTGCGGATATTCCTGTAAATTCCCCGGCCTTCCCGCACGGCAGCTACGATGGTGGAAAAATCATCATCCGTCAGCACCATATCCGCCGCTGACTTTGCCACCTCGGTGCCATTCTTCCCCATGGCGCAGCCAATATCGGCGCATTTCAACGCGGGGGCGTCGTTAACACCGTCCCCGGTCATTGCCACTACCATGTCCCTGCGCTGAAATGCTTTTACAATTTTCACTTTATGTTCAGGGGAAACACGGGCAAACACCCGGTATTGAAAAATCTTCTGGCTCAGTTCCCCTTCGCTGAGCCGATCCAGCTCGGCACCAGTCATTACTCCGCTGTCCTCATCCGTAATTCCGATCCGCTTTGCCACAGCCAGGGCCGTTTGGGCATGATCGCCGGTAATCATAACAGGGATAATCCCCGCCCTCTTACATTGAGCTACAGCGGATTTGACCCCACGGCGCGGCGGGTCCTCCATCCCGATCAAGCCGCAAAAGATCAAATTGCTTTCGGTTTCCCGGTCGTCCCCAGGAAGGGCGGGAAGATCCCGGTAAGCAACCGCCAGCACCCGCAGCGCCTGTTCGGCCAGTCGGCTGTTGTCCGACAGAAGCTTTGCCCTCATGGAACCACTGAGAGATACCACCTCACTGCCCCTGCGCACATGGGAGCAATGGGCGATCAACACATCCGGCGCCCCTTTGGAAATTACCCGATACCCGTTTTCAACCCGATGGGCGGTGGTCATCATTTTCCTGGCGGAGGTGAAAGGAATCTCTCCTACCCTCGGAAACTGCTGCTCAAGAGCCGGTTTTGAACTGTGACAGGCACGGAGAAAGGCGGTTTCCGTCGGATCGCCTGTAATCTTCCCATTTTTGTCTTCGGAGTTGTTGCAAAGCGTGGCGAGCTCCAGGGAAAACTGCGCCATCGTGCCGTCCAGCCTTTCATTGCCGTAAGCGCCGGAAAAGGCCGTGACCGCCATTTTATTTTGAGTCAAGGTCCCGGTTTTATCCGAACAGATTACCTGAGTGCTCCCAAGAGTTTCCACCGCTGGCATGTGCCGGACAATAGCGCGCTTTTGCGCCATGCGCTTAATCCCCATAGCCAGCACGATAGTGACCACGGCGGTAAGGCCTTCCGGGATGGCCGCCACCCCCAGGCTGATGGCAATCATGAACATTTCCAGTGGTTCTGTTTTTTGGAGCAGGCCTAAAAGGAAAATCACAGTGCAGATAACCACCACGCCCACGCCCAAAATCTTGCCGGTCTGCTTCAGCTTTTGCTGGAGAGGAGTCTGGGGAGCTTTTTCTCGTTCCAGCATCTTGGCGATCTGCCCCATGCTGGTATCCATACCAGTGGCCTCCACAACGCCTACGCCGGCACCGGACGCGATGCCGGAGGACGCGAAAACCACGTTCCTGCGTTCCGCAAGGGCTGCTTCTTCCCCACAAATAGCGTTGGCATCTTTCTCCGCAGGGATGGATTCCCCGGTCAACGCCGATTCCTCCGCCCGGAGTTCCACGCTTTTAATCAGCCGGATATCCGCAGGCACTAAATCGCCGGCTTTTAAAACTACCACATCACCGGGGACAAGCTCCCGGCTTTCCACTGTTTCTTTCCTGCCATCCCGCAGAACCCGGGCATGGGGCGAAGAAAGCCTTTTCAAAGCTTCAATGGCCTTATCGGCCTTCAGCTCCTGTATCATACCGATCATGGCATTGCATACCACAATGGCCAAAATGATGATGAAATCCACAAATTCGCCGTCCCCGCGCATCCGGGAAACCAAGAAGGAAACCGCTGCAGACGCCAAAAGAATCAGCACCATGAAATCCTTAAATTGGCTGAGAAAGCGAACCAGCAGATTTTGCCGTTTCGTCTCCTGGATCTCATTTTTACCGTATTTGATCTGCCGTTTCCGGACTTCCTCTCCGGAAAGGCCGCGTTCGCTGTCAGTTTCCAGCTTTTCAACGGCTTCCCGCCAGCTTACGCCGTGAAGCTCCATTCCATCATCCTCCTTGCGTTATGCCTGGCACGCGTCATATCATATGGATATGCAGGAGCGCAAATGGATATGAAGAATAATTTATCGGAAACAGTTTTGATTCAACACATAATTTTTTGTGGGCTTTCCAAAAGAAAAGCGTTTTTCACTCCACCAGTTTTAGCTGGTAGCTGATTAGCTCGTCCTGATAAAGGTTTGAAAAAGCGGCGGAAGGGTCGTTATAAAGGATCATTCCATTATCACAATAAACGGTAAAGATACCGACATTTTTCAGCAAGGCTACCTGCTCCGCCTGAAAAGAATCGGCAATGTAGATTGGGGCCATCTGCAAAAGCACATCGGCACAGTCGACCTGCTCACCATAACACAACAAATCACTGCGGGAGCTTTTGCACAAGCCATCATTCATGTCAAGATACGGCGTGCGGATTGACCCATCCTGCAATTCATAGTAATTCTCTTTGTCCCGGGAGTTAATCCCGTAATTGCGCAGATACACCATGCTCATCGGCCCCGCATAATTTAGCAGCGCCGCAGGGTACACTGTCCCATCCTGCCGGTCATACAAATTGACAGAATATTTGAAACTGCTGTCGTCCAAATTGCGGATAAAACCATCATAACTGGACAGGCATCCATGAGTATATCCTTCGGCAATCATTGCCTCCGCCAGATAGTCCGCAATAAAAGCATTTTTCATCCAGAAAAAATCAATAAAGCTGGTAATGGCATTTTCTTCCGCGTAAGAAAGGTACTCCGCGGACACCGTCAGCCGGACTTTATTGTCTCCCAGGAGATCAAGATTTACAGAAGCGCTGTCCCGGGCGTAAGCGGCAATGTCGGCGTATTCAGCAGCTACTTCCCCGTTGCGGTAAGGGTCGTAATACATTGCTTCCGTATCATCGTTGGAAGAAAAAATATCATCGTACTGCATGTAAACAGGCGCCAAGTACAAATGGCGGTCACCGTATTTTTCCAGTTTGGAAAAGGCCTGATACAGCGCTTCCTCAACCTGAATTTCCTGATTGGGATGCTGATTGATATACCGGACATTGTACACACCGTCAAAATCGACATCATTGGTGAAAAGGCGGTAGGCTTCCCCAACGGCTTCAGAATAAGCCAGCGTTAAAGCCCTGTTTTCCGCAGAAGCGGAAGTACCGCTGTCCCCCAGGTAATACAGGAAAATAAAATCATCGCTGCAATTCAATTCCTGCGATTTTGCTTCTATTTCCTGCCATCCAGAGTCCGTTCCAAAAAGGGATGATACACCAAACCCTATACCGGTGGCGCCAATAAGCGCCAATAGAATTACCAGCACAAACCGGAGCTTTACATGCTTTTCTGAAAGCTCAACCTTCTCTACCGGCTTTGGATGTGCAGGCTCTCGATTGCTTTTTCTAGTCCGTCCCAAGCTAAAAAATCCTCCAAACGAAATTGATGATAAGGAAAAACCAAGCGGTATTGTCGCTTGGTTTTCCTTTTACTGTTAAATCGTTACCAGAAGCAGCAAAAGCAGGAAAATAGCTAAAAGCACGCCCAGCACCACAAATCCGGCGATGGTTCCCTTTTTGCACATCTTTGAATTTCTAAAATGCTTATAGTGCTTAAATACCAACGTGGCAATCAGGCCCAGCACTGGCAGCAAAAAGGATAATATTGCGTACCAAAGACCGCCTGTGTCATGAATCGGCGCAACTTCAATACTATCCGAAGAAACCGCCGACTCTTCCACAGTTGTCTGTTCCATAGCATCCGGATCGAGTATTGTGACAGATTTAATCGGCTCTCCCTTTGCGCGAATAGCCTTATAATTCTCAATCTCCTTCTCATTTCCGTAAACGAAATGATCGTAACCGATATTGACCAACTCCGGCTGATCCTCGCTGTAATCGTGAATAGAAGGGTCATAAGTATATAGCACCTTATTTTTTTCCAACTTGGGATCCGGAATTGGGATGGCGGAAATCAGCGAATGCGTATAGGGATGAAGCGGGAAATTGAACAGCTCCTCAGCCTCCGCAATTTCTACGATCCTGCCTTTGTAAATAACGCCAATGCGGTCGGAAATAAACCGCACCACGGAAAGGTCGTGCGCAATAAACAGGTATGTCAGATTTTTCTCACGCTGGAACTTTTTCATCAGGTTCAAGACCTGAGCGCGGATGGAAACGTCCAATGCGGAAATTGGTTCGTCCGCAACCACCAACTCCGGCTCCATGACCATCGCCCGGGCAATACCGATCCTTTGCCGCTGTCCACCGGAAAACTCATGAGGGTAACGGGTCAAATGCTCGGGAAGCAGGCCAACCTCATTGATCATTTCCTCCACTTTGCGCTGACGATCCGCTTCGTTCTCGTAAAGATGAAAATTGTACAGGCCCTCCGAGATGATATAGTCTACCGTAGCACGTTCATTCAGGGAAGCAGCCGGATCCTGGAACACCATCTGAATATTCCGGATGACCTTCCGGTCTAACGCATGCGGAATTTTACCGGAAATGGGAACTCCCTTGTACAAAATTTCACCAGCAGCCAAGGGATTAACACGAATGACCGCACGACCGATGGTCGTTTTACCGGAACCGGATTCTCCAACCAAGGAGAAAGTCTCCCCTTTGTAGATGTCGAAAGAAGCGTTCTGAACGGCTTTTACGGCATTTTCGCCCTTACCAAAGGTAATATCGATATTTTTAACGGACAACAGGATCTCCCTGCCATTTTCGTCCACGGGTCCATGCTCGGGAAAGCTGGTAACGCGGGACCTTTTTTCTTCTGTTAGCTGAATTGTAGACACAGTCCCACTCCTCCTAAATATTGAATGCTTTCAACAGTTTCCCGTGGATATCCTGAATCCCTTCCGGCTTCTCAATTTGCGGAGCGTTGGGATCCAGCAGCCAGGTTTTTGCGAAATGGGTATCG
>CAYSQF010000095.1:0-5491 GCA_964433105.1 uncultured Acutalibacter sp.
GCAATTTCATTCTGATGTTTGCGATAAGGTCTAAGCTCAAACATAATAAATACCTCCATAATCAACGTATTTTATTATGTCCGCCCTTTTTAGCTCTATGCCGATGGGGTAGACCGGGAATCGGTTTCAGCAGTCCATTGGACTTTACATCCTTCCATCGTTAATGTCACTGTTGCCGCTTCAAGCTGATCCATCGGATTCACCTTCTTTTCTTTTCTCGCTTTGATTGTATGCCCCGGTTGTGAATTATATTTAATTCTGATATGAATAATTTGTAAAAATTAGCGCTCCTTATATTAGAGTGCTAACCAGAAAAACATGGCAATGACATACCACGCTCTACGGTTTCTTTCATCACTTTGCCGGTTTTCAACATACCAAATATTCGTTTCGTCTGCTTTCAAATAGAAATTTCTCATTTTGGACGCAGGTCAAACGGCTTACTTGGAAAGTTTGAAATCATCCGCTCGGCCGCGGATTTTTATCCTATAGAGAAAGCTGGAGCATTTTGAAAAAATTCACCGGCAGTTCCTTTCGCTCCATAAACATTCTCCGGGTATTACCGCGGTTATGCTAAAATGCAAAATCACCGTTTAAAAACACGTCTATATCCTTTCCGTCCTCTGTGGTGCCCACGATGTGCATATCGGGAGTGCCAATCATAAAATCAATGTGGATAACGGAATCGTTAAACGTATACCCGCTGTTTTCCGGCGTACTGCCGAAGCCCCTTCCCAAAGCCAAATGACAACTGGCGTTTTCATCAATAAGGGTGGTATAGTAAACGATATTTGAAAGGCTGATGGGAGAATGGTACTCCACCAGAGCGGCTTCGCCCAGATAGCCCGCATTTTCGTCCGAACGCACAAGGGCTTCCAGCATTTCCTTGCCTTCGTCCGCGAGGACCTCCACGACCTTACCCTTTTCAAAACGGAATCCAAAATGGTCGATCTTTTTGCCGCCCAGGACAAGAGGGCGAGACGCATATACAACGCCCTCGGTGCCAAACTTCTCGGGAGTAGTGCAAACCTCTTCGGTGGGAATGTTGGGGTTAAAGGGCACATAGTCCTTTGGCAGCTCAAAGCCGCCCATACCAAATTTTGAGAAAGGCGTCAATTTTACTATAAGGTCTGTGCCGTTCGAAGCGGTGTAGTGCAGTTGGGTAAGGTGCAGAGCGTCAATGGCATTAGCCCGCTCAGCTTTTCTTGCGTTCTTCTCTTCCCAAACTTTCACGACATCATTCGTTTCGTCAATATAACAGAGCTTGAAGAGGATTCTCCACAATTCATCCTCGGCATTGCCCTCAGGAACATTTTTAAGTATATAGGCTGCCCACTCCTTTGTGGGCACCATGGCGATTAGCCATTGGCAATGCTTTTCGCGACTTGCTTTGCGCATAATGTTTCTCACGGCATCAACATGAGCGAAAATGGCGTTGGAGCTCTTCTCACTCACGTCCTCCATCAGCTTGGGATTCACGCCTTCAAGGCGGACGTAGCACGCGCCGTCTTTAAGATAGGATTCATGCATGGCATATTCCCAGTCTTCCACCTTGCGGATTTCCTTATCGCTGCGGTAATTTGCCGCAACTTTCATATTGGGAAGATCAAGGTAATGTACCACAACATTGTCTGCACCAAGCTTATAGCACTCTTCCGCGAAGATTGGAGTAAAGGAAGCGCCTTCAATGGCAGCCTCGACAAGAACGGTCTGCCCTTTTTGAACATTGAGTCCTACTCTTGCCAGAGTGTAAGCATACTTACGTTTCATTTCCTCAAAAGTCATTCTTATCCGCCCCTTTTCTTAAAATTTTCCTTATGTCAGCCGCTTTTACTTTTTCTCTTTGTCCTCTTTTCCGCTCTTATCCTCGTTCTCCTCGGGCCCCTTTCCACTCATCTCCGCCCTCCTCTTTTTGCCTTCCTCTAAAGCTTCCTGTACCTTGAGGGCAAAGGTGCGCGGAATGAGATTGACCGCCGCGTTAACAATCTGAGAGACATAATCCAGAATGAATTCAATGGCCTGAATCAGGCTTTCGGGATCCATATGCTCCATGGTATCGCGGTAATTGTGGATTTCCGCACCGCCGCGGACGCTTTCCTGGCCGAACGAGGACGCCGGTACGCCAGCTGCGGCAAAGCTGGTAGAATCACTGCTATAAGTACCCAACTCGCTCTTGATGGGGAAGCCCTTCATTTTCGCAAAGTTCTCCAGGCCGTGGAGCACGCACTCATCGCCGCTGCAGCAGAACAGTACGCGGCCCAAGGTCACGCCCACCATGTCGATATTGATATTATAGATGACCTTTTCCAAGTCATCCTTATGCTGTTCACAATATTTGCGGGAACCTACCAGTCCGATCTCTTCACAGCCGCACCACAAAAACCGTAAGGTACGCTCTGGGGGATTCTCCGCAAAGTGACGCATCAGTTCCAGCAGCACCACACATCCGCTGCCGTTGTCCCAACTGCCCTTGGAATGGATTACCGTGTCATAGTGGGCGGAAATCACGATCGTTTCTTCAGGATATTTGGTGCCCGGAATGGTAGCTACCACGTTTTGAGAGGAACCGGCACCGGAAATTTGATCCAACTTTAGGCAGACTTTAGCACCCGCGTGGTTTTTGATGAGATCCTCCGCATCCCGAAGGTGGATGCTCACACCGGGGAACTCCACATTAGCTTCGCGGGGAAGCATATTTCTCACCCGGGGACCGTTGGTTATTACTTCGTCATCACAAAACCCGCCATGAGTATTGATAAAGCCTATGGCGCCCTTCTCTTTCAGTTTTCTGATCAACTTAGGCAGCATCAGACCGGTACACAGAACAATTTTCCCCTGAACATTGAGAAGGTCGGCATCCAAATCGCCGGCTCCAATATATTGTACGGGGGCGGTGATTCCTTCCTCAGGCGTACAGCCGGAGTGATTAATGCCATAGGCGGTATACTCGCGGCCGTTTTCCCCCAGCACGGTGAGGGTAGCCGTATGGATCTCAGCTTGATCGATCTCAAAAGGTTCAGTCTGCACCTGTACACCTAATTCCTCGCAGACAGACTTCAATTCCTCGGCTGCTCGCTTTTCCCCTTCCGTTCCGCTGACACGCTCATAGGAAAGAGCTTTCAATTCCTTCCAGGCACGATCTTTCACTATTGGCATATACGATTTCTTCCTTTCCTAATTACAATAAATTTGGCTGGAACCCCAGGCAACCAACATTGAGTTTGTCCATCTCAAATCCATATCAAACACGTGCGTTGATTCTTGAATTTTAGTATAGCTAACGCGGCAGAAAAGGTCAAGCTTTTTTCCATCTTCCAAATTCTCCAGGATATACTATACTTTGAATATCTTAAGCAGGGAGCGGGAACGTGACGGAGGCGGAATTTCAATGAACAGCGATTGGCGTCGCCGCCCCTTTACATCCATGCCCACCGGCGTTATGCTGTAGAAAAGGCGGCATCGGTCAGAGCCTGCCGCTGCTCTGCGCCATGTACGGCTGCGACACGGACAGTATTGTCGCAAATTTGCCGGAAGGGATTCTGCTGGATGCAAACGGGGAGTATTACGAGCCGTTCTGGGAAGCGGAGTATGAGATTGTCGGGACCTACTCCCTGACCAATGAAGGAGGGGGCGGCGCGGGAGAGATGGCAGCCGATCTGTTCCTCATTCCCGTGAAATCCGTGGGCGCAGCGATCAAAAAAATATGGCGATCCTGCTGCTGATCGCCGGAGTTAAGCGGCACCGCCGGTGCCCAGCTTCACCGCTTTCCGGAATTCCCCTGGCGTACTGCCTTTGACCTCCCGAAACTGCCGGATGAAATAAGCGGTGTCGCTGAAACCGCAGCTCATGGCGATATCCACCACTTTTTTGTCGGTGGACAAGAGCAAATCGGCTGCGCGCTGGATGCGGAACTGCTTGATGTACTGAATAGGCGTGACGCCCAGAGTCCTGTGGAAACAGCGCAGACATTCGCTTTTGCTGATCACGGCACAATCCGCGATCTGCGCAATGGTCAGTTCATCGTCATAATGTTCCTGCACATATTGCAGCATAATCTTAATACGTTCCATGTCGCGTAATTCCCGCTCAGAACTCCCGCTTTGGAAGGCGGGATACCGCTTGTACAAAATGGAAATTCCCCGGGAAAGGGCGGCGCGGACTTCAAACTCGTAGCAGTCGGATTCGGCAGCCACAGCCTGCCAAGCCGACTCCATTGCGGCCAGAAAATCCCGGTGCCAGGGCGCGGAACCATCCAGAAAAACGCTGCGCAGATTGGGGTTCTTCATCAACGGTTCGATATATTTTTGCCAGTAGATGCTGTCAAGGCCGCCCAAAAGCCGGGGGTGGAACACTGCGGAACGGAGTACAGAACGGCCATCTCCTTGCCCGGAAACCCCGTGAGGAACGCCGGACTGGATAAAAATCCCCTGCCCGGGAAGCAGCCGGTATTTTTTCGAACAGACAGAAACCAGCACTTCCCCTTCTGCGGCAGTAATGATCTCCCAGTCGTCATGCCAGTGCCATCCAACCGGCTTGCCCGCCACATTCGTTTCAAAGCAGGCAATGGGAAACAGAGGGCCTCCATGCTCTGTCAATTGCTTCCCCTGCTCATTTACCTGCATGGCATAGTTGGCTCCATTTAGTATCATAAATCCTCCTTTGGACGATTTTGTCCTATAAAATTGGCAATATAATTCTATCTATTCGGATTTTGCGCTGATATAATTATACCAAAAGAAAGGAGGGAATGCAAGATGTTAATATTTCTTTTGGGGTTCGCTCTGATGTTTGTTGTCATTTCCTTTTTCACAGGTGACGCGAAAGAGGACAGCTTCAGCCATTCTTACCGGATCGCTTTGGACCGGTTTTGGCATATTGCCACCGGTACGCCGGCATATCACAAATGCTTTTAAAAATGTTTGATAGAGGGAGAGCCGGGGCAGCTTTTATGCTGTCCTGGCTCTCTTCTCTTATCAGCGCTGTGTGGGATGAGAACTTGGCTCTGCATACTTGGCCAATTCGATTTGCCCCCATCCCCGTTGTACAGCTCATATAGCATCGGCATAAGGCTCTTGCCCCATTCTGTCAGGAAATATTCCACCCGGGCGGGACCGTTTCAAACCTCCTGTGCTTCACCAGGCCGTACTCCCCCAACTCTCGCAGGGACTGGGTCACATACTATGTAGACACAATGCTTCAATTCGTTATAGCGCAGCGTTCTCTTACCAGCCAAACGCCATAAGGATGGAACTCTTCCACTTTTTGACCTATCATGCTCATGGTATAGGGAACAGGCAAATGCAGTCATTATAGACAATTTTCTTCAGTGGCTTTACTTTTTTGTAAAGGCCCGGATGCCATTGGAAAGATGCGCAGCCCTACACGTATGATGTACAACGCGCCAATGAATCTGCTTGTCCGCTATGCTGATACCGCCAACATGGAAATTCACACTTGACAAAGGCATATGACTCAAAGTAGAATAGAATAA
>CAYSQF010000096.1:0-5416 GCA_964433105.1 uncultured Acutalibacter sp.
TGTTCTGCGAGCGCATTTTCGGGCCGACAAAGGACTGGGAGTGCCACTGCGGCAAGTATAAGCGTATCCGCTATAAGGGAAAAATCTGCGACCGTTGCGGCGTAGAAGTGACCCGGGCCAAGGTGCGCCGGGAGCGCATGGGCCATATCGAACTGGCCGCTCCTGTTTCCCACATTTGGTATTTTAAGGGCATTCCTTCCCGGATGGGTCTGATTTTGGATCTGTCCCCCCGGGTGCTGGAAAAGGTGCTCTATTTTGCCCTATATATTGTCACCGATCCCGGCAGTGTCCGTGAGCTGACAAAAATGCAGACCCTGACCGAAAAGGAATACCGGGACATGCGTGAAAAATATGAGGACGACTTTGAAGCCGACATGGGCGCTGAAGCAATCCAGAAGCTTTTGGCTGAGATCGATGTGGAGCAGGTTTCCCAGGAGCTGAAGGAAGAACTGGAAACCGCCAGCGGTCAAAAGCGTGTGCGCATTTTAAAGCGCCTTGAGGTGGTAGAGGCCTTCCGCATTTCCGGAAACCGCCCCGAATGGATGATCCTCAATGCGGTGCCGGTGATCCCGCCGGATATTCGCCCTATGGTTCAGCTGGACGGCGGACGGTTCGCCACCAGTGATTTGAACGACCTGTACCGCCGGGTAATCAACCGGAACAACCGCCTGAAAAGGCTTTTGGAATTGGGTGCGCCCGATATCATTGTGCGCAACGAAAAGCGGATGCTCCAGGAAGCGGTGGACGCCCTGATCGACAACGGCCGTCGCGGCAGGCCCGTTACCGGTCCCAACAACCGCCCGTTGAAGTCTCTGTCTGATATGCTTAAAGGCAAGCAGGGCCGGTTCCGCCAGAATCTGCTGGGCAAGCGCGTGGACTATTCCGGCCGTTCCGTGATCGTAGTCGGACCCGAACTGAAAATGTATCAGTGCGGTCTGCCGAAGGAAATGGCATTGGAGCTGTTCAAGCCCTTTGTAATGAAGCGCCTGGTGGAGACCGGTGCGGTGGGCAACATCAAAGCCGCCAGAAAGTCTGTAGAGCGGGCGAAGCCCGAGGTTTGGGATGCCCTGGAAGTGGTGATCAAGGATCACCCTGTCCTGCTAAACCGCGCGCCTACCCTGCATCGCTTGGGTATCCAGGCGTTTGAACCTGTGCTGGTGGAAGGCCGCGCCATGAAACTGCATCCTCTGGTATGTACCGCATACAACGCTGATTTCGACGGCGACCAGATGGCTGTGCATGTACCGCTTTCCGCCGAAGCCCAGGCTGAGGCCCGGTTCCTGATGTTGGCCGCCAACAACCTGCTCAAGCCTTCGGACGGCAAGCCTGTTACCGTGCCTACGCAGGACATGGTGCTGGGTTCCTATTATCTGACCCTGGATAAGGAAGGAGAGAAGGGAGAAGGCAAAGTATTCCGGGATATGGACGAAGCCATGATGGCTTATGACGCCAAATATATCAGCCTGCAAGCCAGGATCAAGGTCCGCCGTACTGTAGAGTTTCAGGGGAGGCAGATCAGTGGCCTGGTGGAAACCACTGTGGGCCGGATGATCTTCAACAACCCCATCCCGCAGGATCTGGGCTACGTGGACCGCTCTACCCCGGAGGGCGCGCTGCAGTTTGAAGTGGATTTCCTGGTAGGCAATAAGAAGCTGAAGGAGATCATTGAAAGGTGCATCCGCATCCACGGCACTGAGGAAACCGCCGAGGTGCTGGACGCCATCAAGGCGCAGGGGTATAAATATTCTACCATCAGCGGCATTACCGTGGCTGTGGCCGACGCCACTATCCCTACGGAGAAGGCAAAGCTGCTGGAAGCCGCGTCCGCTGAGATTGACGAGGTCACTTCTGAATACAACGAAGGCCTGTTGTCTGAAGCCGAGCGTTACAACACGGTTTTGAAGATTTGGGAAAAGTGCACCAACGATGTGACTGCGGCCCTGCAGAAGAGCCTGGATCGGTACAACCCCATCTATATGATGGCGGATTCCGGCGCCCGCGGCAGCATGGGCCAGATCCGTCAGCTGGCGGGCATGCGCGGCCTGATTGCCAACACCTCTGGTAAGACCATTGAAATTCCCATCAAGGCAAATTACCGGGAAGGCTTGAACATTTTGGAATACTTCCTGTCCTCCCGCGGCGCCCGGAAGGGCTTGACCGATACCGCCCTACGCACCGCGGACTCCGGATATTTGACCCGCCGCTTGGTGGATGTGTCCCAGGAGGTCATTATCCGTGAGGATGACTGCGGCACCACCGAAGGCCTGGAAGTCTTTGACATTTCCGTAGAGCCTTTGCGCGAGCGCCTTGTGGGCCGTTACTTGGTGGAGGATTTCTGCGATGAAAACGGCAATGTGCTGGTTTCTAAGGACAAGATGATGACCGATGACGACGCTGGGTTGATTGTGAGCCGGGGCGTTGAAAAGATCAAGATCCGTTCCGTTTTGAACTGCCGCGCCAAAAATGGCGTGTGCAAAAAGTGCTACGGTGCTTCTCTGGCCAATGGCCAGCCTGTTCAGGTGGGCGAGGCGGTAGGCATTATTGCCGCCCAATCCATTGGCGAACCCGGCACACAGTTGACGATGCGCACTTTCCACACCGGCGGTGTTGCCAGTGAGGAAGATATTACCCAGGGCCTTCCCCGTATTGACGAGCTGTTTGAAGGCCGCAAGCCAAAGCATGTGGCAATCATCAACGAGATCGACGGCAAGGTGACCTTTGAGGAGATCAAAAAGAACCGCCATGCCGTGGTTACCAATGATGAGACAGGGGAGTCCCGTTCTTACCTGATCCCCTTTGGTTCTCGTGTTTCCGTGGAAGAGGGCCAGTATATCAAGCGGGGCAAGCGCCTGACCGAGGGTTCTGTCAACCCCCACGACCTGCTTGCGATCAGCGGCACCGAAGAGGTTCAGAACTATCTGATCCAGGAAGTGCAGAAGGTTTACCGTTCTCAAGGCGTGGATATCAACGATAAGCACATCGAGATCATCGTCCGGCAGATGCTCCGGAAGGTCCGGGTGGAGGATCCGGGTGATACGGATCTGCTGCTCGGCTCTTTGACCGATAAAAATGAAGTCCTTTCCGCCAACGAGGAGATCCGCCGCCGGATTGAAGCGGGAGAAACCGATTTGCGGGAAGCTACCTTTACCCCCATCCTACTGGGTATTACAAAGGCATCTCTTGCCACCGATTCCTTCCTGTCCGCAGCATCCTTCCAGGAAACCACCCGCGTGCTTACTGACGCCGCCATCAAGGGCAAGGTGGACAATTTGCTGGGCTTGAAGGAGAATGTGATCATCGGCAAGCTGGTTCCCGCCGGCACTGGCATGAAGTGCTATAGCGAGGTGGAGATCGAGCCGGAGTACCAGCCCCTGGAAGCGGAAGAGAAAAAAGAGGAAGCTGCAGATGCTTTTGAGGAAGTCCCCGTTTCCGTCCCGGAGGTGGAAACATCCCTGCCGGATCTCCAATTCTAAGGATGGGCAAAAAGTTTTGTCGGTTTTTTTCGGGAAAGCTTGACAAATTGACCGGTTTCGTGGTACACTAAAAAGCCGAGCCGGTCTGTAAGACTTCTTTGCGTTTGCAGAGGAAAATCAAGGATTAGACCGCGCTCCGGGAAGCCCTGGGGCGCGTTTCTGTTTGTTTCGGCCCAAGCTAAAACAGTATGGGACGGCGGTTCAGCGTCTGCTGAACGCCTGAACATAGATCACCGCTCCCTTTTTAGGCTGCGGAATACGAAAGAAAGGAGAAAAATATGCCTACCTTTAACCAGCTTATTCGCAATGGCCGTTCTATCGCCGAAAAGAAGAGCAAGTCCCCTGCGCTGCTGAAGGGTTGGAATTCCAAGAAGCGTTCCGCGATTGATCAGGATTCTCCCCAGAAGCGCGGCGTGTGCACCACCGTGGGTACCAAGACCCCGAAAAAGCCAAACTCCGCTCTGCGTAAGTTTGCCAGAGTGCGGCTTTCCAACGGGATCGAGGTCAACGCTTATATTCCCGGTGTGAGCCACAACCTGCAGGAGCACAGTGTGGTGATGATCCGCGGCGGCCGTGTGCGTGACCTGCCCGGCGTGCGTTATCACATCATCCGCGGCACCTTGGACACCCAGGGAGTTGCCAAGCGTATGCAGGCTCGTTCTAAGTACGGCGCGAAGCGGCCGAAGGCCGGGGCTAAGAAGTAATTTAGCCACCACCGAATGTCTAAAGAAATTTTATGGCTAAACGCCGTTTTTTGCGGTGTCAGGCATTTTTGTATAGATTCCCCTGGGATCGTGCAGACTGCCGTTTGGCCGAGCGGAGCGAAAGCTTCGAGTACCGATGATATCATTTTATGAAGGAGGGAAGATTATGCCAAGAAGAGGCAATGTGGCAAAGCGTGACGTTTTGCCCGATCCCATGTACCATTCCAAGCTTGTTACCCGGCTGGTAAACAACATCATGCTGGACGGCAAAAAGGGCGTTGCTCAGAAAATCGTGTACGGCGCGTTCAGCATCGTGCAGGAAAAGACGGGCAAGGAACCCCTGGAAGTGTTCGAGCAGGCTATGGAAAATGTAATGCCCAGCCTGGAAGTCAAGGCCCGCCGTGTGGGCGGTTCCACCTACCAGGTACCTATGGAGGTCCGTCCCGAGCGGCGGCAGACTCTGGGCCTTCGCTGGCTTACCACCTACGCGAGACAGCGTTCCGAGCGCACCATGCAGCAGCGTTTGGCCGCTGAGATTCTCGACGCCGTCAACGGCGCTGGCGGCGCCGCAAAGAAGCGTGAGGATACACACAAGATGGCTGAGGCCAACCGTGCCTTTGCCCATTACAGATGGTAACGCCGGAGAGAGGAGGACAATTTTTCTATGGCCCGACAAGTACCACTGGAACAAACCAGAAATATCGGCATCATGGCTCACATTGACGCCGGTAAAACTACTACTACGGAACGGATCTTGTTCTATACGGGCGTTAACTACAAGATCGGTGAAACCCACGAGGGTGCTGCCACGATGGACTGGATGGCTCAAGAGCAGGAGCGCGGCATTACCATCACCTCCGCAGCTACCACGTGCTTCTGGCCTGACCGTAAGGGTCGGCAGAACCGGATCAATATTATTGACACTCCCGGACACGTGGACTTTACCGTTGAAGTCCAGCGCTCCCTGCGTGTGCTGGACGGCTCCGTTACCGTGTTCTGCGCCAAAGGCGGCGTAGAACCTCAGTCTGAGACTGTGTGGCGCCAGGCGGAGGAATATAAGGTCCCCCGTATGGCTTATATCAATAAGATGGACATTATGGGCGCCGATTTCTACCGCGTGGTCCAGATGATGAAGGATCGCCTGAAATGCAACGCGGTGCCGATTCAGCTGCCGATCGGCAGCGAGGATACCTTCAAGGGCATTGTGGACCTGGTGGAGATGAAGGCCTACGTCTATTA
>CAYSQF010000097.1:0-5350 GCA_964433105.1 uncultured Acutalibacter sp.
TATCATTCATTCCGTCCTCAGCCAGCCTGTTCAGGAAAATCATAAAATCCGATGTGTTGTCAAAATGTTCCTGACCGCCATATTTATGCTGATTGGGCGTAATCAGTTCAAGGCAGGGGCTTCCGTTGTCGTCCGGCACATAGACCTCCGTTTTATAGAAGCCGTCCGGAAAATCAAACCGGTCTGTAAATTCCTCTAAAACTTTTGCGTATTTTCCGAGGGCAGCATCAAAGCCGTTTATCAATTCCTTTTTCCTATTTCCGCTTAAACCGGACACGGCGATTTGAGCATCACCGTTAGAACGGATAAACGCATTCAGCTCTCCGATCGTTGGGATCAATTTATATTGTAATAATTTATAATCCATATAATCCATCATGACGCCTTCCTATAAGTTTTCCTTTACCAACCAAAACGGTTTGTGCATATAGCATAAATCAGATTTGGCAAAATGACAAGAGGGTTTGGCAAAAATCCGGGATGTATTCGTTTGAACGAAACGTGCCAAGGCGACTTCGATTGCGCTTTGGTACGGAAAACATGATACTCAACGGAGGGAAGGCTCAACTCCGTTTCGGCTCTTTCTTACGCAAAAAGAGAGCAGCTAAAAGGGCCGCTCTCAGAAAGGGAAGGGGGAATCATTTTTCCCGGAAGATCAGCATGTTGTTCAGTGCCCGGTCCTGCGGCCCGCGGAGCCAGTGACCGTCTACATATAGGTTGGTGGAGCCGCCACCGTCCAGGTTCATTGCCTCCTCACAGCCTAGGGCTACCATGATCTTTGACAGCTGGGGCAGGGTGGTGTAAGCGCTGGCAATGACAATATGCCCGTCCTTCTTGATCCCAATGCACACTCTCAATGCGGCGTAGCTGATAATGTTAGGGTCCTGGAATCCCTCCGCCTTGTAGGTATCTGTATTGCCGTAAGCTTCCCCGCCTTTTACCAGCCGGGGGCCGGCGGCCACCGAAAGGGTGATGTCCTGGCTGGAAGCGCCGGTGTATACCCGCTGGATGTCTATGACCTCCCCTACCTGGCAGGAATCAAAAAAATCCCCTTCCTGCCAGCGCCGGGCACGCTGGGCCAATACATACCCTTTTTCCGGGATCGCCACATCCTGATCGTGTACCACCGCTGTGATTACGCCGGTTTCGTCGATCACCACTGCGTCTTTCGCGGTAAAGCAAAGCTCGTGGCCCCAGTCGCGGGTAAAAAGGATACGGGTGGCGTCCGTTTGACTGGTGGGCCAGGTATTGAAGCCCAGTTTCTGCAGGGTTGTCTCAGTGCCGTCAGCCTTATGCAAAGTGGCTGTGTAAGAGGTGGAAAAATTCTGAATGGAAAAGGTTCCGGCAGGATCCTCGGTGAAGGACGGGGTTTCCGGCGCAAACCAATCTGCCAGGGTGATCATCCGTCCCTGCTTGATCAGCGTGCCGACGGGAAGGTAAGTATCCATATCGAAAAAGGCGCCGTTTACCGCAATGGAGGCGCCGGAGCGGCTGACCATCGAGTCGGGGGCTTCACTGCCGTCCGTGACGTCGCGCCCCATGACCAGATCGGCGCTGTAGGCAGCGGAATCAAACTCCACCGCCCGGACTGCCGTGCCAAGTATTCGTTTACGGGTGATGGCATAATTCCCGGTCTGACAGTTTTTCAGAAAATTGGAGTAAAGAGCAGCCGCTTCCGCCCGGGTAGCCAGGCCGTTAGGTTTAAAGGTGCCGTTCTTGTATCCGCTGATAATCCCCGCCTGCTGGCAGATCTGTACGCTGGTAATGGCATATTTCGATATGGAGCTTTGGTCCGTAAAGCTGACGGCCTGATTGACCGCCTGCATATTACGGCAGACAGCATTTGCAAAATTTACCACCATCACTGCCATTTCCTGCCGGCTGACCGGCTGGCCCGGCCGGAAGGTTTTATCCTGGTAGCCGCCGACAACTTCATTTTCCGAGGCCCAGTTCACATAGGGGTTGACCCAGCTGCTTTCGGCTACGTCTTTAAAATCTCCCTGAAAGCTATAGGCTTTCACTTCCTCATCGGTTAGGACGGTCCTTGCCAGCATGGTGACAAAGGCGCCGCGGGTCAGGCTTTGGTTGGGAGAAAATTTGGTAGGGCTTGTACCGCTGATTACCCCTTTGTCTACGAGGTCGTAGACATAACTCTTATACCAGGCGTTTTGGGGAACGTCCGAGAATGACGCGGCTTGGGCTATATCTGGCATGCCGGCGCAGAGCAGTGCAGCGGCTATAAGCAATGTAAATATTTTTCGCAGTTTCCGTTTCATGGCACGCCTCCTCTTAATTTTACATAATATACCACCTTTCCGCTAAAAAGTCCACCGGTAGATCAAAATAGGGAAAAACCGCGTCCGGGAAATGGAATACATATTGCATTTTTTCAGATTATCCTGTAATATATATGTACACTTGAGGCTCTGTTATTTTATTTATGTTAGGAGGATGTATTATGATTTGCCCGAAATGCGGCAGAGAAATCCCTGACGGGACAATTTGCCCCTGCTCCAGCGGCTTGCTGTCCAGTAACCCGACCTTGCAGGTGATCAAGTCCATCGGTTCTTCGCCCTTGTTCCTGGCGGCGGTTTTACTGCATACGCTTTCCGCTGTATTCTCCATCATTATCGCTTTTAATCCCAGTGCGGCGGCCGTGGATGTGCAAAGGTTCCTGTACGACATGGGAATGGATCCTGAGCTGCTGCAGTATGTCAACGGGGGTACAACCTCTGTGGTGAGCGTTATCGCGTCGTCGATCGTAACCCTGCTGGTGACGCTTGCTCTGTGGCTCCTTTACGCGACTTGCCGAAACAGGCAGACAGGAAACATTTCCACTGGCGGGCTGACCATTTTAAAGGTCATTACCATGCTTGGCATCATTGGGCTGTGCATTGTTGCTCTGACGCTTGTTGCGAGCGGCATATTTTTGTTGATCGGTTCAGCGGATGAATCTTCCTTGTATGGAAGAGGCTTTGCCATTATTGGGGCGGCCTTTTTTGTGGCTGCGCTGGTGTTTATCCTGATGATTTTCTACCAAATCAGTTTATACAGGGCGCTTTCCCTGGTAAAGAAAGCCTCGTTGACCGGTATGCCGAACAACCGTGTTTCCGGTTTTCTGATCGTCATGCTTTGGATCGTTGGCATTTTCAGCATTATTGGCGGCCTGGTGGAGCTGTTCTTCAATCCGCTGAGCGCTGTGGGTACCCTGTGCAATGCCGTTTTCCGGATTGTTGCCGCCTTGATTTTCCAGCGTCTGCGCCAGGAAATGACCATGCTGATGTACCCGCCGGTTCAGCCGGTGTACGCGCAGCCTGCGGCGCCCGTTCAGGGGTATCAGGCATACGGTCAGCCGACGGCCCCTCAAGGTTCCGTACCGCCTGCGGCACCCGCTCAGCCGGCGGCTCCTTCACAGCCGCCTGTTGCGGAACCCGTTCAGCCCGTGCAGCCTGCGGAGCCTTCCCCGCAGGAAAAAGCCCCGGAGCAGCCGGAAGAAACCGATCGGTAAACGGCTGCAGCCAAATAAAATCAGTCCGGCCCGGCGCGGCAACGCGTTGGGCCGGACTTTGTAGTTTTCGGCTTTGCCCGCAAAAAAATAAAAATTCCCTGCCCGGGCGGCAAACCCCGTTTTGCCCTATTGCATTTTCCGGAAAAGCGTGTTAGACTTAATTTGAGTAAATATTTATTCACTTGTATAAGGCCTTTTGGGGCCTGCACGAATAAACATTTGTTCCAAGGTGATCAGGCAATTTCAGTAAATTTAAAATTACAAAGGAGTGTTACCCTAATTATGAAAAGAAAGCTACTTTCAGCGCTGCTTGTAGCGGCGATGCTTCTTTCCCTGCTGCCGGCCGGGGCGCTGGCGGCGGAGGGAGAGCAAGATACATCGATATCGGGCGCGCCCGATATCGTATCCGCCACAGCGGATACGATGACTTCTGTCTCCACAACCTTTGCGGCGGAACCCGCCAGCCCGGACGCGGGCGGGACATATGAAACGACCAAAGCAAAGGGCGAAGAGTACACCATTGGTGATGTGGTCTACCGCGAAAACCTGACCAACGGCGATTTCAACATTAGCGACAGCGGCACGGGCGGCTGGACAGGTATCAGTAACAGTGATACAGCTCTTACTTCTTTGGAAATTGAAAATACAAGCACCAGTGGCGTATTAGGCAACTTTGGAATTAGCAGTTTGCCGGAAGGTAGTGGAAATTTTCTGGAGCTGAATGGCAAAAGCGGTTCCTACCCGGAAACCATTTACCAGCAGGTGGACGTCCTTCCTGGCAGCACGGTGTATATCAGCTTCTGGTATATCAAGCGTAATAATTTTACCGTTGACCAAAAAATGCTGCTGTCCGTGCTGCCTGCAGCGGCCACCGATAACACGACGGTCTATGGGCCAGACGCGGGTGATGATTACCAACTTACCCGGGCAAACTTTAAAAGCGGCGCGCTTACGGGGATCAACCTTTACAAATATGACACAAATGGCACCGGTGCAATCGGAAACGATACTGGCTACGCAAAAGTGGAAACCGATACGGTCACTGTCACCGATACGACTTTGGATGCCAACAAACCTAGTGATTATACGAAGAAAGACACTGAAACATATAGTAAAACGGGTACCGTTATCACTGCTGGAACCCAGTGGACCAAAGTGACGGCCAGCTACACGGTGCCCGATGACGTGTACAAAATTTACGTGGGCTTCCACGGCGTTTCTCCCATGGGTGGCGCAACAACAAGTTCAAACGACACCACGGTCGCCGTGGGCAACCTGGTGGCAATGGCCTCGGTCAAAACGGCCCTGCTGGACAACGTTTACGTGAGCAGCACCGGCAGCGACACCACCGGCGGCGGCACAAGCAACGCCCCCTTTAAAACGCTGGAAAAGGCCCTGGAGTGGGTCAAGTCCGGCGGCACCATCCACGTGATGGACGATTTGACGCTGTCCAGCGCCGTCGATTTGAGCAAGAAAGTCACCATAGTGGGGGACAGTGACGGAGATTTGAACGATGACGAATCCGTTACAATAAAAAGCACCACTTCCGGCACCGTATTTAATGTGACGGCCGACGGCGTGACCCTTGGGAACGGTATCGTTATTACCGGGAACACCATAAGCGACAGCAATGCCGGCGCTGTTTCTGTAAGCAGCGGCGCAACTTTAAACCTGTCCGGCAATGTACGAATTACCGGCAACACCAATGGTAGTGGCAATGCTGCCAACGTGTATCTGGCTGACGGCGCGACCATTACGGCAAGCGGCCTGACCACTGGCGCGCAGATTGGCGTTTCCACGCAAAAAACGCCGAGTGACGCTGAAGGCGGCGACGTGAAAATT
>CAYSQF010000098.1:0-5343 GCA_964433105.1 uncultured Acutalibacter sp.
CGCAGGGACAAGCTGGAGCAGAGGACGCAGCTCATGGCACAGTTGGAGGCCACGCAGGAGGACGAGCAGGCCACGGACGACTGGCGCAGCATGATCCGGGACTACGCCCAGCTTGAGGAGCTTGACCGTCCCACGCTGCTGCGGCTCATCAAGCGTATCGAGGTCGGAGAGAAGTACGAACTGGACGGGGAAACCCATCGGGATATCAAAATTTGCTACACTTTGTTGGGTACATCAAAATGTAAGAGTGTCATTCTTTATGCAAGGTTGTCTAAGGAGATCTCCGGGAACAAGTGCGCCCGCGTCACCTGTTTCTCATAATTCTCTTTCAGTTCTCTGGCGGTATAAATACACTATAACGCCTTGTGCCAAAGGATAGATTCGGGAGCACTGGGAAAACACATCATTCTCCCAGAACGCAGCACCATCTTCTTTGTGCCGTCTAGGCGGCTCCTGCTGACCGCTTCCTAAGCACCCAACCCGCGTACAGGAGAAGCCTTGCCCCCGCAGTTTCCGGATAATGCGGGATGAAAACGACGGACCGGGAACGTGAGAACATAATCCGGCTGTACTTTTCAAAGGGAATATAGTATCGGTACGATCTGGCCCGGTCAGCTTTTTACCGAAACGGATCACGGAAAGATTATAAGCCGGGGAAAACCGGGGGTGCCGGCCGGCTTTATCTATCAGATATTGACAGAATAGGAACAGGGAACAGCTGCTTATAGCTTTGAAACTGTTTCTGGTTAGAATTCGGAAGTTTACAAATTTTTAATGGAATCTCCACCGAATGTTCAGGAAAACTTCACATTCTCGGGGTATGATGGCAACGTAGTCAGAAATGACTGCAGACCAAAATCTTTTTCATTACATCCTCATTTTTAACTCCTTACTTCCTCTCGGGGCTGCCTCGTGTACTGGGCAGCCCCGAACCCTTTTTTTCAGTAAAATGCTATTCGCAGCCTTGCCTTTCCACCCCGTTTGCGCTATACTCAAAGAAAACCGAGAAAGGACGCTGCATATGAAATTTTCTAACATCCCCTATGTCCGGCCCGACTATTCCGCCGTCTCCCGGGAGCTTACAGAGCTGACCGGCCGGCTGAAGTCTGCCGGCAGCGCGGGGGAACAGGCCGAAATCTACCGGGAAATGGAAACACTGTCCGGCCACTTATATACGCAAGTTTCCATTTGCTATATCCGCAGCTCCGTAGATACGCGCGATAAGTTTTACGAGGAAGAAGAAGCTTACAACGACGAGCAGCTTCCCCTGCTGGAAGAGCAGATTCAGGCCTTTAACCGGGCGTTAGTTTCCTCCCCCTTCCGGAGCGGATTGGAAAAAGAGCTTGGCTCTCTGCTGTTCAAAAACGTGGAAATGGATCTGAAATCCTTTACACCGGAAATCATCCCTTTAATGCAGGAGGAAAACCGGCTGACCACCGAATACCAGAAGCTATACGCCAGCGCCCGGGTGCCCTTCCGGGGCAAAACACTGACCATCGCCCAGTTGGGTCCCTACAAGGAGCATACAGACCGGGCTGTCCGCCGGGCCGCGCTGGAAGCGGAAGGCTCCTTCTTTGACGGACATCGGGAGGAATTCGACCAACTCTTTGACAAGCTGGTGAAAAACCGCACCGAACAGGCAAAAAAGCTGGGATTTGAAACCTATGTGGAGCTGGGCGCGCTCCGCCGCCGGCGCAATTGCTATGGACCGAAAGAAATTGCCGCTTTCCGGGACCGGGTGGTCCAGGATCTGGTGCCCCTGACCGTAAAGATCAAGGAGCGGCAGGCAAAACGCCTTGGAATCCCCGATTTCAAATTCCACGACAACGCCCTGCGTTTTAAAGACGGCTCCGCTGCCCCGCAGGGGACGCCGGAGGAGATTATGGCCGCCGGGAAAAGGATGTATGAGGAACTTTCCCCCGACACCGGCGCCTTTATCCACCTGATGTTTGAAAACGACCTGTTCGACGTGCTGGCAAAGGAAGGGAAAGCGCCCGGCGGTTATTGCACCAGTTTGGAGGATTACGGCTATCCTTTTATCTTTTCCAACTTCAACGGCACCTCCGGAGATGTGGACGTGCTTACCCACGAAGCGGGCCACGCCTTTGCCGATTACATCGCCCAGCAGACTGTGGCGCTCCACGCCCTGCGCTGCCCGACAATGGACGGTGCGGAGACTCACTCCATGAGCATGGAATTTCTCACCGCCCCCTGGCATCACCTGTTCTTCGGCCCTGCCACGGATAAATACGAGCTATCCCACGCGGAGGATGCTTTGACTTTCATCCCCTACGGCTGCCTTGTGGATCACTTTCAGGAAGAGGTCTATCTCCATCCGGAAATGACGCCCGAAGAGCGGAACCAGACTTGGCTTCGGCTGGAAAAGCGCTACCGGCCTTATCTGGATTTTGATAATCTCCCCTTCTACGCCCGGGGTGCGGGCTGGCAGCGACAGACTCACATTTACGGTTCTCCCTTCTACTACATCGATTACTGTCTGGCGCAGGTCATGTCCCTGCAATTTTTCGCCCTGTCCAACGAAAACCGGGACGCCGCTTGGGAAAAGTATATGAAATTCGTGCGCATGGGCGGTACCAAAACCTTTGTGGACCTGGCTCACACTGTGGAGCTGCGCTCCCCCCTGGACGAGGGCTGCGTTAAGGATGTGTGTGAAAAGGCATTCCAGTGGACGGAAAACCACCTGGTCAATTGACCGCCGGTTCCCGCTTTTCTGTTTGTTTCATCATTTTTTAGAGAAAGGACGCGCTTTATCATGTATTGCTTAAAAAACGGAATCATTTTCGATGCGGTGAACCCCGCGCCCTGGCAAGGCGACATTCTGGTGCAGAACGGGAAAATCACCCAGATTGGCAAAAAACTGGCAGTCCCCATCGACTGCAGCGTGATCGACGTTTCCGGAAAAAACGTCTACCCCGGCTTCGTGGAGGCCCACTGCCACATTGGCCTGGACGGTAGCGGCATCGGCTTTGAGGGGAACGATGTAAACGAGATGACCGATATCCTCACGCCCCAGCTGCGGGCCATTGATGGCATCTACCCCCAGGATCCCACCTTTTCCGAAGCGGTCCACGCCGGCATCACCACCGTGTGTACCGGTCCCGGCTCTGCCAATGTACTTGGTGGACAGTTTGCCGTGATCAAAACCGTGGGGGACCGGGTCGATGACATGATTGTCAACCCCATGGCCGCCATGAAATGCGCCTTTGGCGAAAACCCAAAGCGCTGTTACAAAGATAAGAATAATTTTTCCCGGATGGCAACGGCTTCCAAGCTGCGGGAAACCCTGATGAAAGCCCGGGAATATATGGAAAAAAAGGAGCAGGCCGAGACTGATTCCACAAAAAAGCCTGCCTTTGATTTCAAGCTGGAAAGCCTAATTCCCGTTCTCAGGGGCGAAATTCCGCTGAAGGCCCACGCCCATCGAGCCGACGACATTTTTACCGCCATCCGCATAGCGAAGGAATTTAACGTAAAGCTGACACTGGAGCACGTAACGGAGGGCCATCTCATTGTGGATCAGCTCAAAAATGAGCCTTACCCCATGGCGGTCGGTCCTTCCCTGACCCACGCCACGAAATTTGAACTGCGCAATAAAACCTTTGCCACGCCGGGGATTTTGGCGAAAGCCGGCTGCAAAGTATCCATTATTACCGATTCCCCGGTAATCCCCGAAAGTTACCTTCCCCTGTGCGCGGGGCTGGCTGTCAAATCCGGCATGGACGAGTTTGCCGCCCTGCAGGCCATTACCATCAACCCCGCCGCCCATATCGGCGTACAGGACCGTGTTGGCTCTCTGGAAGAGGGCAAGGACGCAGATATTGTCGTGATGGACGGATCCTGTTTCGATGTGGCGTCTATCCCTGTTCTAGTCATGGTAAATGGGGAAATTGTGTAGTAAATTTGTAAATTCACTTTCCCAACGCAAAGGCTCCCGTCTGTTTCAGCAGGCGGGAGCGCTTTTTTCTCAAATCAGCAGAATTTTAAATTATCCGGTCCAAAGGAAACGGGGAGCAGCTCTGTCAAGGTGTAAACCCGCAAGCTGGTTCCGTCAGTCAGCACAATAGGAAAATCGTCCGGGCAGAATTCCCGCAGGACCTGGCGGCAGACTCCGCAGGGCGCGCAAAACTCCGCCGGCCCCTGCCCGGCTTTCCCCCCTGCCACGGCAAGGGCGGAAAAAGCCCGTCGTCCCTCGCTGACAGCCTTGAAAATGGCGGTGCGCTCCGCACAGTTGGTAGCGGAATATCCCGCATTTTCAATGTTACAGCCCAAATACACCGTGCCGTCCCCGCAGAGCAGGGCCGCCCCCACGGCAAATCCGGAATAAGGGCAGTAAGCGCTTTCCCGAGCTTTTAACGCTTTTTCCATCAAGGCTTCATAATCGGCAGTTTTCATTTGATTGCCACAAGTATGGACCGCAACGCCCATATCTTCCCTTTTTCTCATTTTTATGCCGTTCCCTTCAAGATGATTCTCCCCAGCTCTTCCCTGGTGGGAAGGCCTTCGTTATCGCTTTGATGGGCGATTTGCACCGCACCCATCACATTGCCTCGGAACGCCGCTTCCTCCAGGGTCTCCCCTTCGGCCAGAGCGCTGATTACGCCGGCGGCAAAGCCGTCCCCCGCGCCGACGGTATCCACAATCTTTTCTACCGGGAACGCCGGAGAAATGCCGGATTTTCCTCCTTTCTCCGAAAAATAAGCGCCATCCTTTCCCAGTTTGACCACCACATTTTTTACACCCATTTCGTGATAAAACGCCGCTACGCCCTCTGGGGTTCTTTCCCCGGTGAGGATCTTTCCCTCGCTCAAGCCGGGCAGTACGGTTTCCGCATCCTGCGCCAGGGAATTCAAGGTGGAAACCATTTTCTTCTCGTTTTCCCAAAGCTGAGGACGCAGATTGGGATCAAAAGAAATGGGAAGATCCAGCGCCGTCGCGCGGGCGATCAGCCGCCGCACGGCGGAGAGGGCGCTGTCGGACACCGCCGGGAAAATGCCGGTGATGTGGAGCCTTTCACAGCCGAATAAATCCAGGGCGTCAACATCGTGGGGAGAAAGCCGAGAAGCCGCCGATCCCCTGCGGTAATAGGCAATGTCCGGGTCGCCCCGCTCGGTAGTGCTTTTCAGCATCAAGCCGGTAAGCTCCCCCTCCGTCTGGGACACCAGGTCGGTGGAAATACCGTTTTCCCGCAGACCGTTCAAAATTTTCTCTCCCAACGGATCGAAGCCCAAACGGGTGCAGTAAGCGGGCTGATGCCCCAGCCGGGCCAGCCCCACCGCCACGTTGTATTCCGCGCCGGCGATGGACGCGGTAAAGGTCCGCACC
>CAYSQF010000099.1:0-5134 GCA_964433105.1 uncultured Acutalibacter sp.
ACTGCAAAAATACCTGGGATACTCCCTCTACTGTCCTGCCCCCGCCTGCCAGGGTAATTCTGCCTATGCAGCAGCACATTGGCGCCCCCTGTACCCCTACAGTGCAGAAGGGTGATTACGTGTTTGTAGGCACGGTGGTGGGCGATTCTGAAGCTTACGTTTCCGCCCCGGTCCATTCTTCTGTGTCCGGCACGGTGGCGGAGCTTACCCAGATCATGCTCACCGGCGGCCAGATGACCACCGCCGTGGTGATCGACTCCGATGGGAAAATGGAAAGGGATCCCGCCATTGTCCCGCCTCCGCCTATCACCAACCGGGAAGAGCTGGCAAAAGCGGCCAGGGCGTCGGGGCTGGTGGGCCTGGGCGGTGCGGGTTTCCCCGCCCACGTCAAGCTGAATGTACCCCCTGGTAAAATTATTGACACGCTGATTATCAATGCGGCGGAGTGCGAACCCTACGTGACCTCGGACCATCGGGAAGCCTTGGAAAACGGGAAAAACGTACTGGACGGCGTGTATAAGGTCAAAGAGATTCTCAACGTCCACCGGGTGCTGATTGCCGTGGAGGATAACAAGCCAGATGTGATCGCAAAGCTGAGGGAAATCGCGGACAACCCGGAGATGGATCCCCAGGACGAGGTTCGGGTTTTCGAGTTGAAAAGCCGCTATCCCCAGGGTGCGGAAAAGGTGCTGGTGCAGTCCTGCACCGGGCGGCGGGTGCCGCCGGGAAAACTTCCCGCCGACGTAGGCTGTCTGGTGATGAATATCGCGTCCATCTCTTTTTTGGCCAGTTATATGCGCACTGGTATGCCCCTGACCCTGAAGCGGGTGACCATCGATGGACCTGCGGTGAGGAATCCCCAAAATGTCATTGTCCCGGTGGGGACCCCGATCCGAGACGTGATGGAATTCTGCGGCGGCTACAAGGCGGAGCCGAAAAAAATTTTGATGGGCGGCCCCATGATGGGTGTGGCCATCACCAGCGACGAGCTTCCCATCTTAAAGCAGAACAACGCCATTTTGGCCTTTGACGAAACTGCGGCGGCGCTGATGGAGCCGTCTGCCTGCATCCGCTGCGGCAAGTGCGTGGCGGCCTGTCCAATGGAGCTGATGCCTACCAAACTGGAAAAGGCAGTGGAAAAAAAGGATATCGAGACTTTACAGAGCTTGGACATCATGACCTGCATGGAATGCGGCTGCTGCGCTTTTACCTGCCCGGCAGGCCGACGGCTGGTACAGGCCATCCGGCTGGGGAAAAATTACGTGAGAAAGGCGGGGCAGAAGAGCAAAGGCTAACAGCGCTCTTCCCTGAAAGGATCCTGAAGCTATGGAAAATAAAATGATTGTTTCGTCTTCTCCTCATTTCCATGGGAAAAAGACAACGCAAAACCTGATGCTGGACGTGATCATTGGGCTTACTCCCGCCATGATTGCTTCCGTGGTAATCTTCGGTTTCCGGGCAATGGTGGTGATCGTCACCTGCGTGGCGTCTTGTGTGCTTAGCGAATACCTAAGCCGACGAATCATGAAGCGCCCCCAGACCGTGGGAGATCTCTCCTGCGTGGTCACCGGAGTGCTGCTGGCCTTGAACCTGCCCGTCACCATCAGCCCTTTGATTGCGGCCTTTGGCGGCGTGATTGCCATTGTGGTGGTCAAGCAGATGTTTGGCGGCATAGGCCAGAACTTTGTAAATCCGGCGCTGACTGCCCGGATCGTGTTGATGAATTCCTTCCCTGCCAAAATGACCCATTGGACTGCAGCTTTCGACTATTCCGCTACGGCAGATGCGGTGACCACTGCCACGCCGCTTTCCGGTCAAATGTATGTGAACTCTCCCAACAGTGCGCCGGACTATCTCCAATTGCTGTTGGGCACCCACGGCGGCTGCCTGGGCGAGACTTGCGCCTTGGCGATCATCATTGGCGGGCTGTACCTGATCCTCCGGAAAGTGATCAGCCCGGTGATACCGGTTACATATCTTGCTACGGTGGCGGTGTTCTCCGCCCTGCTCGGCCGCGACCCGCTGTTTGATCTGCTGTCCGGCGGTTTGATGCTGGGCGCGTTCTTTATGGCGACGGATTATACCACCAGCCCTCTATATTTTAAAGCCAGAATCGTTTTCGCCATTGGGTGCGGCGTTCTGACCATGCTGATCCGGGAATTTGGTTCCCTGCCCGAGGGCGTGTCCTATTCCATTATTTTAATGAATATCATGACGCCGCTTTTGGAGCGGTATATAAAGCCCCGGCCTTTTGGCGCGGTGAAGGAGCCTAAAGCGAAAAAGGAGGAGGTCAAATCATGAAGCTTTCTGTGAAAGACGTCCTCTATCCCACCGCCATCCTGTTTGTGATCTGCGTGATCGTTTCCGCGGCGCTGGCGGGTACCAACCTGCTGACAGAGGACAAGATTGCGGAACAGGCGGCGGCAAAAGCTGAAGAGTCTCGGAAGATCGTACTGCCCGGGGCGGAAACCTTTGAACGAGCTGAAGCAGGGGAAATCGGCGAGTACTACACGGGCTTGGCCGGAAACGATATCGCGGGCTATGTGTTTGAAACCTCCGCCAAGGGCTACGGTGGCGATGTAGAGATCATGACAGGCATTTCCGCCGAGGGGGAGATCACCGGCGTAGTAATCCTTTCCCACGAGGAAACCCCCGGCTTGGGGGCCAACGCCGAAAAAGAGGAATTCCGGGATCAGTTCAAACAGGCTGTTCCGGATTCTGCGATTGAAGTGGTGAAATACCAAACGCCGTCGGAAGGCCAGATCGAAGCCATGACGGGGGCCACTATCACCAGTACCGCCGTGACCAATGCGGTAAATATAGCGGTGGACAACTATCATCAAATTGCCGGAGGAGGGGATTATGATGGCTGAGAAAAAGGGTGCCGGCCTTTGGCATGAATTTACCAAGGGCATTATCAAGGAAAATCCGGTGCTGCGGCTGGTTTTGGGATGCTGCGCCACGCTGGCCGTCACTACTGCGGCTTCCAATGCCATTGGCATGGGTGCGGCCACCACCTTTGTGCTGGTTTGCTCCAACGCCGTTATTTCCCTGCTGCGGAATGTGATCCCCAACAAGGTGCGGATTCCCGCTTTCATCACCATTATCGCCGGCTTCGTCACTATTGTGCAGCTGTTTATCAAAGCCTTTTCCCCGGCGCTTGACACGGCTCTGGGCGTATTTCTGCCCCTAATCGTGGTCAACTGTATCATCTTGGGCCGGGCGGAAATGTTTGCCAGTAAAAATAAGGTTCTGCCCTCAATTATTGACGGCCTGGGCATGGGGGTGGGCTTTACCGCCGCCATGCTCTGCATGGGTATCATCCGGGAGTTGCTGGGCGCGGGGACTGTGTTCGGCATTCCAATCCTGTCAAATTTCATGGAGCCGATCATCATTTTCCTGCTCCCTCCCGGCGGCTTCTTCGTGTTTGGCATGCTGGTGGCGCTGGCGGGAAAGCTTTCCGCCGAGGGAAAAGCGCCGGAATCCACCGGCTGTGCTCACTGCCCGCTGGCCGCTTCCTGCTCGAAGATTGCTGAAGGGGAAGCCTGTAAAGAAACCGCGAAAGGGGCTGAGGAATAATGGACGGACAAACAATCAAAAGCTTGGTCGCCATTTTTCTGGCGGCTATCCTGACAGAAAATTATGTGCTCAATAAATTTCTGGGAATATGCCCGTTTTTGGGCGTTTCCAAAAAATTGAACACCGCAGTGGGTATGAGCTGCGCCGTCACAGTAGTCATGGTGATCGCTACAGCAGTGACCTGGCCCTTGTACACCTATCTGCTGGTACCGAACGGTCTGGACTATTTGCAGACTATCGTATTTATCTTGGTCATCGCGGCGCTGGTCCAGCTGCTGGAAACCATTCTGCACAAGTACATGCCGCCGCTGTATAATTCCTTGGGAATCTACCTGCCCTTAATCACCACAAACTGTGCCGTTTTGGGCGTGACCATGCTGGTGCTGGAAAAAGGTGCGGCGGATCCGTCCTTTGGGTACCTGCAGTCCTTGGTAAACGCCTTTGGCTCCGGGGTGGGCTTTCTGGTGGCAATGGTGCTGTTTGCTGGCGTGCGGGAGCGTCTGGAGGACTGTGACATTCCCGAAACCTTTAAGGGGCTCCCCATCACCTTGGTGGCCGCTTCCCTGGTGGCCGTCTCCTTCCTGGGCTTTAACGGGCTGGTGGACCGCCTGCTATAAAGGTCTTTGACATTACAACTCTGGAATGCGGAGGAAAAGACAATGGATATCATTACCCCCATTTTGATAGTTGGGATCATTGGCTTGCTGGCCGGCGTGATCCTAGCGGTGGCCTCCATCGTGATGGCTGTGCCAAAGGACGAAACCGCCGAAGCGCTGGAAGAAATCCTTCCCGGCGCCAACTGCGGCGCCTGCGGCTTTTCCGGTTGCCCCGGCTACGCGGCGGCCATGTCCAAAGGCGAAGCAAAACCGGGTTTGTGCTCGCCAGGCGGCGCGGAAGTCGCCAAAAAGTGCGCGGATATTTTGGGCGCGGGGGACGTACAGGTGGAATATAAAACCGCCCTGGTGCGCTGCATGGGCAGCTACGATAATACCACAGACAAGATGGTTTACGACGGAATACAAAGCTGTTCCGCAGCCACCTTTCTCATGGGCGGCATTACCAGCTGCCGATACGGCTGCATGGGAATGGGCGACTGCGTTCGCGCCTGCGATTACGGAGCCGTCACCGTGTGTAACGGTGTGGCAAAGATTGACCCCCACAAGTGCAAGGGCTGCTCTAAGTGCGTGGAGGCCTGTCCGAAGGGGATGATCAAATTTGTACCGTTGAAGAAGCAGGCGGTGGTTCGTTGCTCCAACTGCGACAAGGGCAAGAACGTGATGCCGGTGTGCAAAATCGGCTGCATCGGCTGCAAGCTGTGTGAAAAATCCTGCGAATTTGGAGCGGTGGAAGTGAAGGACAACCTGGCCACGGTGGATGCATCCAAATGCACCGGCTGCGGCAAGTGCGTGGAGAAATGCCCTCGTCATGTAATCACCCTGTTGGACATTTAAAAAACGCCGTATAAGGTCGGCGCGTTTCACAAGATACGATTTTATATGGAAGCCTGCAAATAAAAAGTCAAGCCCCAAAGAGGACATGACAGGAGGAAATTTTG
>CAYSQF010000100.1:0-5025 GCA_964433105.1 uncultured Acutalibacter sp.
CACCACCATTGCTCTCATGGAACGCTTTGAAACGGTAGATGATTTGGCCAACGCCTGCCGCTTTGGTGTCCAAGCCCTGTTTCAGAAATTTCTCAGGGCAGAGCTTGGTTTGGTGTTGCCTTTTTGCCCCCTACTTGACCGTTTCGGCACGCTTTTCCCAAGATTTTTCTTCTATCGCTCTCTTGACTTCATACCATTGGACTAAGGTAGGCAAGAGATCTTTGTTTCCATCCGTGATATTGAGGTGCTGGAAGGGAAGCTGCCAAGCAAGCAACTGAAAATGCTGCTCGGCTGGGCCGCTTTTCACCAAGAAGAACTTATGCAGGCCGCTTGCGATGAAAACGTCGTAGTCGTTGATTTAAGGGGATGCGTCTTATGATAAAGGCTGGGAAAATTTCCATAGAAACGGCCGACATAACACTTAACGGCAATGTCACCGTAAAAGGGAGCCTTACACGCAAAATGGTGTGGTCATGGGTGTCAATACATCAAGACCTACCTTGATTTTGAGACTATGCCGGAGGAGGGAAAACGGATGGATCGAGGAGCAAACATGTTCTACGCTCCTGTGGGACGCCATCCAGAAGGTCGCCGACGACCTGGATCATCGTCTTTTCGGCGATGCCCGTATTGTTATTGATAATCCGGTAAATTTATCGTATAGTAAAGATGAAGAGCGGGAGCAAAATGGCGAAAGTATCTACCAGCATTTCTATTGACTCCGAAGTAAGAGAAAAGGCGCTGCCGATCCTCAATGAACTTGGGCTTGACCTTTCGACGGCTGTGGGGATGTTCCTGTGGCAGACCATTCGAGGTCAGGGCATCCCGTTTGATGTCACCTTGAATGTACCAAATGCAAAGACCCAGGCGGCCTTGTGGGAGTTCCAGGATATGAGATAACACCCTGAAAGGTATAAACGGTACAGCAACTTCGGAGATGTGCTGAAGAAGGTTTTTGCGGATGCTTGAGGTCCGTACTATCCAACAGACTCAAAAAAGACCTAAAGCTGGCCACGAGATTCGGATGCAACTTTACGTTTCTGGACAAGATCATTAATAAGCTCGCAAAACAGGTGCCACTTCCGCCGAAGAACAGGGATTATGCCTTATCTGGAGGATATAAGGGATTCCGTGAGTGCTACATGGCTCCCGCTGGCTACTTGTCTATCGTGCCGAAGAGGAAGATTTGATTCTGTATCTGATGCGGACGGGGACGGCATAGCGATTTGTTTTGATACGGATTGCAGATAGCGTGGCGGAAAAACTGCCACGCTTTTCTACGTTGAAAATGGGAGGATGACCGTGTATAATAATGAGCAAAAGCTGAATATCTCATATACCGTGGGAATCGGCGATGTGCGATGTTCATTTATTAGGTAAAGACTAACTATTAAAAGTCAAGGGAAATTTAGAAAAAAGCGAGGTGTTGTGGATAGCGAGTAGAGGTTAGACAGGTAAGCAAGGCAGGTGGGATTTTTCGAGAGCAAAGATAAGCCGTACAAGTTTTGGGGCGGCATGGGAGAGAGGAATTTTAATGTATCAACTGCTTAAAATGGAGGGCCGTGCACGCAGGGGAGAGTTCCAAACAGTTCATGGCATAATTCAGACGCCCGCTTTTATGAATGTCGCCACAGCTGGGGCAATCAAGGGAGCAGTGTCAGCCTATGATTTGAAAAAACTTGGTTGTCAAGTCCAGCTTTGCAATACATACCATCTTCATCTGCGGCCAGGTGACGAAACTGTAAAAAAGCTGGGGGGGATCCGCAGATTTACCGGCTGGGACGGCCCCGTACTCACAGACAGCGGCGGCTTTCAGGTATTTTCCCTTGCAAAACTCCGGAACATTACCGAAGAGGGCGTTACCTTTGCGTCCCACATTGATGGACGAAAGATTTTTATGGGGCCGGAGGAAAGCATGAAGATCCAGTCCAATCTTGGCTCTACTATCGCAATGGCGTTTGACGAGTGTGTGGAAAACCCAGCGCAATACAGTTACGCGAAAGCGTCATGTGAACGTACAGCCCGATGGCTGGAACGCTGCCAACGTGAATTGAAGCGGCTCAATGGTCAGGAGGGGACGGTCAATCCCCAGCAGATGCTGTTTGGCATCAACCAAGGGTGCACATATGAAGACCTGCGGATTGCACACATGAAACAAATAGCAGACATGGATCTGGACGGGTATGCGATCGGCGGTTTGGCAGTGGGGGAACCGACTGAAGAGATGTACCGCATCATAGAAGCGGTGGAACCGTTTATGCCAAAAAATAAAATCCGTTACCTGATGGGGGTGGGGACTCCTGTCAACATTTTAGAAGCGGTACGCCGTGGAGTAGATCTCTTCGACTGCGTTATGCCCAGCCGCAACGCTCGTCACGGGCACGCTTTTACTTGGAAAGGCTGTCGAAATCTTCTAAACGCAAAATATGCTCTGGATGAAATGCCATTAGATGAGCAATGTAACTGCCCTACTTGCCGGCATTTTACCAGGGCATATATCCATCACTTGCTGAAGGCAGGGGAAATGCTGGCGATGCGGCTGATGGTTATGCACAATCTTTGGTTTTATAACGACTTGCTCCGGCAGATCCGAAATGCTTTAGATGCCGGAAACTTTGAGGAGTTTTATCGCGAAAATGCGGAAAATCTTGGAAAGAGGATTTGAAGGCGGAAGAAATCTAGGATTTTACTTGCAAGTTTTCTGTTTTCTTGCTATAATCGTACCATTAACAGTAATTTGGAGGTAGCAGAATGAATCACTTTATGACCTTGAGCAGTAGCAGCACTTCGGAAAGCGGCAGTGGGATGAGCATGGTTATTATGCTATTGGTTTACGCTGCGTTCTTCCTGGTTTTGTACCTTGTTTTTTTCCGTCCGCAAAACAAAAAGAAAAAAAAGGAAGCTGAAATGCGTAAAAACGCCCAGGTGGGCGATGAAATAACCACTATTGGCGGTATCTGCGGGCGCATTGTTGCAGTAAAGGATGAAACGGACTCTGTCATTATTGAAACCGGAAGCGACAAGGCAAAAATGCGGATCAAGCGCTGGGCTATCGGCAGCGTGGATACGGTTCATGAGGACGATCAAACTTAAAAAAATTTGGAAAGCTTCTGGCATTTTCTTTAACCGGAAAGAAGGGGGGCTCTTATGAGAACTGCCCGAATTAACTGCTCAGTACAGCCGCATACTGCCGGCGGGCTGTGTTGAGCTAAACAAAGTATATCGCCAGCAGCGCGGTTGTACTGCTTCTTAAAATCAAAATTTCAAGAAGGAGTTCAGCATGCGATATCAAATTGAAATTATTAAAAAGAACAGGAAATGGATATGCCTGTACATCTGCTTGGGGGTTTTTTGTGCCTTTTTGACAAATTTTAAGGCCAATTTCTTTCAAAAGGTAGTCGACGGTTTGGCGGACCGTTCTATTTCGCTGAGGTTAATCTTATTTTACGGCGTCATCTTGATTATAGAATTTTTGGCCAATTATCTTGATAATTATCCAGATAATAAGCTGAAACTCGGGATTTACCTAGATTTTAAGCTTCTCGCTCTAAAAAAAGTCAGCCATATCGATTATCTGGCATACCAAAAGCTGGGCACGGGCCAACTGGTTCAGCAGATTGAAAACGGAGCAGCGGCAGGAAGGGACATACTATGCGAATTTTGGTTCCGGCTGCTTCGGGAATTGATCCCAACAATCTTGTTCAGCATCTATTTTATTATCCGGATCAGCATCCCTGTGACTGCGGCAATCTTAGGCGGCTATGCGGTGGTATTTCTTACAACAAATCTGCTGCTGAAAGCCCTGTACCGCATGAAAGAAAAGATCTTAACCAATGAGGAAAAGCTGAACAGTTTTTTAGTGCGAGGAATTTTGGAAGTTCCCATATTCCGTATGGCACGGCAGTTTTCGCGGGAAATTGAAAAAGCGGAGGAAGCCGAGGGGGAAATTGTGGCTTCCAAGGCAAAAATAAAAATGATTCATGAAGCCTTTTTTACCGTGTTTGCGTTGTTAGTGGCCGTTCTGGATGTTGGTGTGCTGGTCTACGCATGGAACAGCAGTACTGTTTCTGTAGGTACGGCGGTAGCTCTGCTTTCCCTGCTCAACAACGCCTACACGCCCATTGCCATTTTCAATGTGCTGTATGTTCAGTATAAGCTGGATAAAACTGCGTTCCATCGATATGAAAGCTTTTTGTTCCTGAAGGATGATCCTCAGTTGGAAAAAGGCCGATCGCTGGAAACCTGCCGTGGTGAAATTAAAGTTCAAAATCTGCAGTTTCAGTATGGAAACCGCCAGCTGTTTGATGGGCTAAGCCTGACGATCCGTCCAGGGGAAAAAGTAGCCTTTGTTGGGGAAAGCGGCTCTGGAAAATCAACTTTATTGAAGTTGCTTTCCGGATTGGTGAAATACGAAGCCGGCTCCCTCCAGATAGACGGTGCAGAGCTACGGGAGCTTTGTCTAAACGACCTTTATGGGCATATCAGCTATTTTTCTCAGGATTCGCTGGTGTTTGACGGCACCTTAAGGGAAAACATTGTGTTTGACCAAAGCGTCCCAGAACAAGATATTCTATCCGCTTTGGATAAAGTGAGTTTGACGGGCTTGTACAGTACCATGAAAGATGGCCTAAATACCCAGCTGGGGGAAAGGGGAATAGTCCTTTCCGGCGGGGAACGCCAGCGGGTGGCACTTGCAAGGCTTTGGTTTGAAAAAAGAGAGATTACAATTTTGGACGAAGCGACCTCAGCACTGGACAATTTAACAGAAGAGAAAGTAATAGGAGAGGTGGTAAGGCTTCTGCAGGGCAGAACCTTGATCGCTGTGACGCACAAGCTGAATTCGGTGATCCACTTTGACAGGATCGTGGTATTTAGAAATGGAAAGGTCACGGGCCAGGGTACATTAGAAGAGCTATTGAAAACTGACCAATATTTTTTAGATCTATATCAGGCCAACGTACAATAAGGATAGAGAAACGAATATTTCAGCCTCACAGCTCATAGTATGAACCAAGATTGCTTATT
>CAYSQF010000101.1:0-4975 GCA_964433105.1 uncultured Acutalibacter sp.
AAAAGCCGCGCGAATTTCCGCGCGGCTTTTGAATGTGCTTTTCTATTTTTCTTTGCCGGTCAACAGCCAAAGGATGGAAACATTTAAAATCTCCGAAAGAGCAAGCAGCTCAAAATCTGTGACGAAACGGATCTGCCCTTCCAACTTGGACAGTCCCGAAGCGTTCAGATCGACGCCCCGTACCTGGAGCTGGGCCAGCAGTTCCTTCTGCTTCATGCCCTGGCTTTTTCGGGCGGCTTCCACCCTGGCCCCGATCAGGTTTTTATCGCCCAGCGGCTGGCTTCTCAGTCTCATGCGGTTCAACTCCTTTGAACTGCGTAAAATACAAATATACAAGTATTATTATAGCGGGAATAGTGCGAAAAATCAACAAATATTTTCCTCGAATCCCTTTTTTTCCGACGCCTGTTTGAAAAAGAAAATAGCTCTGTACTTTTCCGGGAAAACTGCTATAATGAAACGAGTGAAATCCTGGCAATTCGATTTTTAAAAGATGGAGGTTGTAAAATGAGCGGTAAATTCGAGGGCAGAAATTTAACTATGCTTACGGACTTTTATGAGATCACTATGGCAAACGGCTATTTCACCAACGGTTTTCAGGATACCATCTGCTATTTTGATATGTTCTTCCGGAAGGTGCCCGATAATGGAGGATACGCGATTATGGCCGGTGTGGAACAGCTGGTAGAATATCTTCAGGGTCTGAGTTTTTCCTCCGAGGATGTGGAGTTTCTCCGCTCCAAACACATTTTTGATGAGAAATTCTTGGATTACCTCGCCCATTTTAAATTTTCCTGCGACGTCTGGGCCATTCCAGAAGGGACGCCTATTTTTCCCGGTGAACCTATTGTGACGGTCCGTGGCCCTGCGATCCAAGCGCAGTTTATCGAAACGATGGTCCTGCTGTGTATCAACCATCAGAGCCTGGTAGCCACCAAGGCCAACCGCATCGTCCGCGCCGCCCAGGGCCGAGCGGTGATGGAATTCGGCTCCCGCCGCGCCCAGGGCTTTGATGGCGCTGTGTACGGGGCGCGGGCAGCCTATATCGGCGGATGTGTGGGTACGGCCTGCGCGGTGAGCGATCAGCTGTTCGGCGTGCCTGCCTTGGGTACGATGGCCCACAGCTGGGTGCAGCTGTTTGAAAGTGAATATGAAGCCTTTAAGGCGTATGCGGAGGCTTATCCCAACAACTGCGTTTTGCTGGTAGATACCTATAACGTGTTAAAATCCGGCGTCCCCAACGCCATTAAAATCTTTAACGAAGTGTTGACGCCCCGGGGTTTCCGCCCTGCCGGGATCCGCATCGACAGCGGCGACATCACCTATTTGTCCCGCAAAGCCAGGAAGATGCTGGACGACGCCGGGTTTGAGGACTGTCCCATCTGTGCTTCCAATTCCCTGGACGAATACATTATCCGGGATATGCTGGTGCAGGGAGCAAAGGTGGACTCCTTCGGCGTGGGCGAGCGGCTAATCACCTCTTCCTCCGAGCCGGTGTTCGGTGGGGTCTACAAGCTGGCCGGGGTGGAAAAAGAGGATGGAACCGTGATTCCCAAGATCAAGATCAGCGAAAACGTGACGAAGATCACCACGCCTTGTTTTAAGGCGGTCTGGCGCCTGTTTGACCGGGAAACCGACAAGGCCATCGCCGATGTGATCACCATGCACGACGAGGTGATCGACGATGAAAAGCCCTATACAATTTTTGACCCCGACCATACCTGGAAGCGGAAAACTGTGGAGAATTTCCGGGCGGTGCCGTTGATGACTCAAATTTTCAAGGATGGAAAATGCGTGTATACCCCTCGGGCGCTCAAAGCCATTAAGGCATACTGCATGGCTCAGGTGGACAATCTTTGGGAGGAAGTTACCCGGTTTGAAAACCCCCATAGCTATTATGTGGACTTGTCCCAGAAGCTTTGGGACGAAAAGAACCGATTGCTGTCCGAAAAGAATTATTGAGCTATTGTTGACTTTTTGAGACTTGTCCCGTAAAATAAACGTATGTGAGCAAGCTGGACAGTCGCGGATACAGTCCGAAAGGGCGTATGTGAGGAAAGTCCGGGCTTCAAAGGGCAAGGATAACGGCTAACCGCCGCCGGGGGCGACCCCAGGGAAAGTGCAACAGAGATATACCGCCGGAATTTTCCGGTAAGGATGGAAAGGCGAGGTAAGAGCTCACCGGCGCATGGGGAACTATGCGGCCCTGTAAACCCTATCCGGAGCAACACCGTGGAGGAACATACAGCGCGGCCCGCGCGTTCCGTGGAGGTGGCGTGAGCCTGCCGGTAACGGCAGGCCAAGATAGATGACTGTTCAAGACAGAACCCGGCTTACAGGCTTGGTCACATAAAAAAGGGAGCATACATGCCATGAAAGCGGCTTGTGTGCTCCTTTTGTGAGATTGTGGTATTATAATGTCAGTCTTTTATCGCCGCTCCTGTGGAGCTGATATCCCTGACAGATTACCGCCGCTGGTATAGGAAATTCCAGCAGGCCGGGTGCAACCCGCCGGAACCCCGGTTCAGTGACCTGATCCTGGCGGAAAACGACGCGGTTATCGCGGCCCACGTTGCCTGTATGGCGGCGGAGTCCCTGGGCGTGGGCTCCTGCTACATCGGCGATGTCATCGAACAGTGGAAAATACACAGGAATATTTTTAATCTGCCGCCTTGTACGGCTCCCGTATCCATGCTGGTATTTGGGCATCCGGCAGAACTGCAGAAGAAGCGCCAGCAGACCTCCCGTTTTCCCAAAGGCATAATCGTTTTTGAAAACCAATAATTCCGATAAAGGCAAAGCCAATGAAAAGATTGGAGAGGTTGATTTTTATTGTACAATGTGCAGTAATTCGTTGTGAAAAATATGGCACTCTTTTTTTGAAAATAACTTTGCAAATGGGAAAGCGATAGAGTATAATCATCATGAAAATATGAGCGCTTCCCTGCGTTCAAACAAAAGGAGCATAAGAGTATGAAAGTAGGCGTTATCGGCTGCGGCACCATTGCCAACGCCGCTCACATTCCTTCTTACATGAACAATCCGGAAGCGGAGATCAAGTATTTCTGCGACATCCTTCCGGAGCGCGCGGAAGCGGCGGTGGAGAAGTATGACTGCGGCGCCGCTGTGGTGGATTATCATGATGTGCTGAAGGACCCGGAAATCGAAGCTGTTTCTGTTTGCACCCCCAATAATGTCCACGCTCAGATCGCCATCGATGCTTTACGGGCTGGGAAAAACGTGCTCTGCGAAAAGCCCGCCGCCCGGGTGTATTCCGAGGCACTGGAAATGCAAAGGGTCCAGCACGAGACTGGCAAGGTTCTGAATATCGGTGTGGTCAACCGCTTTAACGACAGCGTGAACCGCATTAAACAGTACATTGACGAGGGAAAGCTGGGAACGATCCATCATGTGTATGTCAGCTTCCGCGCCCACAGGTCTATTCCCGGGCTGGGCGGGGCTTTTACTACGAAAGCCATTGCCGGTGGCGGCGCGCTCATCGATTGGGGGGTGCATTACCTGGATATTGTCATGTACTGCTGCGGTGATCCAAAGGTGAAAACCGTCAGCGGCGAGACCTTCTGCAAGCTGGGCCGGGATATGAAAAATTACGTGTATACCGACATGTGGGCCGGCCCGCCCAAGTACGACGGCGTGTACGATGTGGACGATTCCGTCACTGCGTTAATCCGCACCGAAGGCCCGGTGCTCACCGTAAACGGCGCCTGGGCGCAGAATATCGGAGAGGAAGATCGGTATATCGATTTCATGGGGGATAAGGCCGGTATCCGGCTTTACTACGGCCAGGGCTTTACCCTTTATACTGTGGAAAACGGAGCTTTGGTGTCCTACAGCCCCGAATTCCAAATGCGGGATCATTTTCAAAATGAGATTGACGCTTTTATTGATTGCATTAAAACCGGTAAGAAGCTGCCATCTCATATTGACACCGTCATCATTACCGCGGAGATGATGCAGGCAATTTACGATTCCGCGGAGCGGCATCAAGAAATTACTCTGCATTGAGAAAGGAGAAACGCTTATGTATCCGTTTTCCATTGGGGTTATGTTGGATTCTTTCCGAACCGATGTTTCCGCCGCACTGGGCAAGGCCCAGACGCTGGGGGCAAAGGGCATTCAGGTTTACGCAACCCGGGGGGAGATGTCTCCACAGCAGATGACGGCGGAAAAACGCCGGGAGTTTTTGAAGGCCGTCAAGGATCATGGGCTGACGGTTTCCGCCCTGTGCGGCGATCTGGGAAAAGGTTTCGGTGATGCCGCCTTGAACCCGGAGTTGATCGACCAGTCCAAACGGATTTTGGATCTGGCAAAGGATCTGGAAACCAATGTGGTCACCACCCATATCGGCGTGGTACCGGAGGAGAATTCCCACCCCCGATATGCTGTTATGCAGGATGCCTGCGGAAAGCTGGCGGAGTACGCCGATTCCATGCAGGCCCATTTCGCCATTGAGACCGGCCCGGAAAAGGCCGCCGTCCTCCGGGAATTTCTGGATGGGCTTCATTCCACTGGCGTGGCGGTGAACCTGGATCCCGCCAATTTTGTCATGGTCACTGGTGATGACCCTGTGCAGGCTGTGTACACCTTGAAGGATTATATCGTCCATACCCACGCCAAAGACGGCCGCAGGCTTTACTACCGGAAGCCTGAGGAAGTCTACGGGCTGGAAGAAGCGGAAATGCTGGCGTCCCCATCCTTTATCGAGCTTCCCTTAGGCGAAGGGGATGTGGATTTTCCCGCCTATTTGAAAGCCCTGCATGAGATCGGGTTTACAGGCTTTCTCACCATTGAGCGTGAGGTGGGGGACGACCCGGAAAGAGATATCGGCATGGCGGTCAAATTTCTGGAAAACTTAATTAAATAGTATTGCGGGATCCGCCGGGTTTGGCCCAGCGGATCCAATTTTTTCCTTTCCATTTTGAAAAAATGGTTGTAAATTGGGGAATACTGTGGT
>CAYSQF010000102.1:0-4806 GCA_964433105.1 uncultured Acutalibacter sp.
CCCCGGCAAAACGGACGGCCCTGCATTTTCCGAGGAAATGCTGGTGATGGCCGGCTTTGATTCCTCCCAGGTAGACCAGCTTTTGCAGGGCTTCCGGCGGAAAAAAATCCCGTCCGTGGCGCTGAAGGCCGTGACGACCCCCTCCAACCTGCAGTGGGATTCCCGCAGGCTTCGGGCGGAGCTTTTGGCGGAGCATCAGGCCATGCAGGAGGGCCAAATGGCCAGCCACCAGATGAAATAGGGAGACTGCTTCATGAAACGTTATCTGGCCATAGACATTGGCGCTTCTTCCGGCCGGCATATTTTGGGCTGGATGGAAGGCGGCAAAATTGTCATCGAAGAGGTTTATCGGTTTGAAAACAAGCTTGCAAAGCGCAATGGCCATCTCTGCTGGGAGCTGGACATCCTGTTTGAAGAAATACTGCGTGGGTTAGAAGTCTGCAGGGAACAGGGAAAAATCCCGGACTCGGTGGGGATCGACACTTGGGCGGTGGATTTCGTTCTGTTGGGCCGGGCCGGCAGGCTTTTGGGCGATACGGTGGCATACCGGGACAGCCGTACGGACGGCATGGACCGCCTGGTGGAGAAAATGATTCCCGCCGAAGAGTTGTATGCTCGTACCGGCATTCAGAAACAGAGCTTTAATACCATCTATCAGCTGATGGCGGTAAGTCGGGAGGATCCAGCGCTTTTGGAGTGTGCAGCGCATTTTTTGATGGTGCCGGATTATCTTCATTACCGGCTGACGGGAAAGCTTTCCAACGAGTACACCAACGCCACCACCACCGGGCTGGTAAACGCCAGGGGAAAAACCTGGGACCGGGAGCTTCTGCGCCGCTTGAGTTTCCCGGAACATCTGTTTCAGCCGCTTGCTCTGCCGGGGACAGTGCTGGGGGGCTTTTTGCCGGAAATCCGGGGAAGACTGGGTTTTGACTGCTCTGTGGTCCTGCCTGCCACCCACGATACCGGCTCTGCGTTTTTGGCGGTGCCGGCCCAGGGGGATGACAGCGTATTCCTGTCCAGCGGGACTTGGAGCCTGCTGGGGGTGGAAAATCCGGACCCCCTCACCGGTGAGGAAAGCCGGAAGAAAAATTTCACAAATGAGGGCGGGTACCAATATCGGTTCCGGTATCTCAAAAATATTATGGGCCTTTGGATGATCCAGTCCATCCGCAGGGAAGCGCCTCGGGTTTTCCCGGAATTTTCCGAAATGCCTTCTTTTGGGGAGTTGGAAGCCCTAGCTCGCCAGGCGGAGGATTTTCCCTCCCGGGTGGATGTGGAAAACAGCCTGTTCTTGGCGCCGGAAAGCATGACTGCTACCCTGCGGCAGGTCTGTTGGAAATCAGGACAGGCCGTTCCGGAAACGCCGGGAGAGGTGATGGCCTGCGTCTATCACAGCCTGGCAGAAGGCTACCACGCTGCTGTGCGGGAGCTTGCGGCCCTTACAAATCGGCGCTTTACCGCCTTGCATATTGTAGGCGGCGGCAGCAAAGACGGCTATTTGAATCAGCTGACTGCCAACGCTGTGGGCTTACCGGTGTATGCCGGTCCCACAGAAGGCACGGCGTTGGGGAATCTGATGGTTCAAATGCTGCGGGCCGGCGAATTTCAAAGCCTGAAGGAAGCCAGAGAGACAGAGCGGAACAGTTTTGCAATCCAAACGTACCAGCCGAACCGACGCGTGGACACAGCTTTATGATAAAATGGAAAGGAAAGTGGTTAAAGGTATGAAGGAACGGTACGAAAGCGCAAAGCAACGGTATGAGGAATTGGGCGTAGATGTGGAAGCCGCTCTGGAAACCCTCAAGAGTGTGCCCATCAGCATTCACTGCTGGCAGGGGGACGATGTGCGGGGCCTGGAAGGGACAGGTCGGGAGCTTTCCGGCGGAATCCAGACCACGGGCAATTATCCCGGCAGGGCAAGAAATTTTGAGGAGCTTACCGCCGATTATGAAATGGCGCTGAGTCTGGTCCCCGGCAAAAAACGCATCAATCTGCATGCAAGCTATGCTGTTTTTGAAGAAGGGGAAACTGCGGATCGTGACGCCATTCAGCCCCGCCACTTCGATAAATGGATCGCATTCGCAGGAAGAAACGGGGTGGGGATCGATTTTAATCCCACTTTTTTCAGCCATCCAATGGTTCGGGATAACCTCACGCTTTCCTCTCCGGATGAGGAAGTGCGCCAGTTCTGGGTGCGCCACGGGATACAGTGCCGCAGGATCGCCGCCTATATGGCGGAGAAAACCGGATCTCCGGTGGTGTGCAATGTTTGGATTCCCGACGGCTATAAGGACGTCCCCGCAGACCGCATGGGTCCCAGGGAGCGCTTCCGCCGCAGTCTGGACGAAATTTTTGCGGAGAAGCTTCCCGGCGTGATTGACTGTCTGGAAAGCAAGGTTTTCGGTATTGGCCTGGAAGCTTATACCGTAGGCTCTTCAGAATTTTCCATCGGATACGCTGCCACCCATCCCGGCGTGTATCCCCTGCTGGACAACGGCCACTACCATCCCACGGAGATGGTGAGCGATAAAATTTCCAGCCTGCTGCTGTTTTTTGATAAGCTCCCGCTTCATGTGACTCGGCCGATCCGCTGGGATAGCGACCACGTGGTGCTATTTGAGGACGAGATCCGGGAAATCGCCAAAGAGATTGTCCGCAATGACGCCTTGGATCGTGTGATTATCGCTTTGGATTACTTCGATGCCTCTATCAACCGGGTCGCCGCTTGGGCCGCAGGCGCCAGGAATATGGAAAAGGCGCTGTTATACGCCTTGCTGCAGCCTGTGAAGGAAATGAAGCGGATGCAAAACGAAAACAGGTTTACCGAACTGCTGGTGCTCAGCGAAGAGATGAAGACCCTGCCGTTTGGTGACATTTGGGAGCATTATTGCGAAACGGAACAGGTCCCCGCCACCGCAACGTGGCTGGACAGAATAAAGGATTACGAGAAAAATGTGCTTGCAAAAAGGGGATGAGATCATGAAAATTACAGAAGTGCCGGTGCTGCGGAATTATATCCGCATGTGTGCGGACGGTTGGGAGCAGGGTTGGCATGAACGCAACGGCGGTAACCTTACTTATCGTATGCGCTCGGAGGAAGTGGAAACCTGCCGCCCCTGGTTTCAAGCTTTTCCCGGCCCGTGGAATGAAATGGACGTGCAGGCGGACAATTTGAAGGGCGAGTATTTTATCGCCACCGGAAGCGGAAAGTATTTCCGCAATGTGCCCTTGTACCCGGAGGACAATCTCTGCATTGTGGAGATCAACGCAGCGGGGGACTCCTGGCGCATTGTGTGGGGCTTGGAGCATGGCGGGCAGCCTACCAGCGAATTTCCCAGCCATTTTCTGAACCATAGTGTCCGAAAAACGGCAACTTCCGGTACCTGCCGGGTAATCTACCACGCTCATCCTGCCAATCTCATCGCTCTGACCTATATTTTGCCCCTCACCGCCCGGGACTTTACTCGCACCCTGTGGAAGAGCGCTACCGAGTGTCCAGTGGTATTCCCCGGCGGTGTGGGAGTAGTACCCTGGATGGTTCCCGGCGGCTCGGAGATCGCCAAAGCTACCAGCGAGCTGATGAAAAACTATGACGCGGCGGTGTGGGCGCATCACGGCCTGTTTGCTTCCGGCCCTGATTTCGATACCACCTTCGGACTGATGCACACCATCGAAAAAGCGGCGCAGATCTATGTGCTGGCACTTTCCGCAGGGCAGGGGAAGATCTCCCAGACCATCACGGATGAGGATTTGCGGGCAATCGCCAAGGAATTTGGCGTGACCCTAAACGAAAATTTTCTGGACTGACCCATTTTAAAGCAAAATCTGCCGCCCGGTATTGCTTTAGGCGGCGGTTGTTTATATTTTGCGTTTTTTTAAATCCGCTTCGCCGAAAATGCAGGCTTGAATGGCAAGGGCCAGCCCATCTTTGGTATGAGCGGCGGTGATGCAGTCTGCCGCTGCCAGGGCTTCCGGTGTCCCATCCTCTACCGCGACGGAACATCCTGCGGCCTGCAGCATGGTCACATCGTTTCCGTTGTCCCCCACGGCCATGATCTCCGTCGGGGGAACCCCCCACTGGACCGCCATCGCCAGCAGGGCAGCTCCCTTGTGAGCGTCGGCGTCGTTGATCTCAATGTTCCCCGCCAGGGAAGAGGTTAGTCGCAGGCCTCCCAAAGCGTTCAGCTTTTTCCACAACTCCGCCCGGACCGTTTTCTCCAGATAGGGAAGGTTGATTTTTTCCGGGCATAGACCGGTGGTTTCCAACATTTGGGTGAAGTTGTCTATCAGAGTGTAGGTTTTCCCCTCTACGAAATGACGTTTGCTTTCCGGCAGGCCGAAATGGGAGAAGGCCCGCTCCGGAAAGCCTGTTTTGGTAATGGCCCCGCCGTCTCGGTAATATTCCACAAAAACGTCATAATCGTTTAACAGGGCCTGAACCTCAAGAGCTTTTTGATTGGGGATTAGCCTTTGAAATACTGGCCTGCCGGTTTGCAGCTCATATACCGCCGCGCCGTTTGAAGTGATGGCATACTCCACGCCCGGCAGGGAGACGATTTCTTCCGGAAGAAATCGGAGCATCCGCCCGGTGGCAGGCAGAAGGGTTACTCCCGCCTGAAATGCCCGGATCAGAGCCTGTCGGTTTCCCGTGGAAAGGTATTTGTGCTCAGTAATGGTAGTGCCGTCTAAATCGAAAGCCAACAGCCGGATCATGGAAACTCTCCTCCCATTTTGTATTCTATTCTTCAGTTTACCACTTTTTTCGTAAAAAAGAAACAACCTTCACTAAATCTAGTGAAGGTT
>CAYSQF010000103.1:0-4795 GCA_964433105.1 uncultured Acutalibacter sp.
TGTCCCATGCCTATGGCTGGCTGCCATGATCAAGGGGCAAATATATAGTAACAGGGAGTGGTAAAATGGTTCTGGTAAGACATGGTGTGTTCTGTGCTAGAACCGGTTTCACTGTGCTCCGTACAAGCCCGGAAAACGCGGAATAGCGTAAGGCGGCAAAGCCGTTTTGTACGGAGCAGGAAAAAGTGTAAAATACTATTTCCGCGTGAGCGGGCTTGTTTTTGGATTTTTCAATTTACAATTCAAAAAGGAGCCGGTATTCATGATAGAAATAGGAATGAACCAGATCGTTAAAAGCTTTGGGTTTCAGAAAATTTTAAACGGCGCGTGCCTGGCGATCCACACCGGGGAACGGGCCGCCATTGTAGGACGCAACGGCACGGGGAAATCCACCCTGCTGAAGCTGATCGGCGGTGAGGAAACTGCGGATTCCGGGGAGATCAGCCTGCGCCGGGGCGCGTCCGTGGGGATGCTGGAACAGATTCCCCGCCTAAAGGAACCGGGCAAAACGGTGGAGCAGGTGCTTTTAGAGCAATTTTCCCAAGTGATCGCTCTGGAACGGGAACTGAGGAAAATGGAAAAGAAAATGGCCCACGCTGAGGGAAGCCTGGAAAGCCTGATGGCCTGCTACGCCGAAGCGCAGGAGCAATATGCCGCTTTGGGCGGATATGAGCAGGCGGAGCGCACCGCAAAAATCGTGCAGGGCTTCCGTTTGGGCAACCTGTTGAAACAGGAGTACAACGTGCTCAGCGGTGGGCAGAAAACTGTGGTGAACCTGGCCGCGGTGGTTTTGCGGGAACCGGATATCCTGCTCCTGGACGAACCAACCAACCATCTGGACGTGAAAACCCTGGAATGGTTCGAGGGATTCCTGGCAAAATACCGGGGCACCATAGTGATGGTCTCCCATGACCGGTGGTTTTTAGACCGAGCGGCCACCCGGATCATTTGGCTGGAACAGGGGACGTGCGTGTCCTTTGCGGGAAACTATTCCTTTGCCAAACAGGAGCGGGAGCGTTTGCTCCTGCTGGAATTTGAACAGTATAAGAACCAGCAGAAGAAAATAGAAGCAATGCGGGCGGCGATCCGGCGCTATCGGGACTGGGCCGCCCGGGGTGACAACGAATATCTGTATCGTAAGGCGAAAGAATTGGAACGGCGGCTGGAGAAACTGGAAGAGTTGGAACGCCCCCAGCTGGAACGGCAAAAGCTCCCCATTCGGTTCAGCGGAGGTAGAACCGGCGCCGAAGTTCTGCACCTGCGGGGTTTTTCCATAGCCTTTGGGGATCGTGTCCTTCTGGAACCAGGAGAACTGCTGATCCAGGAACGGGAAAAAGTCTGCCTGATGGGAGACAACGGAACCGGAAAAACCACCCTGCTCCGGGCTGTGTTGGAAGCGGCGGAGTTTCACGAGCAGGACAGTGCGCCGTTTTACGGCGGGGAAATCCGGCTGAACCCCAGGGCGCGGCTGGGATATATTCCCCAAGAGATCCGGTTCCAACAGGAAAAAGCCAGCGTGCTGGAGGTGTTCCGTGAAGAATGTCCCTGCACCGAGGGGCAGGCCCGGAACATCTTGGCCCGGTACTTTTTCCTGGGAGCCGATGTATTTAAACGGGCGTCCGCCCTGTCCGGCGGGGAAAAGGTACTGTTAAAGCTCTGCATTTTGCTACAGCGGCAGGTGAATTTTCTCATTTTGGACGAGCCCACCAACCACATCGATATTGAGACCCGGGAAACACTGGAAGAAGCCCTGCGGGAATACGCGGGTACGCTGCTGTTTGTTTCCCACGATCGGTATTTTATCGAAAAGACAGCTTCCCGGCTGGTAGAATTGCGGGATCACAGGCTTTCCACCTTTGAGGGTAGTTACGCCGCATTCCAGGAATTTCAAAGTCGTGGGAGAGCGCTCTTATCATAAAAACTTTATTAAAAAATAAGAAGGAGTTGTAAGCTATGAAAGTGATTCCCAAGCTGAGCGGTTCTGTACGCCTTACCGGCGATACGTGCCCAGTATCCCTGCCGATTTCTTATCAGGGGAATTTCCCTGCCGCCGACCAGTTCCCAATGGAAAAGCGGACCAGCCCTGTTTTGACCTTCCAAAACGACACGTCTATCCCAGCGGAAGGGTACCGGCTGACCGTAGGGCCGGAAAAGCTCGTCATTGCGTCCTGTGATGAAAACGGCGCCTATTACGGCGTGCAGACCCTGTTCCAGCTTTTGCGGGAGTACGGGAACGTCCTGCCCTGCGGCGAGTATGAGGACTCCCCCCGGTTCCGCTACCGCGGATTTATGATCGATTCCGGCCGCCATTTTTTCCCGCTGGACGCAGTGAAGAAGATGGTGGATCAGTGCGCGAAACTGAAGCTCAACACTTTCCATTGGCATTTGAGTGAGGACCAGGGCTTCCGCATTGAGAGCAAAAAATTCCCCCGCTTAAACGAAATCAGTTCTTGGCGTACGGAAGCGGACGGTTCCCGCTATGGCGGTTACTACACCCAGGCCGAGATTAAAGAGCTGGTGAAATACGCCGGGGAGCGGTATGTTGAGGTCATTCCGGAAATTGACCTGCCCGGTCACACAACTGCTATCGTTTCCGCTTTCCCGGATCTGAGCTGCTCCGGGGAGCCGGTTGACGTGCCCTGCACCTGGGGCATTTTCCCCAGAATCCTTTGCGGTGCCAATGAAAAAGTCTATAGTTTCCTGGAGGAGCTTTTGGGCGAAATCTGCCCCCTATTCCCCTCCCATTGGTTCCATATTGGCGGGGACGAAGCTCCAAAGGACGAGTGGAAAAAGTGTCCTCACTGCCAGGCTGAAATGAAAAAGCACGGCTTGGAGAATGAGGAAGAGCTGCAGGCCCTGTTCACTGCCCGCCTGGCCGACATTCTGGAAAAGAACGGCAAAGCCATCATTGGCTGGAACGAGATTTTAGCATCCGGCAAAATGAAGGAAACCGCCGTGGCCCAGTACTGGACCGACCAGGGAGCGGAATATTCCGCCCGGGAAATTCCCAAAGGCCGGAAATTTATTTTCTCTAATTCCAATTCTTTCTATTTCGATTATGACCCCAGCCTGATCACCTTGGAAGGGGCCTATTCCTACGAGCCGCACATCCCCGGCGGGGAATCTGTAAAGTCCGAGCAGGTGCTGGGCTTGGAAGCGCCCTTGTGGTCCGAACATATCGAGACACCGGAGCGCTTGGAATTCATGGCCTTCCCCCGTCTGGCCGCCCTAGCGGAAAATGCCTGGTCCAGCGAACGGGATTACCCCGATTTTCTGGAACGGCTGAAGGCCTATGAATCCGTCTGGAAGGAGCAGGGCGTACACGCTCAGCCGGTGGCTGAAGCGGCTGCGTTTGACCCTGCCGCCGCCGCCCGCGCCGTCGACAAGCAGGTTCGTGCCTGGTGGTTTGGCCAGCCGGAGGAAAAAATCCGGGAGAACCTGTCCAAGCTTACAGAGGACCGCATTTCCGGCTTTCTCTCCCCCACCTACACCCGCGAACAGCTTACCCAGGTGATCACAGCCCTGAAAGCCATGTTGTAAGCCCTGTATGAAACGGATTTTATTGATCGCCACCGGGGGAACCATAGCTTCCCGAAAAACGGAAAGCGGCTTAACGCCGAGCCTTTCCCCGGAGGAACTTTTAAACCGGGTGCCGGATGCTCGATCATTTTGCAGCGTGGAAGCTGTGCAGCCATTAAATCTGGACAGCACCAATATCACGCCGGAGCATTGGCTGAAGCTTTCCAAGATTATTGAGGAAAACTATCGCGAATTTGACGGATTTGTGCTCTGCCATGGCACGGACACGTTGGCATATACTGCTGCGGCGTTATCCTACCTGATCCGTGGCACCCGAAAGCCCATTGTGCTTACCGGGTCGCAGAAGCCCATTGACCAGGAGGACACCGATGCCCGGAAAAACCTGCTGGACAGCCTGCGGTACGCCTGTTCCGGAGACAGCGGAGTGTGCATTGTGTTTGGCGGGCATGTCATTGCGGGGACCCGGGCCAGAAAGACCCGGACAAAGAGCTACAATGCATTTCAGAGCCTGAATTTTCCGGATCTGGCAGATATTCGGGATCAACGGGTGGTACGTTTTCTGCCCTGCCAGGAAACCGGAACCCCCCTGTTCAGCCACCGCTTGAATACCAACGTGGTGCTCTTGAAGCTAATCCCCGGTTTGCCCGATGGGACGTTTCCCGCCGCCGGAGAGCTTTGCGATGGGTTGATCATTGAAAGCTACGGCGTAGGGGGCATTCCGGACATTTATTTAGACCATCTAGATCGGTTGGTCCAAGCTGGTAAAACCGTGGTAATGGCCACCCAAGTGCCCCAGGAGGGCAGCGACCTCTCGGTATACCAGGTGGGACAGCGGGTCAAGGCGCGGTACAATCTGCTGGAAACCTATGACATGACCCTGGAAGCCACCGTTACCAAGCTGATGTGGGTGCTGGGGCAGTCGGGAAACCAGGAAGAGATCCGCCGCCTGTTTTACACCCCGGTCAATTACGATCTGCTTTTCTAAAATTCACTGCAACAAATTGAGGGGAGAGCCAAGCTCTCCCTTGTTTTTTGATTGAAAACTCCTTATAATCTGTCAGTACCGCACGGCAAAAGCTCCCTTCTTTAGTCACTGGTCATATTGCTGCGACACCTTTTTCAGATTTTCTATGATCGGCAGGTGCTGGGGACATGCGCCTTCGCACTGGCCTCACTCAGTGCAGGCTTTTGGCGCAGCAGTCCTGGCCGATAGCGGAACATGATCCGTGTTTTCCCAACCCGTGCAAAGATTTTT
>CAYSQF010000104.1:0-4730 GCA_964433105.1 uncultured Acutalibacter sp.
ACATTTTTATAGCGTTGTGCATTGCTGGTGCGTTAGGAACGGTACAGTTTTTTCATCAGTTCGATTTCTTCAGCGTAACCGTCAAGATCGTTTGGGGTTTCCAGATAAAAGGGAAGCTCCCGCAGCGCAGGATGATTGATGATCCCGCTCAGGGCTTCCAGGCTGATGTACCCCTGCCCCAGCTTTTGATGGCGGTCCTTGTGGCTGCCGATAGGGTTCATGCTGTCGTTTAAATGTATGGCTTTCAGCCGGGAAAGGCCGATGCTGTAATCAAATTTCTCCAGCACGCCATCTAAATTTGAAACAATGTCGTAACCGCCATCAAACACATGACAAGTGTCCAGGCACACGCCCAGCTTTTCGGAAAGCTCCACTCGGTCAAGAATTTCCCGAAGTTCTTCGAAGCTCCGTCCTACCTCCGAGCCTTTTCCCGCCATTGTTTCCAGCAGTACGGTGGTGGACTGTTTCGGGTTTAAAATGGTGTTAAGCTGAGCAGCGATTAGTTCGATTCCCTTTTCGGCGCCCTGCTTTACATGGCTGCCGGGATGAAAATTGTACATGCTGCCGGGGAGATATTCCAGCCGCGCCAGATCATCGGCCATCGTGTTTCTTGCAAATTCCCGAAGACCTTCATCGGCGGCGCAGGCGTTCAAGGTGTAGGGCGCATGAGCCAGGATTGGGAAGAAGCCCTGTTCTTCCGCCAATGCGCGATAAGCGGCGACGTCTTTTAGATCCAGCTTCTTTGCCCTGCCGCCCCTGGGATTTCTAGTAAAAAACTGGAATGTGTTTGCTTTGATTTTTACAGCTTCTTTTCCCATTGCCAAAAAGCCCTTGGCGCTGGAAAGATGGCACCCGATTTTCAACATGTCTTTTCTCCTGTCCTTCTTTTTCGCAGCTTCTGCTGCGGCGCTGTAATTTGATAGCTGTCCAAAATCATCTTTTTTACTTCACCGTCTGGTACAGAGCCGTCCAAAATAATGGTGTTCCAATGCAGCTTGTTCATGTGATAGCCGGGAACGACTTTTTCAAAGGCGCTTCTCCAAAAAGCGGCAAGCTCCGGATCACATTTGACGTTTACCTGCAAACGCCCCTGATATTCATATAAAAACGCAAAGCCTTTCCTGTTTTTCCAGTGGCGCATCACGGTCCAGTTTGGGTCCGAAAATGGGTAGTCCTCTATCACGTCCGCACCCAATTCCTTGCAAAACGCAATGACCGCTTGGCGGTTTGTCAAGCTTTCCACTGCTGATTTTCCTCCTTTATGCTCGCTGTTTCAGAACAGTGCCTTCCCTTTTTTATTATAATCAAGCGGTTGAGAAAAGCAATAGCCGTTGACGAATCCAGCCGAGAAATGGTATACTTTTCAAAAGTGGGGTATGCTCTTGCTTTGGGCGATGTTGGTTAAAGGGAAAGGGATGCTATGACCAGTTTTAAAAAAGTGATAAAGTGGATTGGAAAGCTCCTTTGCTTGGCGGGCTGCGTCTGGTTTCTTTTGCCTGTACTGCACGGCGGGTTTGCGCTGGGAGCGGCTTTTGGATTTTGTGTCTGCATCTTAGGTTTTCTGCTGCTGCAGTTTTATTCCCGATTGGCGGGAAAAGGCGGCTGGAAAAAGGCGGCGGTCCGGCTGATCTCCTGCTTTTACGTTGTTGGCTTTGTATGGGCGGGATATCTTACCGCGATGATGCTTTCCGCCCAATACCAGACCCCGCCTGCGGGAACCAATGTCATCGTGCTGGGTGCCCAGATTTACAGCGCGGAGCGGATGGGTACTACCTTGACAAACCGGATCGAAAGAGCTTATGATTATCTGGAAGAAAATCCATCTTCTGTCTGCATTGTCACCGGCGGCCAGGGCAACGATGAGCCATGTCCGGAAGCACTGGCGGAGAAAAATGCCCTTTTGCGCCTGGGAATCAACGAGAACAGGATCTATATGGAGGATCAGTCGAAAAACACACGACAGAATATGCGGTTTTCAAAAGAAATCGCGGAGGAAAACCAGCTTGGCTCCCAATTTGTCATTGTCACTCAGGGTTTTCACATGTACCGGGCGCTGTTGCTGGCGGAAAGCGCGGGCATTACGCCGTACCCTTTGACGGCGGATACGGACTTGATCCTGCTGCCGGAATATTATGGCCGGGAATTGTTGTCTTTGACAAAATTTTACTTGGAACAATTGGTGCTGGAGCATTGATGTTGGAATGTTAGTATTCCAGGATGAGCGAAAGGAGAACGTATGACGATTTTACTCAAACGCGCCAGAATCATCGACCCTTCCCAGAGGTTGGATATGACTGGGGATATCCTTGTCAAAGAGGGGAAGATCGCCGAATTGGGGGAGGATCTTTTCGCGCACGCCGGAGAAGCGGAAGAAGTTTTAGACTGCGCCGGCCTTATCGCCGCTCCGGGCCTGGTAGACATGCATGTTCACCTGCGGGATCCGGGCCAGATCCAGAAGGAGGATGTGTTCAGTGGTTGCAGAGCGGCGGCGGCGGGAGGTGTGACCAGTTTGCTGGCTATGCCGAACACCTTGCCGGCTATGGATTCTCCCGAGCAGGTAAGGACTCTGCTAAAAAAGGCGGAGCGAGCGGACGCAGCTGTATATACGGCGGCCTGTATCACAAAGGGGCTTGCCGGGGAAGAGCTGACCGATCTGGAAGCCCTGCGGGAAGCAGGGGCCATCGCTCTAAGCGACGATGGAAAACCTGTAAAAAACACGTTCTGCCTGTTGGAGGCCCTTTGCCGGGCGCCGGGATTGGGAATGACCGTTACGGCCCATTGTGAAGATACCTATCTTGCATCCGGCGGGCTGATGAACGAAGGAAAGATTTCTGCAATACTGGGGGTGAAGGGAATCCCCAATGCCGCCGAGGACTGCGGCACCGCCAGGGAAATTGCCGCTGCGGCATCTGTGGGCATGCCGGTGCATATTTGCCATGTAAGCACCCGTGGTTCTGTGGATTTGATCCGGGACGCCAAGCGTAGGGGGGTGAAGGTGACAGCGGAGACCTGCCCCCATTATCTTTTGTTGACCGAAGAAGCGCTGCGTGCAAAGGATGCGGATTTCCGCATGAATCCGCCCCTTCGCACGGAAGAGGATCGGCAGGCTTTGTTCGCGGGGCTGCGGGACGGCACAATCGATGCCATTTCCACCGACCATGCTCCTCATACGCCTGAGGAAAAATCGGATTTTTACCATGCGCCCAACGGATCCATTGGCATGGAAACTTCCCTGGCCGCCGTACTCACCGCTTTGGACGGCGTTCTGACGCTGGGGGAAATACTGGAAAAAATGAGCTTGGCTCCCGCGCGCATCCTGGGTATTCCAGCCGGTACCCTGAAGCCCGGCGCCAATGCGGATATTGTGCTGTTTGATCCGGAAAGGAAATGGGTGGTGGATCCGGAGCAGCTTCACGGGAAAAGCAAAAATACGCCGTTTAAGGACATGACGTTAAAAGGAAAGGTGCTGGCCACTGTTTTTCATGGCCGTAAGGTTTTTGATATTCGTTAAAAGGGGAAATAGATCATGTCAATGGACCGTTTGCTGGAAAAGATCGTAGAGAAACAAAATCCAACAGTGGCAGGGCTGGACCCAAAGCTCAGTTATGTTCCTGAGTTTATCCGGGAAGAAAGCTATCAGAAATACGGCCGAACCTTGGAAGGGGCGTCGGACGCCATTCTTACTTTTAACAAGGGACTGATCAATGCGCTGTGCGGTGTCGTCCCCGCGATAAAACCTCAGGCGGCCTATTATGAGTTGTATGGCTGGCAGGGGGTAAAGGCGCTGGCGGAAACGATTTCCTATGCCAAAGAAAAGGGCATGTTTGTCATTACAGACGGCAAGCGCAACGACATTGGGACTACTATGCAGGCTTACGCTGCAGCCCATTTAGGCGTTACCGAGGTGGACGGAAAAACCATCGAAGCCTTCGGCGCCGATGCGCTGACGATCAATGGCTATCTCGGCTCCGATGGCATAGAACCGCTCTTACAGATTTGCCAGGCTTCTGATAAAGGCATTTTTGTGCTTGTGAAAACCTCTAATCCGTCCTCCGGGGAACTGCAGGATCAAACTTTGGCTTCCGGTGAGACGCTCTATCGTGCTATGGGAAACATGTGCGAGGCCTGGGGGGCAAAGCTTCCCGGTAGGTATGGCTATTCCGGCGTGGGTGCTGTGGTGGGAGCCACTTATCCCGACCAATTGCGAGAACTTCGTCAGGCGCTGCCCCACACTTTTTTTCTGGTGCCCGGATACGGCGCACAGGGAGGTGCGGCGGATGATGTGGCCCCTGCCTTTGACAAAAATGGCCTAGGGGCGGTTGTGAACTCATCCCGAGGCATTATGTGTGCTTGGCGAAAGGAAAACTGTGATCCCGCTCGGTATGCCGACGCCGCCTGTAGGGAAGCGAAGCGGATGCGCGATCAAATCGTTGAAAGGATCGGGGAAATCCGTCTGCCGGACTAAATAGGAAGGAACTTGACAAGATGTTGGAAAAGCTGTTTCATGAAATAAAAAGTCTGATCGACTCTGTGGATTTTTCCGAGCTGTGGCGGGGGTTTTATCCCATGAAATTTGCTCTGTACGATGAGACAGATGCTTTTTTGACGGTGAGTATGTGGAAAAAACCGATCAGTTTTTGGCAAATACGTCTATTTTTTACCAGGGCGAATATATCGCTATCTGGAACGTGATGGAAGAATTAGACCCCGCGGTGCTGGCGTCTAAACTG
>CAYSQF010000105.1:0-4688 GCA_964433105.1 uncultured Acutalibacter sp.
GAGTTTGCCAGGCAGCTGGCCCAGAAGGGATACCCTCTGGTGTTGATCGCCAGGAGGGAGGATAGGCTTGCTGCCCTGAGTAAGACATGCGGCGTAGCCTGCGAGACCGTCGCGGCGGATTTGTCCGACTTGGCGGAATGTCAAAAGGTGCTGGATTATTTGCGGGATAAACCGGTGGCGGTGTTCATCAACAACGCTGGCTTTGGGGACTGCGGTCCCTTTGGGGAGACAGAGCTTTCCAAGGAGCTGAACATGATCGACCTGAACATCAAGGCCATGCACTGCCTGATGAAGGGGATGCTGCGGAAAATGCAGGCCCAGGGCAGCGGCGCCATTTTGAATGTGGCAAGCTCCGCGGGGCTTCTGCCGGGAGGTCCCTATATGGCCACCTACTACGCCACGAAGGCCTATGTCACCAGCTTGACCCGGGGCGTGGCCGAGGAGCTGCGGCAAGCCAAAAGTCCCGTTTACGTGGGCTGCCTGTGCCCGGGGCCGGTGGACACCGAGTTTAACCAGGTGGCAAACGTGAAGTTTGGGCTGTCAGGGATCTCGGCCCAAAGATGCGTTCGGGAGGCGCTGAACAAAATGGAACGGGGCAAGGGCACCATCATCCCCACCGGGACCATCAAGGCGGTGACCCTGGCGGGCCGGTTCCTGCCGCTGAAGGTGATGTTGAAAATGATATCCGCCCAGCAGCAGAGAAAGCTGTCCGGCGGCCTGTAGGGAGAGGAAGGCCCAAAAAGGCGGGTGCTTTGGGACGAACGGGACCGCTCCGCTTGTTGCGTGCCAACGGCAGAGGAGAAAGAGGCGGCGAAGAGAGACTATTTGGGGAGGGATACCATGGCAAGTATCCGATATAAGATGGTAGAAACGCTGTTCCGGTTGCTCAGAGTCAATCGAATGCTGGATAAGGAAGGGGCCGCATTTGACCGGCTGCTGGCAGAGTATGCCGAAAAACAGAAGAAACCGTTTCGGGTTCCCTATAGGAAGCTGCAAAAGGAATGTACCATCACAGAGAAAACCATAGGCGGCGTGACTTGCTATGTTGTAAAGCAGCGGGACTCTTCGCCGGGGGTCGGTGTTATGTATTTGTTTGGCGGGGGCTATCTCCTTCCGCCGGATGCGGGGGACTTGGTGCTGTGCGGCCAGATCGCGAAAAACTGCAACGCGGAAGTCTGGTTTCCGTTGTATCCGATGGCCCCTGAACACCGCCTTGTCCAGACCCTTGCCAGCACCCTGGCGGTCTATCAGGATATGCTGAACTACTATCCGCCGGAAAACACCCGGTTATTCGGCACTTCCTCCGGCGGCGGGCAGGCGATGTCCCTGTGCACGTATCTGATACGGGAAGCACTCCACGTGCCCCTTCCCGGTAAGCTGGTGCTGCAATCGCCGGGGGTGCAGGTGCCGCCCAGCCGCGCCCAGAAACGGAAAATGGAAGAACTGAAAAAATACGATGTGATGATACCACCGGCGTTTTTTGACCAGATTGCTCCCGTGCTTGCCAGCGGGGAAGAGGCCTACCTGCTCAGCCCGATCACCAGTGATATGACAGGATTTCCCGAGACCGATGTGTTTTATGGAACCCATGAAGTTATGTACGCCTATTTGGACGACATGAAAGCGGCCTATGCCAAGTGCAACTCGAAATTGAATGTACACATCGGAAAAGATATGATGCACTGCTGGGGCGCAATGGAATTTGTGCCTGAGGCAAAGCAGGTCCGTCAAGCATATTTTCAAGCGCTGCGCTAGCTGAATGGCCCTTTAACATCAATGGTTTCACGCAGAAAATGGGCACTTTCTGCGCCGTTTTTGAAAGAGCCTTGCATGGTGGAAAATAAATAGGACATGCGCACAGGCGGCAGCTTCCTCCAAAAGGGAGCTGCCGCCTGTTTTAGACATGAAACGGTTATGTACCTTGGGCAAGTGCCCGTGCGGGGGAAAGCAACACAAAAAAATTGAGAGACATAAAGCCCGCGATTTGGCGTTGCTTTCAAATTGCGTTAAAAATTAAACGGTACCGGTAAAAAAGTCTTGACATTTCTGCTGGTACCTGTTATAAATGTTTTAACGGTACCAGTTGAAAATCAATGGGGAGGAAATGAACATGACTAAGGATATGGAATTGTTTTCGAAATTGGCGAGATTGGAGCGGCTGCTGCATCGCGAGCAGGGCCGTCTGCACCGGGAAGGCCGTCCCTTTGCAGACGCCAGCAGGGGACAGGGAAGAATCCTGGCCATGCTGAAGATAAAAGATGGCATCAGCACGAAGGAGCTTTCCTACCTGCTTGGGATCCGGGTGTCATCGCTGAATGAGATGCTGGCAAAGATGGAGAGAAATGGCTATATCAGCAGAAAACCGTCAGAGGAGGATAAACGAATCAGCATGATTTATATGACAGAGAAGGGACGGGGAGAGACCTTTGAGCAGACGGAAGGCCCCACCCTCTTCCATTGCTTTTCCGAAGAAGAAAAGGATATTTTCGGCGGGTATCTGGACCGGCTGATTACCCAGCTGGAGGCCAGAAACCCTTCGGAGGATTCCAGAGAGCGCAATGATGAACACTGGCTGGAAATGATGAGAAGCCGCATGGGCGAGGAGTGGTTCGAGCACGTGATGGCGATGCATGGCGCCGGGAAGGGCTTTGGGCGTCAGGAGGAAGGCCGCCGCCAGAGAGGGAATTTCCAGGGACGGGGAAACCGTGAGGAGTGACGGCTATGATGAAAGAGCAGGATAAAACAAACGAAATTGGGGAATCTGGCGAAGATTATCTGGAGGCTATTTTTGTGCTCTACCAGCAAAGCGGGTATGTTCGGAGTGTGGATATTGCGGACTATTTTGGATATTCCAAACCCAGCATCAGCCGTGCGGTTTCTGTGCTGGAAGAGGGAGGCTACCTGCGAAGGGAAGAGAAGGGGAATCTCGTCCTGACGGAAACGGGGACAAGAATCGCGAAGTTGACCTACGAAAAGCACTGCTTTTTCAAAAACCAGCTAATCGGAGCCGGCGTAGAACCGGAGCGGGCAGACAAAGAGGCCTGCCGGATGGAGCACACCATCAGCGAGGATTCCTTCCGCAAAATGAAAGGAAACGCAGAAAGAAGGCATGATTACGGCGGATAAGAAAACACAGAGAAGCCAGGAGGGGATGACGGCCGGCGTTGTGGGCCTGGTCTGTAATCTGATCCTGGCCGCTGCAAAATTTTTGATTGGCATGGCAGCGAACAGCATCATTATCATAGCGGATTCCGTCAATCATCTGACCGACGGTATTTCAGCGCTGCTGACCATTTTGGGATTCTGTATGGAAGCCAAGGAGAGCGATAAAATGCATCCATACGGACACGGCAGAATGGAATATGTTACAGGTTTTTTGATTTCCCTGCTGATTGTAGGAACCGGATGCAGCGTGGGAAAAGAGGCGCTCCAGCGGATCCTTCACCCGGAAACGGTGGTTGTCTCAACCCCGGTCGTGGTGGTTGCCGGGGTGAGCATTTTCCTCAAGCTGGGGCTGATGGTTTACTACCGCTGGAAGAACAAGCACCTAAACTCCCCCGCCCTAGAGGCCGTGAGAAGGGATAGCCTGAATGATGCCTGTGCTTCTTGCGTTACCTTGGTGTGTCTTTTCCTCATGCCCCACGTGGCGGTTCCTCTGGACGGAATTTTGGGCCTGATCATGGCCGGGTATATCGCCATTTCAGGGGCAGTCAGCCTGTGGAACAATTTCGCGCTCCTGTTGGGACAAGGGATGAGCCAGGAAACAGAACGTGAATTGCGGACGGTGCTTTCCGAATGTCCGGAAATCGAAAGCGTGGAAGAAATCACCTTCCATGATTACGGACCGGAGAAAAAGGTGGCCGTGGCGGCAGTGAATTTTGTGATGAGCTGCGACAAAGAGACAAAGCGCAGGGTGGTCGATCACGTGATCCAACTCTGCCGGGACACGATGCACATCGAGCTTTCGTTATATGGCGCGCTTTACTAAAGAAACAGAGCGGCGGTTTCCAAAGGGGAAGGATAAAAATCGATCAGCTGTGGGTTCTGTCTGCTGCCTTTCAATGCTCTTTCCCATTTCCCGCTCCCCTAAGCGCGCAATCTGTGGTAGAATATTCCGAGTAGTAAAACACCTCCGTTCTTACTACGATCCATACCCTCAACTTGCCCCGTTTGCTTATTCGGTGGAAAACTTAACCATCTGACCGGCAACCCGCAGCAAATCGGGGCAGAATACGGCATTTCAGGAGGAGTTTCGTTTGAGATATGATGATCTGGTACTGAGCGGTCAGTTCTGGACTTACCTTGCCGATCTGAATGAGCAGGCGCAGACCCGCCTTGAACTTATCATCGAGCAGATGAAAGCGTCTGAGGGCGTGACAGAGGCCATGAAAGCAAACGACGAGATGACTTGGGTACAGGCTATGAACAGCATCCATAACCGAGCAGAGGAAATCATCCTCCGGGAACTGGTTTACGGGGAGGATGTGGAATGAGGCTTCTTGAAGAATTCTGGTACGGCAATATTGAACCGACGGAGTATGATTCATCAGCCTGCAAGGAATATAAAGAGGTATTTCGGCTAATTACCAAAAACGAGGAAAAGCTTCAAGCTGGGTGCCAGGATGATGGTTGAGATCATGGAAGAATAGTTTTAGAACATAGAATTAGGCTGGATGTTGCGCTAAGAG
>CAYSQF010000106.1:0-4441 GCA_964433105.1 uncultured Acutalibacter sp.
AACTAAGTAAAGGTATTATAACATTCCCTGGTCGTTTTGTCAATAAAGCGTGCCCCAAAATTAAAGCCAATTTTACCTTCTTTTCTGTTGTGATCTCCCTTAAAGTGAAAGGTTCAAGGGGCCCGCCGTGAACCGGGACTGGGTTTACGGTTTGGACAGACCGCCCCGCCAAGACCTCATCATGACTTCCCGGTCTGTCTCATCCGCGGCTTGCATTTCAAGGCAAAATCGCTTATAATAGCCTTGCGATGTAACAACACCGTGACAACAGAATTTTGGATAGTCCATAATTCTTAGATAATCGGAATAATCCTGCAACTCTGAGCTAAACGATATATACAAAGTTGTTTAAGTTTTGGTTTGCAGGAGCGAGTGGAAATAGAATATAAAACCGCAGAAACTCGGTCATTTCCAAAGGCTGGAAAAACACGTAATTGAAAAACGCTTGTTTCAAAATATTCCAATTGGTGTGATGTGGCAAAGCCGGAGAGGATGGGCGGGATAATTCACGAATGGGGTGATTCTTTTGCGGACAGAACAGGAAATGTACCGGGTGATCCTGCAGTATGCCGAGAAGGATGCAAGGATTCGGGGCGTGATCCTCAACGGGTCCCGGGCAGATTCATCCGCCCCATTGGACCGGATGAGGGATTTTGATATCGTCTACTTGGTCACCGATGTAGACCCGTATAAAAACTGTGATATTTCCGGAGATTTTGGAGATGTGCTGGTAATGCAGCGCACCGATGAGAGCCGGCTGTTTCATGAGCATTTTCCACATATGGCCTGTTACCTCATGCAGTTCCGGGATGGAAACCGCATTGATTTGACAGTGGCTAGAAAAGAGGATTGGCACGGGTACTGCTTTGATGACAGGCTCAGCATCGTCCTGTTGGACAAGGACGGCTTCCTGCCGGAGCTGCCGCCGCCAAACAACAGCACCCATGCCATAGGGCGGCCTGACCCCGACCTGTTTCAGGAATGCCGAATTGAGTTTTGGTGGACGGCTCCCTATGTGAAAAAAGCGTTGTGCCGGGAACAACTCCTGCTAGCGCAGCATTTGCTGGAAACCTGCACCCGCCCCATGCTGCAGCGGATGATGGCCTGGCTGGCCGGGACGGCGCATGGCTTTCCCGTGTCCACCGGCAAAGGCGGGGATCGGCTGGAAGGCTTGCTTCCTGCCAGGCTGTGGAAGCGGTATCTTGCCACTTATGTCCCCTGCCGGGCCGAAGAGGTGGACAGAGCGCTTTTTGAAGCTTGTGAGCTGTTTACGCTGCTAACGGAACAAACTGCACAGGCGCTGAGTTTCGATTTTGACGGGACGCTGGATAGGGAAGTGACTGTGTTTTTGCGGGAAAAGCTGCCTGCAGTTGCTGCCCTGCCGCCAGAGCCTTCCTGGGATGGGGAGCTTGCCCGGGCGGCTCAGAGAGCGATACCAAAGCTGGAAGGGGAAAGAAAATGAACATTCTTTGCATTGGCGATGTGGTAGGCACGATTGGGTGTGAGTTTTTGCGGGAGCACCTTCCTGCCTTGAAAAAGCTGAAGGCGGTGGATCTGGTCATTGCCAATGGGGAAAACAGCGCGGATGGCAACGGGGTCACGCCCGCTTCCGTCCGCTTTCTGCTGGACAGTGGGGTGGATGTGATCACCACCGGCAACCACAGCTTCCGCCGGAAGGAGTCCCTGGAACTGTACGACTCCTGTGAGGAACTGCTTCGACCGGCCAATTTTCCGGAAAAGACCACGCCGGGCAGGGGAATGTCTATCGTGGATCTGGGCCGGACCCGGGTGGCGGTAATCAACCTGCTGGGCACAGTATATTTGGAAAGCTTGAAAAGCCCCTTTGAAACGCTGGAGGAGATGCTTTGTATGGCGGATATGCCCCAGCTGTGCGTGGTGGATTTCCACGCGGAAGCTACGGGGGAAAAGCGGGCGATGGGCTTTTTTGCCGATGGCCGGGTAACGGCGCTGTTCGGTACCCATACCCATGTGCAGACCGCAGATGAATGCGTGCTCCCCCACGGGACCGGATATATTACTGATGTGGGTATGACAGGTCCGGTGGATTCGGTGCTGGGTGTAAAAAAGGAATGCATTATCCGCAAGCTCACCACCAAGCTTCCTACTCGGTATGAGGCGGCAAGCGGTCCCTGTCATATGGACTGTGTGCTGTTTACCGCCGATGAGCGTACCGGCCTGTGCACCAGCGCAGAACGCATTTCCATTGCATGACGGCACATTTCAAAAGCCTTCCCAGGAGGTGGGAAGGCTTTTTATGACCCGTTTGCGTCCGGCGGGGGAGAGGTGGTGGGAAGGAAACGGTCTGCGGGAATCTCTTCCCGGAAGCCCCATACCCGGCTCCACTCTTTGGTGGCGTTGTCCCGCCGGACTTGGCTTTGGTGCCGTTCCAGGAGACAGCACAGGGGATAGACGTCGATCCAAATCTCGTTGTTCCCTTCCTTTTGGGATTCGTCAAAAATCAGTTGTAAGCCGTAATGCAGGTGGCTGACGTTGATGTTGTTGGTATTTTCCGTGGTGCTGTAGCCGGTTCTTCCCACGTAGCCAATCACGTCCCCGGCCATTACAGTCTGGCCTGTTTCCAGGCCTTGGACGTAGGGCCTGTTTTGCCGGAGATGGGCGTAATAATGATAGCGCTTTCCGTCAAAGCTTCGGATGCCGATCCGCCAGCCGCCGTATTGGTTCCAGCCCAGGGCCTCCACCGTGCCGGATTCCACAGCAATCACCGGGGTACCTACCTGAGCCATCATGTCGTGGCCCAGGTGCTTCCGCTGATAACCGTAACTGCGGCCAGCGCCGAAATCGTCGTAGTCGTTGTAGGGAAAGGTTCGCGCGATGGGGGAGTAGCCTTTCAGGCCATAACAGGTTTCCCATCCGTTTTCAGTTTCTATCTGGTATTCCCCTACCAGCCCACCCAAGGCCGCGCCATAGGCTTCCCGATAATAGGAAAAGTATTTCATGTTTTCTGTCAGCGTGACAATGGGCGTTCCCGCTTCCACCTTTTGAGCCAGATCGTTTAGATCTTTTCGCTTTACCTGGGAAAAATCACCGCCGCATCTGGCCCCGAGATAGGCCAGGGCGTCGATCCAGTCCACGTGGAGCCGATTCGGATCCTCCCAGGTCTGGATATCCAGCTCGAGCGCGGCTTCCAGCAGGGATTTCGGCACGGTGAAATCCACCCATTTGATAAAATCTGAATCCGCCTGAACAACGGCAGGCTGTGTCCCGGTGCCAAATCGCAGAAAAAGAAGGTAGGCAGCCAGCAAAAGGCCCGCCGCGCCAGCCGCAATAATTCTTTTTCGGAGCTTTACAGCGAAAAACATGGAAAATCACCCGGCTTATGCTATGCGGGTGAACCGAAAATTTAGAACGGAAAAATCCCAGCAGACGGTAAACCTGCAGGGAATGTGCAGTTCTTTTTGAAAGAAACCGTGCGGTAGAATCATTTTGGCAATCTAAGAGCTCCGACGGGAACAAATCCCGCCGGAGCCTGGGGTTTATTAGGCATTACCAAGCCATGCGGCCTACGAAATGATCTATATTTTGCGGAAGTCTGAAAAATTTTTACAAGAAACTGTGGTTTCCGCCCTTATTTCGACAAAATATTTTGTCGATTGGGGATATACTGGACTTGTCGGGCAGAGAAGAGGTTCCCGCCCTTCGAGTCAGGAAGCGCTGGCCATCTGTAAACAGAGTTTATCGGCAATCATGGCAATGAATTCGCTGTTGGTAGGCTTTCCCCGGGTGTTGTGGATGGTATAGCCAAAGTAGGAGTTCAGCACGTCCACATCGCCCCGGTCCCACGCCACTTCAATGGCGTGGCGGATGGCGCGCTCTACCCGGGAACTGGTGGTGTCATAGCGTTTTGCTACGCTGGGATACAGCTGTTTGGTGACGGCGTTGATGATTTCCGGATTTTCAATGGCCATGATGATGGAATCCCGCAGGTAATGATATCCCTTGATATGGGCGGGAACGCCAATCTGATGCAGGATCTCTGTGACCTGAACCCGTAGGCCGGGATTGGAAGGTTCAGTGCTGAAATGCTTTCCCCGCATGGAATTCAAGGAGAGCATGCGTTCGGCCATTTCCTTTTTGTCATAAGGGGACAAAGCGAAGTAAGACGCGCCGGCGCCGACCACTTCCCGTTCCAGGGTGGATGTGATGTAGGAAGCGACTACTATGTAGATGGGCCGGTCAATGGAGGGGTCTTGAGCGACCGCGTGCATAACGCCAATGGCGTCCAAACCCGGCATAAACAGCTCCATCATTACGATCTGCGGCTGGATCTCCCGGATCTTTTCCAGCAGTTGGTTTCCGTCCCGCTCCACAAAGGTGACCTTCCCGCCCCGCTGGGACAATTTCTCCATCGGTTCCCGGCCCCATTCGCCGTCTTCCGAACTAATAATTATCTTTATTTCCT
>CAYSQF010000107.1:0-4428 GCA_964433105.1 uncultured Acutalibacter sp.
CGGACGGTGGCATAGCCGTTTTCAACGCTCTCCGTGGTGACCCGCACCGGGTGGGGCGGGAGGTATGTATCTTTCCCCCGCCACAGATACACATCCCGGTAGATACCCATGCCCGTGTACCAGCGGGAAGCCTTTTCCTGACCGATGGCCAGCACCTTCAACACGTTTTTCTGCCCATAACGGAGGGAGGGGGTCAGGTCCACCGTGAAGCCGGTATAGCCGTAGCTATGGCCGCCCAGGAATTCCCCGTTTAGGTAGACCATTGCCTTCTGCATCACGCCCTCAAATTCCAGCAGAACGGTATCGCCCTCCCAATCCTCCGGGACGTCAAACTCTTTCAGGTAGGTGTAGGACTTGGTGGGATAAAACCCGGTCTGGGCGCCGCTTTCGCAGTTGGGGTCCCGCTCCTCCTCGATCATGGCGTCGTGGGGAAGGGTCACTTCCTTTTCGGACGCCTGCGCGCCAAAAAGCTGCTTGAAGGGGTCCGAAATGCCTTGCTGAAGCTTCCAACCTGTGTTGAATAATTGCTTTTCCATATTGATACATCCTTTCTTCGCCAGGCAATTGTGCATTCCTGATTTGACTCTTCCATTATAACCCTATGTGGTCAATAAAACCAGTTCAAATAAAAAATAAACGTACTGCCCAATGAGACAACCAATCTCCGGCCAGGCACATTTCGCGTCCGCCAGAGTGCAGCTGTCAATACTTCGGAATTTCAATTCCCGCAGGGCAGCGTTCACCCCGTCATTATGGCCCATGACAGCGGAGCAGCCCGGCAGGCGGATCCATACCCCCAGAGATCGAGAGCTTCACCTTCACCGACCAGCCACCATCCGGGGGATATTGATCCCGTTCCCGTCATAGGCGGGAGGGGCGGGGCGCTGAGATATTCCACATCGCAGCTACCAATAAAAAAGGCCGGGATTTCTCCTCGCAGAATTTCCCATTCATGTGGTGGTAATACCGACAGCCTGAAAAAATCAAGCGGACGAAGCCATGCAAAACCCAGCGCTTGTGGGGGACGGTCAAGGAGATCATGGCAAAGGGTTTTGAGAATAGCGACTATCCCGCAGCCGGCAGAATAAGCACAGCGAATACAACGCCGCCGATATATATTGAGTTAGCCCGACAAGCTTAGATTTGACAACTGCCCCGAATTTTGCTATACTTTTTTAGTCTTAGAAGGGAGGCGGGTTTTATGAAGCGGTTAGGCGCAAATGGCGCAGAAGCTGTAAGGCCTGCTTTGGGAAGCTGATAACTCGCCTCTCTCAAATAGCGGCGCTTTGCAAATCGGCACTTCTGGCAACCGGAAGCGCCGATTTTTTTGTTAAAGGAGAACTGTATATGACCGAACAGCAAAAACATTCCGCTCCTTCGGAAAAAATGGTACCCATCCTGCTGAAAGCATATCTGCCCGGCGTCAGCCAGGCCGTACGGGTGCCGGAAGGAGTTTCCACCTACGTATACCGCGTAGAAACGGGCAGGAGCACCTGTTACGCCAGGTTTCTGCCAGAGGACGCCACCTTCGGCGTGGAGGTTCTGGTTCACAAGCTTCTGGGGGAAATTGACATCCCCGTTCCGGAGGTTCTGGCCTATGTCCCCCGTGAGCCGGTGACCGGCCTTTCCCTGATTGTGGTCTCCGCCCTTCCCGGCAGCAGTATGAAAGCTTCCATGCCCGCAAAGAGCTCCCAGCAAATCCTAAAACAGGCCGGTGCCGCCCTCGCAAAACTGCACACCCTGCCGGTGGATGGCTTTGGGTGGATCGACAGAACCTGCGAAACTGCTTTGAAAGGGGAGCATTCTTCCTTTTCCAAATATTTTACGGAATTTTTGGAATCCGACCTTGCCGCCCTGGAGCAATGCGGAGTCTCCGCCCCAGACCGCAGCAGGATCCGGGCGCTGATGGAAGAGGCCTTGAATCAGCTGCATACAGAACAGGCGTTTCTCGTGCACGGCGATTTCTGTCTGGATCACATTTTCCAGAAAAACGGAACCTTTACCGGTTTTATCGATTTTGGCGAGATCCGGGGCAGCCATCCTTTTTTTGATCTGGGAGCTTTTCTGCTGAGCGACCCGACCCCCGGGCAGCAGGCCTTCTCCGCCATTTTGGAAGGATATGGCACTGTGCGCCCGCTGCGCCGGGAGGACTTGCGCGCCGTAAAGTTGAACGCCCTTTCCTTTGCCCTGAGATTCACGGGGAAAAAGGCCGGCACCCCGGCGGAAGGCTTTTGGGCAGGGAAACTTCGGGAAGAATTGAATAGAATTTATTAACAGTCTGAAAATTTGCTGCAAGTACGATTGCGCTTTTGGGAAAAATCGTGTATGATAAACATGGCAATTCGCACAAACCGTTCTGCGGTATTTTTGAAATGGAACGTGTTGCCAATAACCTTATGACGAAGAAGGAATGGCTTTCGCTATGCTGAATTATACCGGCGTGAAATGCCCTGTCTGTGGGGTGCCCTTCCAAGACAACGACGACATTGTCGTCTGCCCCGAGTGCGGCGCACCCTATCATCGGAACTGCTACCATCAGGCAGGAAAATGCATCTTTGACGATCTTCATAAAGAGGGGAAGGAATGGCAGCCTCCGGAGCCGCCAAAGGCTCCAGACCACGCGGCGGAGGACAAGGACAGGGAATGCCCTGTCTGCGGCACTCTCAATGGTCACAGCGCCCTGTTCTGCAGCCGCTGCGGTGCCTCGCTGTCAGGTGAGCCGAAAGTCTACAGCAACAGCAACCCGGGCCGGAGCGGGACCTGGACCGGCCCCGGCGTCTCGCCGCCCTATTCCCCTTATGGCGCCCCGCCCTTTGCCTACGATCCTATGGGCGGCGTCAGTCCGGCAGATATGCTGGACGAGGGCGTTACCTACGGGGACGTCTCCAAGCTGGTCAAACAGAATACCAATTATTATATGTCCGTGTTCCGGTATATCAAACTGACCCGGCGGAACAAATTCAACTTTTCCGCTTTCCTGTTTTCCGGAATCTGGATGCTATACCGCAAACAATATAAGTACGGAATCATCGTTACGGCACTGCTGTTTTCCCTGTATCTTGCCAGCCTGCTCATTTCCTTGTTTGTTTCCGCCCCGCTTTTGGTGGATCTTGCGGAACAGGTTGGGATGGATCTGACGCAGGGGATAAATCCCGCCAGTTCCCAGTGGACGGCCCTCAGCGAGTTGTTGCTGAATAATCCCGTAGCCTACTTGAAGCTTGCACTGCCCACTCTCTGCCTGCTGGCAGCACTGGTAATGCGGATCGTGGTAGGTGTCCTGGGCAACAAGCTTTACCTCGAGCACTGTGTAAGAACTGTGCGGAAGGTAAAGTCTGAACCCGCTTCCGACAACCTGTCCTTGGCACTGGAAGCAAAAGGAGGCGTCAACACACCTTTGGCCATCTCTATGGCTGTCTGTTACCTTTTGCTTGTTTTTCTGATGCTTTAAAAACGTCACAGCGCCGTTTCAGGCTTTTTGCAAATGAAACCCCGAGGAAAGGAAGCGGAACCTGATGAAAAAAGTGAGGAAGGCCGTAATCCCGGCCGCAGGGCTGGGGACCCGGGTGCTGCCCGCCACCAAAGTGATGCCGAAAGAGATGCTTCCCATTGTGGACAAACCCGCAATCCAGTATATTGTGGAAGAGGCAGCAGCTGCGGGGATCGAGGACATCCTGATTATTACCAACCGGGGAAAGGGCCTGCTGGAGGATCACTTCGACCGCGCTCCGGAATTGGAGGACCGCCTGGAAGCCAGCGGCAGGCTGGATATTTTGGAAAACGTGCGGCGCATTTCTTCTCTGGCCAATATTTTTTATGTGCGGCAGAAGGAAACCCGTGGCCTGGGCCACGCCGTTGGCCGGGCCAAAAATTTTGTGGGAAACGAGCCTTTTGCCGTGTTGTACGGCGACGATGTGATCCTGGGGGACGACCCGGTCTGCGGGCAACTGATCCGAGCCTATGAGGAATTCGGCAAAGGCGTGGTGGGAGTAAAGCCCGTCTCGCAGGAAAACATCCGTAAATACTCTTCCTTGAAAATTGAGCCTATCAGAAACAATTATTTCCGGTGCACGGATATGGTGGAAAAGCCAGAGCCGGGACAGGAGTTTTCCCTGTATTCCATTTTGGGGCGCTGCGTGCTGCCTCCGGAGATATTTGACATTCTGGATCACACGCTCCCCGGCGCTAACAACGAGATACAACTCACAGACGCCATGAAAGTTCTGGCCCGGCGGGACAGCATGATCGCCGTGGATTTTACCGGAACCCGGTACGATATGGGAAACAAGCTTGGCATCATGCAGGCCGGGGTGGAAACTGCCTTAAAGCATCCGGAGATTGGGGAAGCCTTCCGGGCCTACTTAAAGGAGCTGGCCAAAAACCTGTAAAGTTGGGATAATTCCGGAAAATCGCAGTACAATTTCCGGAATT
>CAYSQF010000108.1:0-4414 GCA_964433105.1 uncultured Acutalibacter sp.
TGCAAAACCCGGCGGTGGTAGATCATCTGCTGGATCGGGTCGGATATTGGATGGACGAGTTTTCCATTGATGGCCTGCGCCTGGATGTGGCCTACCTGCTGGATGAAAATTTTCTGCGGCGGCTTCATGGGTATTGCAAAGAAAAGGATCCCGCCTTTTTCCTGGTGGGGGAAATGATCCACGGGGACTACAACCGGGTGATGAACCCTGACATGCTGGACAGCGTAACGAATTACGAATGCTATAAGGGGCTGTATTCCGCTTTCAATTCCCTAAACCTGTTTGAGATCGCCCATTCCTTAGCAAGGCAGTTCGGCCCGGAAAGCTGGACGCTTTATAAAGGGAAACACCTGCTATGCTTTGCCGACAATCACGACGTCACCCGGATTTACAGCATTTTGACGGACAAGCGGCAGATTATCCCCTTGTACGCGGTGCTATACTGCATGCCGGGCATCCCCTGCCTGTACTACGGCAGCGAATGGGGCGCCACCGGAGAAAAAAAGGACGGCGACCCAGCCCTGCGGCCCTGTTTCGATGCTCCCCTGGAAACGGAGCTGACTGTTTTCCTGGGAAAGCTCGCCAGAGCAAAAACCGCCAGCAGGGCCCTGTGCTACGGGGATTTTAAAAATGAGACTCTGCTCAACCGACAGTGGGTCATGCGCCGTTCCTTGGAAGGAGAGACCGTCCTCTTGGCAGTAAACGCCGAAGGAGCTGATTTTACCATCGCCTGCGGCTATAACGGCCTTGCCGAGGAGCTTCTCACCGGACAGCGGGAGGAACTGAAGGGTTCCATTTTCCTGCCGCCATACGGCGTAAAGCTGTATCGGCTTGGATAAACCTTAAAAATAGCCCCCTGTTCCGCTGAAGTGGAACAGGGGGTTGCTATATGGAATAAAAGCTTCGCTACAGAATTTGATTGTAAATGCTGTCGATTTTCCCATCCGCAAGATAGACCCGAGGTACGCGCTTGGACAAGCCGCAGACCACTTCATAGCAAATGGTCCCCTCCCAAGCGGCTATTTCCGCCGCAGTGATCTCCTCAGCCCCGTCCCTGCCGATTAGAGTAACCGGATCGCCGATCTTCACACCCTCCAAGCCGGTGACGTCTGCCATCAACTGATCCATGCAGATGCGCCCCAAAACCGAACACCGCCTGCCGTGGATCAGCACCTGGGCACCGCCGGTGGAAAGAACTCGGGGGTAACCGTCCGCATAGCCTACTGGCACAGTAGCAATCTGCAGTCGATCTTTTGCGGTAAAGGTCCGGCCATAGCTGACGGTGGAACCAGGCTCTATGGCCTTTACATGGGAAACTACCGACCTCAGGGAAAGCAGGGGCCGGAGATCCGGCTTGGCCCGCAGGTTCTCCGAGGGCGAAAGCCCATACAGAACAATGCCCGCCCGGACCATATCCAAGTGGGACAGGGGGTAATCGAATACGGCGGCGGAATTGGCGCAGTGCCGCACCTCAAAGGAAATGTCTTCCCGGAGAAGGGATTCTATCATTTCCTTAAAACAGCCGAACTGCCGCATGGTAAAGGCATCGCCCCCGCTGCCGCAGTCGGACACGGCAAAATGGGTAAAAATTCCCTCTGGGTACAAGCCTGGCAGGGTGCAGGCTTCCTTTACCTCTTTCACGGCGGCTTCGTCCCTGCTGATATCCTGATAGTAAAAGCCCAAGCGGCTCATACCGGTGTCGATCTTTACATGAATTTTCACAGTGACGCCGGCTTCCGCCGCGTACCGGGACAAATCCCGGGCATAGGCAAGGGAATAAACGCACTGAGATATATGATGCTCCGCCAGAGTCCTGGCTTCTTCGGCCGGGGTAAAGCCCAGCACCAGAACGGGATGGGTGATCCCGGAAAGGCGGAGCTGGAGGGCCTCCTCCAAATTGGACACAGCAAACCAGTCTGCCCCCAGGGATTCATACACCCGCGCCAGACGAACCGCGCCGTGACCATAAGCGTCAGCCTTGATCACACAGCACACCATCACATCGGAGCCGACAGCCGCTCGCACAGCCTGATAATTGCAGGCGGCGGCGTCCAGGTCGATCTCCGCCCAAGCGCGCCGCAGGATTTCTTTCATAAAAACTGCCCTTCTTTGCGGTAAAATTTGGAATGTACAGCAGAAAGCGGGGCTATTTGAAATAGTTCACGCCGGATTCAAACAGCATCTGATCCTTTGCCCCAGGAACGTTTTTATACAAGTCCCGTCCCTTACGTTCCGAATGGCCCATTTTCCCCAGCACCCGGCCGTCCGGGCTGGTAATGCCCTCAACAGCGCACACAGAGCCGTTGGGATTCCACAAAATATCGCCGTTAACCGCCCCTTGGAAATCCACATACTGGGTGGCGATCTGGCCGTTCCCGATCAGGGAGCGCAGGGCCTTTTCGTCCGCCACAAACCGGCCCTCGCCGTGGGACACGGGAATGGTATGGACATCCCCGGCCTTGACCCCGGCCATCCAGGGGGATTTGACGCTGGTGATCCTGGTGTACACCATACGGGATACGTGACGGCCCAGGGAATTAAAGGTCAGGGTCGGATCGTCCTCCTTCGGCTCGGTGATCTTTCCATAGGGCACCAGGCCCAGCTTGATCAGGGCCTGGAAACCGTTACAGATTCCCAAGATCAGTCCATCTCTGGCTTCCAGCAGGTCGGTAACGGCCTGGGCCAGCTTGGGATTGCGGAAGGTGGTGGCGATGAATTTGCCGGACCCTTCAGGCTCGTCGCCGCCGGAGAAGCCGCCGGGGAGCATAATGATCTGCGCGCGGCGAATCGCTTTTTCCATGCGGTCGATGGTTTCCTCAATGTCTTTGGGAGACAGGTTCTTGACCACCAAAATCTCCGGCTCCGCCCCAGCCCTTTGGAAAGCACGCGCGCTGTCGACTTCGCAGTTAGTGCCGGGAAAAGCGGGGATAAACACCCGGGGCCGAGCCGCTTTAATGGCCGGTGCTTTTCGAACGCCGTCCCTGCTTTCCCACAGGGGTATGTCTGCCGTTACCGGCACCGCAGGCGCTTTGTTGGGGAATATATTTTCCAAAGTGCCGTTCCAAGCGGCAATCAGTTCATCGATAGAAATTGTTTCACCCTCCAACTCCACCATGCCATCCTCGGTGGTACGGCCCAAAACCGCGCCATGGCCGTAGGAGAATCCCGCTTCCTGGGAAAGCTCCACCACCAATGCCCCGGCCGCAGGAGCAAACAGGGCTTCCCGGGACAGGCCCGGTTCAAACCGGAAGCCCATCCGGCTGCCAAAGCACATGCGCAGTACACAGGCGGCGGCGCCGCCCTCCCGGACCACGCCGGCGGACAAGATATCCCCCTCGTCTATATGCTGCTTTACGGACCGGTAATAGGCTTTCAAGCCGTCCCAGTCCGGAGTGCCGTCCGCCTGTTGGGGAACGGGCAGCACCACCACCTTGGAACCGGCGTTTTTTAAGCAGGCGGAAATGGTTTTGCTGGCTTTTGTCATGGAAACGGCAAAGCTCACTAAAGTGGGCGGAACGTCCAGCTGTTCAAAGGAGCCGGACATGCTGTCCTTGCCGCCGATGGCGGGCAGCCCCATACCCAGTTGGGCGGACAAAGCCCCCAGCAGCGCCGCCGCAGGCTTTCCCCAGCGGGCCGGATCCTCGTGGAGCCGCTCAAAATATTCCTGGAAGGTCAGTCGGGCGGACAGGGGATCGGCCCCGACAGCGGCCAGCTTAGAAAGGCTTTCCACCACGGCATACTGCGCTCCCAAGAAGGGGGAATACCGGGCAATCCCCGGAATATAGCCGTAGGACATGGCAGTGGCGTCATCCGTTTCCCCTTCCAGCAGGGGGATTTTCGCCACCATGGCCTCCTCGGGAGTCAGTTGATAAATCCCCGCAAAGGGCATCAGTACTGTGGCTGCGCCAATGCTGGAATCGAACCGCTCCGACAGGCCCTTCTGCCCGCAGACCTCCAACCTCGCCATATTTGTTTTCAGGGCGTCTACACCCGCCTTATCCTGCAACACCTCCGGGACTGCTTCTCGATAGCTGGCTCCTGTGGGGGCGGCGATCTTTGCCACGGCCTTCTGCGTGACGCCGTTGGTGTCCAGGAAAGCCCGGGACAGGTCTACAATCAAATCCCCCCGCCATTCCATTTTCAGCCGAGGCAGCGCCTTTACCACCGCCACAGGCTGGGCATCCAAGTTTTCTTCAGCGGCCGCGGCTCGGAAAGCTTCCACATCTCCGGGGGCCAGCACCACAGCCATGCGCTCTTGGGACTCGGAAATGGCCAGCTCAGTGCCGTCCAGCCCCTCGTATTTTTTCGGAACCCGGTTCAAATCGATTTCCAGCCCGGGAGCCAACTCGCCGATGGCCACGCACACGCCACCGGCGCCAAAGTCGTTGCAGCGCTTGATCAGCCTAGCCACCTC
>CAYSQF010000109.1:0-4379 GCA_964433105.1 uncultured Acutalibacter sp.
AAAATACTCTCCGTTTTCCTACAAAAGGACTTGAAAAACGGAGAATTTGCTGGCATAATATGTGTTGACGGTCGCATCCGTCTAATATCTTGCATCTAAACATCCAGTATGGCGGGAAAGTTTTTCCCGCCCTTTAGTGCGTCCCGGCTAAGCGGCCTGCTTAGAGGGCGAAAAGGAGCGGCAGCATGTTTGGAATTTTTCGAAAAAGCAACGGCGTGGCCGGCGGCCCCGTCGAATTTCTCATTGCGGGACTGGGAAACCCCGGAAGGCAATATGAGGGGACTCGGCATAACGCCGGTTTCATGGCGTTGGATACTATTGCTGAAAAAAATCACGCCGAGGTAAAACGCATCAAATTCAAGGGACTTATAGGGGAATGCAGGATTGCAGGGAAACGGGTGATCCTGTTAAAGCCTTCCACCTTCATGAACCTGAGCGGGCAGTCCGTTCAGGAAGCGATGCGCTTTTATAAACTTCCGCCGGAACACACACTAATTTTGTACGACGATATCAATCTGGAACCGGGCAGGCTCCGGATCCGGCGCAAGGGCAGCGACGGTGGGCACAACGGCATGAAAAACATCATTTACCTGTCCGGTTCCGACCAGTTTCCACGGATCAAGATCGGCGTGGGTCAGAAGCCCCATCCTGATTACGACCTGGCGGACTGGGTGCTCTCCCGTTTCACGCCCCAGGAAATGCAGGCCCTCTCCCCCGCGCTTCTCAATGCGTCGGCAGCTGCGGAGCTGATCATCAAAGGGGAGCTTGACAGGGCCATGAACCAATTTAATTGATTTGGGGTATATCATGAAGTATATCAAATCGGCGCTGGAACGCTGGCAGGAATATAGGGAATTGCTGGACGCGGTAAAAAGAGACGCGCTGCCCGGGGTAGTTACTGGGCTTTCCGGCGTTCACAAATGCTGCGTCATTGCCTCGCTCTGCGAGGAAACCGGCAGGAAAGCGCTGGTACTGGCAGCGGACGAAGCAGAAGCCCAGCGGTTTTCCGAGGATCTGCTGGCCCTGGGCCGGAGGCCTGCCCTCTATCCCCAGCGGGATTTTGGTTTCCGGGACACTGCGGGGACTTCCCACGAATATGAGCGCCTGCGGCTGGACGCTTTATCACGGCTGTTGGACGGCTCCTGCGACTGTGTGATTGCCTGCATGGACGCTGCTCTCCAATACACCATGGGGCCGAATGAGCTGGCCGACAGGCTGTTCCGCTTGGAATCCGGCGGGGAATTGGAGCCGGACCAGTTGCTTGCCGCGCTGGTCAAATGCGGCTACACCCAGGAAGAACAGACCGAAGGGCCAGGCCAGTTCAGCCACCGGGGCGGCATTGTGGACTTTTTTTCTCCCGGCGGGATCAACCCGGTGCGTGTAGAATTCTGGGGGGACCAGATCGACTCCATTTCCTATTTTGACGCGGGCACCCAGCGGCGCACCGAAACTCTTGACACGGTAACCCTGGCTCCCTGTGTGGAAGTGATTCCCTCCGACCCCGTTTTTCTGGCCGGCCGGATCGAAAAGCTCGCTTCTACTCTGCGAGGGAAAACCGCGCCAAAAGCAAAAGCGGTCTTGGCCGCCGAAGCGGAAAAGCTTAAAAACGGCCTGCATCTGGGGTCGCTGGATAAATTTATAGGCTTGGTCTACCCCGAAACCGCCACATTATTTGATTATTTTGGCCCAGAGGACAGCCTTCTGTTCTTTTCTGAGTGCAACCGGCTGAAAGAGCGGGTGCGGACCACGCTTTGGCAATGGGGAGAGGATTTGAAGTCCTATCTGGCGGAGGGGGTACTCTGCAAAGGGCTTGACCAGTACAGTGAAACCTGGGAATATGCCTTGGCCCGTTCCCAGCAGATCCCCTCCCTGTTTCTCGATCTCTTTGCCCGGGGCAGCTATGAAGTTCCCACCCGTACCCTGCTGAACCTGACGGTCCGCCAGCTCCCGGTCTGGAACGGTGGCATGCAGCTTTTGACCGATGACCTTTCCTCTTTGCTCTCCCAGGGTAGGGCCTGCATCGTTTTGGCCGGCAGCGAAAAAGCTGGCGTTTCCCTCGCAAATGATCTAAAGCAGGTCGGGCTGCCCGCATCCTACCTGGAGAACCCCTCCACCGCCGCCCGCGGAACCGTTACGGTCACTGCCGGGACACTCTCTGCGGGGTTCGATCTGCCGGGTGCAGGTTTTGCCCTGATCACCCACGGCCGAATGGCGACGGCAAAAATAAAAAAGAAAAAACGCGACAAAAACAGTCAGGAAATCTCCAGCCTTTCCGAGCTTTCCCCCGGTGATTATGTGGTTCATTCCGCCCACGGCATAGGTGTGTTTGAAGGAATTCACCAGCTGGAAATGAACGGCATTGTCAAGGATTATATCAAGGTTCGTTACGCCAAAAGCGATATCCTTTATGTCCCCGTTACCCAGCTGGACATGGTTTCCAAATATATTGGTCCCCGAGAGGATGTGAACATCCGGTTGAATCGGCTGGGCGGTGCGGAATGGCAGCGCCAAAAGAGCAAGGTGCGGGCGGCAGTCAAGGACATTGCGAAGGATTTGATCCAACTGTACGCTCAGCGCATGCAGCAAAAGGGCTTTCCCTTCCCGTCAGACGGGGAATGGCAGCATGATTTTGAATCCCATTTTGAATACGAAGAAACCGAGGATCAGCTGCGCTGCACCAACGAAATCAAGGACGATATGGAACGGGCTGTTCCAATGGACCGTCTTCTCTGCGGTGATGTTGGCTTTGGGAAAACAGAGGTGGCCCTGCGTGCCGCTTTCAAATGCGTCGCCTCCGGCAAGCAGTGCGCCATCCTGGTTCCCACCACTATCCTGGCGTGGCAGCATTACCAGACTATTTTAAAGCGGATGGAGGGCTTTCCCGTAGACGTGGAGCTGCTTTCCCGGTTCCGTACGCCGAAACAGCAGGAAGAAATATTGAAAAAAATAAAGTGCGGCAATATTGACATTGTCGTCGGTACTCACCGACTGGTGTCCAAAGACGTGGAATTTCACGACCTGGGCCTGGTAATCATCGACGAGGAGCAGCGCTTTGGAGTGGCGCAGAAGGAAAAGGTAAAAACCATGTGCAAAGCAGCGGACGTCCTTACCCTGTCCGCCACCCCTATCCCCCGCACCCTGAACATGGCACTCAGTGGCATTCGGGACATGTCCGTAATCGAGGAAGCGCCCCAGGACCGGTACCCTGTGCAGACCTATGTGCTGGAATACGATACCGGCGTACTGTATGACGCAATCCGCCGGGAGCTTCGCCGGGGCGGACAGGTGTACTACCTTCACAACGATGTGGCTTCCATCCAGCGGACAGCCGCCCGGATACAAACCGCCATTCCCGAAGCACGGGTAGGCGTCGGGCACGGCAAGATGAGCGAAGAGGAGCTTTCTGAGGTATGGCGGCAGCTGCTGGACCACGAGATAGACATTTTGGTCTGCACCACCATCATTGAAACCGGCGTGGACGTCCCGACAGCCAACACCTTGATTATTGAAAACGCCGACCGCATGGGTCTTTCTCAGCTTCATCAGCTTCGCGGACGTGTAGGGCGTAGCAGCCGGCGGGCTTACGCCTACCTAACCTACGCTCCCAACAAAGCATTGACAGAAATTGCGCAGAAACGGCTTTCCGCCATTCGGGAATTTACCGAATTTGGTTCCGGATTTAAAATCGCCATGCGGGATTTGGAGATCCGGGGTGCCGGCAACATTTTGGGCAGCGAGCAGCACGGCCATATGGAAGCTGTGGGGTACGATATGTACATCAAGCTGCTGGGCGAAGCGGTAAGCCTGATGAAGGGAGAGAAACCGGCCCAGCCCATAGACGAGGGATGCCTGGTAGACATGCAGATCCAGGCCCATATCCCGGAAGAATATATTGCCAGCACCAATCTGCGGCTGGACGTGTACCGCCGCATTGCCGCCGTGCGCACTGCGGAGGACGCCCTGGATGTAACAGACGAGCTGATTGACAGGTTTGGGGAACCACCCGCCGCAGTAAAAGGCTTGCTGGATGTAGCGCTGCTGCGCAACAGGGCTTCCCAACTGGGAATCTCCGAAGTCAAGCAGCAGGGAGATACCCTTTTCCTATATAAACGGAGTTTTGACCTGGGAGAAGTGGGAAACCTGATCCGCGCTATGAACGGCAGAGTGATGCTCAACGCCGGAAGCCGGCCTTACATCAGCGTGAAACTCAGCTCTCATTCTCCCTTGGAAACCCTTTCCGAAATTCTCTCCGCAATGGAAAACACCGCACAGAAGCCGCCTGTTTCCTAAAAAGTCGAAAAACTCTTTTTTGTTTTTCCCGTTTTTGTACGTTTGTCAATGATGTGAGACCGAAAAAGTGAAAGAGTGGTTACCCCACG
>CAYSQF010000110.1:0-3242 GCA_964433105.1 uncultured Acutalibacter sp.
GTGACCCAGAATGTTTAGAATAGATGAGTATATTGATGAATTAACAGATAAACTCTGATTTTCGCATTTGTAAAGGTACCTTGATTAAAATTCAATTTTTACTCCATTTACCGCAAAAAAGCGCGGGATTTTCGGTAAATCCCGCGCACTGTTTTGTGTCCTGTACTGATTTTAAACAACCTTCTCCGGCTGTCTGAAAGGCTGCGCGCTCAACTCTCTATAAGTGCGACAAATGACAACGGCCGCAATTACAAACGTTAAAATATCAGACACCGGCATGGAGTACAACACGCCGTCCAGCCCGAAAAAGAAGGGCAGAAGCAGGGCAAACCCAACGCCGAACACCACCTCGCGCACCAGGGAGATCAAAGTGGACGCTAGCGCCTTTCCCAGGGACTGCAGGAAAATAAAGGTTCCTTTGTTCACCGTGGCAAAAATCATCATGCACAGGTAGATACGGAAACTCTTAATGGCAAACTGCGTGTAGTAAACGCTTTCGTTTGCCGCACCGAAAAGATTGATCAGCTGCTGGGGGAACAGTTCCACAATGAGCAGCGCCGCCGCCCCTACCAGAGCTTCGGTCAGCAGCAGCCGGGTAAACAGGCTCTTGACCCGGTCTTTCCGCTGGGCACCGATGTTATAGCCCACAATGGGGATACACCCCGCCGCAGTTCCCACCGCAATGGAAATGACAATCTGGAAAAACTTCATGACGATTCCTATCACGGCCATTGGAATTTGGGCGTACTGCGTCTGTCCGAACACCGGATCCAGCGCGCCGTACTTCTGGATCATGTTGTTCATAGCTGCCATAGCCGCCACCAGGGAAATTTGGGACAGGAAACTGGTGATGCCCAGCGACAGATATTTCCCGGCCAACCGGTGGTGTACGCGGAAATTCCCGGATGCCAGCTTCACCGCCTTCATATGGCATAAATACCAAACTGCCAGAACGGCGGTCAGCACCTGTCCCAGCACGGTTGCCACCGCCGCGCCCATCATGCCCCACTGAAAAACGAAGATAAAAACCGGGTCAAGGATGATATTGACCACTGCACCCGCCAATGTGGAAATCATGGCGAATCTGGGGCTTCCATCCGAGCGGATAATAGGATTCATGGCCTGGCCAAACATATAAAACGGGATACCCAGGCTGATCCAGAAAAAGTATTCCTTGGCCTGGAAGAATGTCCCTTCATTGACACGCCCGCCAAAAAGCGTTAAGATTGGTTCCTGGAATATGAGATACACGGCGGCAAGAAGCACACTGGCAAACACGCACAGCAAAACCGCGCTTCCAATGCTGCTGCCGGCATCCTCTTTCCGCCCGGAACCCAGGCAGATGCTGACAAAAGCGCAGCAGCCATCACCAATCATCACCGCAATTGCCAGGGCGATGACCGTCATGGGAAAGACCACTGTATTGGCGGCATTGCCGTATGAACCCAGATAACTGGCATTTGCTATGAAAAGCTGATCCACAATATTATAGAGTGCCGCCACCAGCAGGGATATGACGCAGGGCACCGCATATTTCCTCATGAGCGTCCCCACAGGTTGTTTTTCCAAAAAATCGTTTGCTTTCTGTTCCATAAAAATTCTCCTTGCATAAAAATAGCGCGTGGCCAAAGAAGCTGGACTTACGCCTCTCTGGCTACGCACTTTTATCACACTACTATTCGATTATTATGTCTGGGTCCATTATGTTATGCCAGATAATCACCCACCGGACTGTTATTGTACTGCTTGATGACCTTTAAGATGACCGACCCATCCGGCTGCTCGGTTTCTTCCAGAATCTTGTGCTGGATACGGTTTCTCTCCAACCCTTTTTTGTATAGCTCTACTTCGGACTTCACCTGTTTCACCGCAAAATCATGACCGACCTCTTCCTTCAGTATAAAATGGAGAGTTTGGCAGATACAGGCCGCTTTCACTCGTTTCATAACCATGTTCTCCCGTTCAAAAAATTAACATGCAGCGAAAACCGGATTTACGCAGTCTCGCTACACGTTTAATTATATTTTATCTGCTTTTTGCGGAAGCGTCAAGGGCATTTTTTCACAAATTATTCTGAGAAAATCCCCAGCTTGAATTGTACGGATTTCCCTTTGCAAGCCAAGTAAAAAGCCGTTATAATAATGGTAAACCTGTGGACTGCGTTTTGCCAGCTTGCAAGCGCTGGTTTCGCGTATGATTGCTGCAGGTGTAAATCAAATAGGCAATCAACGACACATGTGGCGCTTTCGCGCGTAAATCTGATTACGGTACGGATGCGCATCTCATGTGTCTTTTTCTGGCGCATGGTGATTCGTGCGCTGTTTTTTTGCCTGAAAACAAGGAGGACCTGTCATGCAGGAAAGCAATTATCTCGGAACGGAAAAGATCGGTAAACTACTTAGGAAGTTTGCCATTCCCTGTATCTTTTCCCTCATCATTTCATGCCTTTACAATATCGTAGACCAAATATTTGTCGGCAACGGTGTGGGGTATTTAGGCAACGCCGCTACCGGCGTAATTTTCCCCATCACCGTGGTGGGCTGGGGCATGTCTCTGTTCTTTGGGGACGGTGCTGCCGCGGCCCTCAGCGTCTCGCTGGGCCGGAATGATACGAAATCAATTCATAAATTTGTGGGCAACAGCATCTTGTGCTCGTTCCTTTCCGGCGTTATCATCATCGCGGTAAGCTATCTCTTTGGGGACAATCTGCTGCGGGTAATTGGGGCAACCGATGCGAACCTTTCCCTGGCCCACGATTACGGCTTCATCATTTATACCATGATGCCGCTGGCAATGGTGCAAAATACCCTGGCTTCCATTATCCGGGCCGACGGCAGCCCCCGCTACGCTATGGGGGCTATGCTGGTCGGCGCAGTGCTGAATATCATCGGCGATCCTGTGGCGATTTTTGTACTTGACCTGGGGATCAAGGGTGCAGCTTACGCCACCATTTTGGGGCAGTTTGTCAGCTTCCTGATCTGCGCGGTCTACCTGCGCCGCAGCAAGACCTTCCAGATCTCCGCCGGGAGTTTCCGGTTGAACTGGCACCTGCTCCGACAGATCATGGCTCTGGGGACGTCCAGCCTGTTGACGCAGCTATCCATCGTTGTGATCACGGTTATCAACAATGTTTTGCTGGTGCGCTATGGAGCTCAGTCGGTTTACGGTGCGGACATTCCCTTGGCGGCGTTTGTGGTCATTATGAAGCTGTTCCAGATCGTATTGAACATCGCCATTGGCAT
>CAYSQF010000110.1:3252-4375 GCA_964433105.1 uncultured Acutalibacter sp.
AGCCCATCGTGGGCTACAACTACGGCGCAAAGCAGTACGAGCGCGTCCGGGCACTGCTGAAAGCCATCGTTAAATGGACGGCCATTGTATGCCTGATCTGCACCGTGCTGTTTGAGGCAGTCCCCCAAGTATTTATTCGCATGTTTGGCGCGGATGGGGAACTCTATACGCAATTTGCCGTCCTGTGCCTGCGCATCTACCTCTCCCTCATCGTCTTTACCTGTGTTCAAAAGGTCTGCGCCATCTTTTTGCAGTCCATCGGCCATGCTAAAAAAGCCGCGCCCCTGTCCATCCTGCGTGACGTGCTGCTGATCGTACTCTCAATCCTGGCCCCTATGGTTCTGGGAGTGACCGGCATTTTCTGGGCCGCACCCATTGCCGATGTCATCGCTATGCTGATCACCGCCGTTGTGATGGTCCGTCTCTGGAAAGAGCTTGAAACCGGAAATGAGAAAAAACTGGAAAACCTGAAAGTTCCAACCCTACAACCGTCCCATCCCGGCGTGATCGTCACTGTTTCCCGGGAACACGGTACCGCTGGGAAGAGGATCGGCCAGCTGGTGGCCGAAAAAATGGGTGTCCCCTGCTATTACAAGGAAATGGTGGCGATCGCGGCGCAGGAAAGCGGATTGGCGGAGGAATTTATCTCCAACCTCAATTCCGATGAAAACGCTGTTATGCGCGAACTCTATTTGAGCACCAGCGTGGTGCAGCAGGCGATCACCGCTCAGGACAAGGCCATTAAAAAGATCGCAAACGCCGGTTCCTGCGTCATTGTCGGTCGAGCCGCAGACTATGTGCTGCGGGATCGTGAAAAACTTGTCCGCATCTTTCTCTACGCGCCGGAAGATTACCGGATGCGGAAGGTGATGGAAATGTACGGGGATACCAAGGAAGATGCGAAAAAAAGCATCGCCCGTTCCGACAGTGCCAGAAGCGCGTACTATAAGAGCATCTCCGGCCAGAGTTGGGGCGATCCCCACGGGTATGAGCTTTGCGTGGACAGCTCTATCGGCGTGGAGGAAACCTCCAGACTGATCACCGAGTATCTGGCGCACATTTAAATTTTTGCTTGAACAAAATCGCTGCGCGATGGCCTGCCAAGGTTGTGGCGCAGTTTCAT
>CAYSQF010000111.1:0-4326 GCA_964433105.1 uncultured Acutalibacter sp.
CCTTTGGCAGGCGTTCCTGCATGACATCCTCATTAAAAACGTAGCTGCCAAACAGAGTGGGTACGTTTTTTCGCTTCTCTGAACAGGTTTCCATAAGGATCACTCTTTCCTTTGCGGGGATTATCCTAATAACTGATTCATTCTAATGCAAGGACGATGGCTTTGTCAACTGCCTGCGGCTTCTGATAAATGGAGAAAATCCAGGCGCTGTGGGCGTAAAAATTGGTAAAAGGGGAAAATCAAAAAAATTTCTTGCACAGGGGCCGATCTTGGGTTATGATATAATATTGAGAAAATATAGGACAGGAAAAGCGCGAAAGGATGAAGCATATGGGCAGAATAGGGTATCTGGTGTTGGAAAACGGGAAAACCTTTCGGGGAGAACGGTTCGGCGCGCAGGGCGAAGTGACCGCCGAGGTGGTTTTCACCACTGGGATGGCCGGCTACCTGGAAACCCTTACCGATCCCAGCTATTGGGGACAGACGGTAGTGCAGACCTTTCCGCTCATTGGGAATTACGGTGTTATTCCCGCCGACTTTGAAAGCGACCGGATCGGTCCTTCCGCGTATATCGTCAAGCACTGGTGTCAAGCACCTTCCAATTTCCGTTCGGAGGGCACCCTTGACACCTTTTTTAAGGAAAAGAACGTTGCTGCCCTTTCCGGAGTGGATACCCGGACGCTGACCAAGATCATCCGGGAGCATGGCGTGATGAATGGAGTGATCACCGATAATCCTAGTGGGGTGGACTTAGAAGCCGTAAAAGCCTACAGGGTAAAAGACGCAGTAAAAGCCGTTTCCACCAAAGAGCCTTACACCGTCTCTCCGGTGGGCGGCTTGAGAAAACGGGTGGCCCTTTTGGACTTTGGGTTGAAACGGAACATTGTTAGGGAGCTGAATGATCGGGGCGTTCAGGTGGTTGTGTGCCCATGCGGTACCACGGCTACGGAGATCAGGGCCCTGGACGTAAACGGGATCATGCTTTCAAACGGTCCCGGGGATCCTGCGGAAAATACGGAAATCATAGCAAACCTCCGGGAAATCTGCAAAATAGGCCTTCCCATTTTCGGTATCTGCCTGGGGCACCAGCTTTTGGCCCTGGCGCACGGGTTTAAAACGGAAAAACTGAAGTATGGTCATCGGGGAGCCAACCAGCCCGTGAAAAACCTGGAAACAGGCCGGGTGTACATTACCAGCCAGAACCACGGCTACGCGGTGGTGTCGGAAAGCATAGACAGCCATGTGGCCAAGGAGCTTTGGAAAAACGTTAACGACGGCACCTGCGAGGGCGTGCGGTACCTGGACTGCCAGGCTTTTACCACCCAGTTTCATCCGGAGGCCTGCGCCGGCCCGATGGACACGGGCTGGCTGTTTGACGAGTTTTTCGGCATGATGGACAGGCGGTAAGGGGGCGGAGTGTGGGCATTCCAATTGTATTTGACAATCACGATGATAGGATCAGATATGTAGACCTCCGGCTGGAGCGCAGTCTGGACGGGCTGCCCCGGCATGAGCTGCCGGAGGGTTATAAATTTGCCTTCTACCGACCGGGTGACCGGGACCGCTGGATCGAGATCGAGCAGTCCGCCAAGGAATTTACCTGCTATGAACAGGGGCTGGCCTCCTGGAACGAGTATTATGGCGGGCATGAAAAAGAGCTGGAGACACGTATGGTATTTGTGGAGAACGCCGTCGGGGAAAAGGTCGCCACCGCCACCGCATACCGGGACATTTCCGGCAAGGAGAAAAGGGGGGCGGGCTGGCTCCACTGGGTTGCCGTCCGCAGGGACCATCAGGGCCGGGGGCTTTCCAAGCCGCTCATTGTGTACACCCTGCGGGTCATGGCGGGGCACGGCTGCACCCATTGCAAAGTACCGACCCAGACCACCACATGGGTGGCCTGTAAGGTCTACCTTGACCTAGGCTTCAGGCCCACGCCGGAGAGCGCCGCCAAGGCCGAACTGGGTTGGCGCATCGTCAAAGTGCTGACAGACCACCCGGCGCTTGCGGGGTTTTCTCCCGCTTCGCTTCAGGAGATCATGAATCCAGAGAAGGAGGATGAGAAACATGCCGCTGAATAAAGATATCAAAAAAGTATTGGTGATCGGCTCCGGGCCTATCGTTATCGGGCAGGCGGCGGAGTTTGACTATGCCGGTACCCAGGCCTGCCGCGCCCTGCGGGAGGACGGCATCGAGATCGTGCTGGTGAACTCCAATCCCGCTACCATTATGACGGACAAGGCTATGGCAGACAGGATCTATATTGAGCCTTTGACCCTTACCACCGTCAAGAGGATCATCGAAAAGGAGAAACCGGACAGTATCCTTTCCGGCTTCGGCGGCCAGACCGGTCTGACTCTTTCCATGCAGCTTGCCAAAGAGGGCTTTTTGAAGGAGCACAATGTGCGTCTGTTGGGTGCTTCCCCCGAAACCATTGACAAGGCGGAGGATCGGCAGATCTTTAAGGATACTATGGAGAAGATCGGCCAGCCCTGCATCCCCTCCAAGGTGGTGACCACCGTGGAGGATGCCGCTGCCTTTGCCAAAGAGATCGGCTACCCGGTGATTATCCGCCCAGCCTTTACCCTAGGCGGCACCGGAGGAGGAATTGTAAATGACTTTGAGGAGCTGCGGGAGGTGGCGGCAAACGGTCTGGCTCTGTCTCCCATCACCCAGATCCTGGTGGAAAAGAGTATTGCCGGCTGGAAAGAGATCGAATTCGAAGTCATGCGGGACAGTAAGGGCAACACCATCACCGTGTGCTCTATGGAAAATATGGATCCGGTGGGCGTACACACCGGGGATTCCATCGTCATTGCCCCCACGGTGACGCTGAGCGATAAGGAGTATCAAATGCTCCGCTCCGCCGCCCTGCGGATCGTGGACGAGCTGGGCGTGGAGGGGGGCTGCAACTGCCAGTTTGCCTTGCACCCCACGTCTTTTGAATATGCGGTAATTGAGGTCAACCCCCGGGTGTCCCGTTCCTCCGCGTTGGCTTCGAAAGCCACGGGCTACCCCATTGCGAAGGTGGCTACCAAGGTGGCCATCGGCTATACCCTGGACGAGATTAAAAATGCTGTGACCGGCAAAACCTATGCCGCCTTTGAACCGGCCCTGGACTATGTGGCTTTGAAATTTCCCAAGTGGCCCTTTGACAAATTTGTGTACGCCAAGCGGGATCTGGGGACGCAGATGAAAGCCACCGGCGAGGTGATGAGCATTGCCGACACCTTTGAAATGGCATTGATGAAGGCGGTGCGGGGCGCGGAAATTTCCTTGGACACCCTGAATCTTCCCAAGTTCGCCGAAGAGAGCCTGGAAAATCTGTGGCACATTGCCGTGCACGCCACGGACGAGCGGTTGTTTGCCGTATACGAGCTTTTAAAGCGCGGCGTGACAGTGGACGAGCTTTATGAAAAAACCCTGATTGACCGCTGGTTCCTGTCGAAGCTTTTGAACCTGCTGGCCTATGAGCGGGAGCTGCAAAAGGGCGTTTTGACCGAAGAGCTGTACACCCGGGGCAAGCAGCTTGGATATCCGGATGCCGTCATCGCCCGGCTGTCCGGCTGCGAAGTCAGCTTCCAGAGGAAAACCACCTTTAAAATGGTGGACACCTGCGCGGGGGAATTTGCCGCCCACACCCCCTATTTTTATGGGACCTACGACACCGAAGAATCCGGTGGCGAGGATGAGGCGCTGGAATTTATCGGCCAGGGGAAGCCGGACAGCAAAGGGACTGTCATGGTCCTGGGGTCCGGCCCGATCCGGATCGGACAGGGCATTGAATTCGACTACGCCAGCGTTCACTGCGTGATGGCTTTGCAGCAGCTGGGGTACGAGGTGGTCATCGTCAACAACAATCCGGAAACGGTTTCCACGGATTTCGACACCGCTGATCGGTTGTATTTTGAACCCCTGTCCCCCGAGGACGTGCTGGATATCATCGCCATTGAAAAGCCCATTGGCGTGGTGGTGGCTTTCGGCGGCCAGACGGCAATCAAGCTGACCAAAACCCTGGCGGCGCACAATATCCCCATTTTAGGTTCTTCCGCCGACACCATCGACATGGCGGAGGACCGGGAACGATTTGATGCCCTGCTGGAGCGTTGTGGCATTAAGCGCCCAAAAGGCTTTACCGTGATGACTGCCGCGGAAGCTCTGGACGCTGCCGGCAAACTGGGCTATCCTGTGCTGATGCGGCCCTCTTACGTGCTGGGCGGTCAAAATATGATCATCGCCTACTGCGACGAGGACATTGAGGAGTATATGGCGATCATCCTCTCCCATAAGCAGGACAACCCGGTGCTCATTGATAAGTATCTGAGC
>CAYSQF010000112.1:0-4281 GCA_964433105.1 uncultured Acutalibacter sp.
AAATTTGTGGAATACTTGAAGAAATAAAAAATTTGGCAAAATTCAGAGGGAGAAACCGGTGTTCGCCGGTTTCTCCTCTCTTTGTTTTAGTAGCAAAAAGTAGGCTGTAAGAATCCTTACAGCCCTGATCTTTCGTCCATTTTATTTCCACCGAGTCAGCGTAACCTAAACCATATTCTCACCTGGAATGCTTGATTATTATAGCATCCGGACAGGCTGGTTATTAAGCCCGAAAATCAAGAATTTCGCAGACTTATCCTTGGGAGCCTTTCTCCGGTTTTAGGTATCCCTTCAATCCGAACATCAATAACTGGAAGATCTCGTCTTCGGTCTTCTCGTCATTGGGCAGAACACCCTGTACCACATACTTAGCGTACATAACAGTGGATGTAAGGATATAAAGCCACAACAGATCCTGATTCAAGCGGTTCAAGCTGGGAAACACGGTTTTAAACGTCCGGACCATTCCCGTGAATTTGTCAAAATAGCTGACATCCCTCTGCTTATCATAGGCGGGGAATAACTCGCTGTCCCGGAAGCGGTGGTAGAACACCGTTTCATCCGGATGGAAAGTCCAAAAGCGGAAATAGGGGAGCCACAGGCTTTTGACGGCGTCCATGGGCTGTGCGAGTATCGTGAGGGGGTTAAATTGCACAGTTTCAAAAATGTGCGCCGCCTGCTTGTCCACGTAGGTAAAACATTCGATCATCAGTTCGTCTTTCCCGGGGAAATAACGGTACAAGGCCCCTGGGGAAAGTCCTGCCAGTTTGCTGATGTTCTGGATTCGGACACCGTCCAGGCCATATTCCCGCACAGCTTTAATCGCCGCTGTGATGATGCGGGTCCTGGTATCGTCCAAAGAAGTTTGAAACTGTTTCGCCTTCTTCCCTTTACCCACGCAAGCTTCACCCTCCCCTCTCTATTGCTCACCTGCTGAAATCACTAAATATCATTTTTATCATAACACGATTTTTGGCGGAACACAAGGAAATAATTTATAGGGGAACTAAAAGGCTTTCTCCAAATCGCCGACGAGACTTTCATTGCGGGTCTGGAAATATGGTCCAGCAGCATCTCTTCCGCTTCGGTCTCCCCCACCAGGTTGGAGATCCCTCCAGCATAAGAGCAGTAATCCGCCACATCGATGGGTTGATTATGATTTCCGATTTTCTCATAGGATTGGCCGCCGGCGGAAGATAACGTTCATACCTGGAGGTCACCAGGAGGTGTGGCAGCACTCCGGCTGCCTCATTTCTGATATTATCATTTCCGCAAGCCAAAAACTGTCGAATACATGAAAATTTTATTTTTAGGCCATATAACCAAAGCAGTACCGCTTGTTTTACCTTGCCTTCGCTTCCTGAAGCTGCAGTATAAATCCAATAACCGACAAAACCGTCATAATCCAGCAAGACGAATATAAGAAAGCATTACCCCACGCCAGCTTTAAGAAAAAGTGAGAAATCAGCATTCCCAAAGCACAAAAAAACGCATTTAGAAAGGGATAAAATAAAAAATACTGCACCAAATTCTCTAACGGCATATATCCGCCTAAAATAATTGCGAGGATAGCACCCAATAGAATCAAACTGGGCTGACTCGTAAAAATACCATAAATCCCGATTCCGCCAGAAACTATCCCCAAAATTTTAAAAATAACTCCCACTCAGCAGCCCTCTCTTCTCATATTTGCAAAACCACAAGTTGGTTTAACCAACCGCGATTATAGCATGAGACCAGCAGGATGTCAACAATTAAGTTGCCTCCCATCACAAGAGCGCCAACCCGAGAGCGGCATAGCGTCCTTTTTTCGGCTCGGTTTCCCCATAGGAGTGTACCGAAGCAGCCAGAAAAAGGGCGCATGCCTTTGCGGTAATTTTATCCTTGATAAATCTCCTATTCGGTCTTTCCGCTGTTTTGTACTTTAGAGAGAAGGTTGAACACCTGAAGGAACAAATAGAAAATGGTGTAGGCAAGGCCAAAAGCGGCAATCCATTCATATTTTTTCGGGAGCGCATTTTCCACGGTCTGCTGGATGGTCTGGAAATCCACCAGCAGAAACAGACAGGCAATAACAATGTAGAGAACGGATACTACAATGCCAACAGCCGCATTTTTCTCTAAGAAAGCAATGAGCGGCTTAAAAGCGGGAATCAGGCTCAGAACAAAGACGGCAACGCCGCTGAGCAAAGCAGTAATAAACAGAGCGGAAATCACAGTTTTAGTCTTTTTTCCCACCGTTATCTTCCCAGAAGAATAGAGAATGGTCATCACCAAAACCAAAACAATGGTAATGATGGCGGCGACACAGATGATCCCGCCGTACTCCTCGGGAAGCAGGTCTTCCAGACAGGAAAAGCTATAGCTGAAGCACAGACAGTAAAGGCTTCCCAGGAAAGGCACCAGGGGCTTGATGGCAAAGGCCAGCAAAGGCGCAATAATGGAAAGCAGCAAGGCAATAAAAAACACTAAAGCTTCCAGGGGATGCACCGTTAAGCCGTTGTCAAACGCAATAACTTCCCCGGCGGTCAGCTTGGGGCGGAGAACAAAAAACAGGACGACGCCTACGACAGCCCACAGCATAAAGAAGAAAGTCTTGTGGGCAACACCCTTATAGCTTGCCGCCGTGGACGGGGAATCCGCCCGTTCCTTCACTTTGGTGAGCTTTCGGATCATGGGATTCATAAAATAGCTATGTTCTGTGGTCATAAGGACATTCACCTTTCTATTATAAATTTTTTAAAGATGCTTAGGTCGGTTCAACAGAGCACCGCTGACGTATAGCAGAGGAAATACCAGCGAGAATATCTGTATAACGTCAAAGGAGTTTAAGTAAACGGAAAGGATCATCGTGAACACGGCGATCAGCACCAGGATGATACCCATGATGAGACAAGCCTGCGCCTTTGCGGGCTTGGCCCGGTTGACAATACCGAAAATAGAGGCGATAATCTGTAACACTGCCAACACCAGGATGATGACCGAATAAATGATAAACAGAGAGGCAAGGGTATCAGACCCTTCCACATCCTTGTTGGCGGCGAACAGCTCACCCATAGCAAAGCCGATTACAGTACCGGCCGCATTCACGATGCCGCCGATCAGCATCAGAATGGAGGATACCAAGAGCATGTTTTTTCCGCTTGTTTTGTTTTTCATATTTGCAGTTTCTTCCTTTTCTGGGCGTCGCCGCACAATTATGTCTGCGATGTTTTCCGGCATATTTCAGCCGAAGCTTCGCCGCAAAAGCTTGCCATACACAAAGTATTCCTGGTTTTTGCGCCTTGCTCCGCTTAAAATTTTTCTTGGAAACCATCCTTGCTAAATGATGCGGTGCTGCCCTTATTTTATTTTGTCAAAATACCTTACCCGTTTTTTCACCTGAGTTATTGGGCTGAGCCTATTCCAACAATCCAAGCTGCCGTTTCCATAGGAGGATGCGGCGGACGGATTCGTCAATCCTCGTTTCGCTGATCTCCCCATTTTGCACTGCTTCCAGCACAGCGGGGTATTGGTCCTGGTAATCAGTACAGCAAAGCAGGTCGTTCCCCGCCAAAATCGCCTGAACAGCCGCACAGCCGACCCCGCAGTATTCCTGGATGGCGTCCATAGAGAGATCGTCTGTAATGATACACCCGTCAAATTCCAAATCATCCCGCAGGATATCATGCCAAGCTTTGGAAAGAGAGGCCGGCGCGTCGGAGTCCACACAGGTGACGATATTGTGAGCCACCAGCACACAGCCCGCTCCCGCATCTATTCCGGCCTGGAACGGGATAAAATCGGAAGAATAGAAAGAATCAAGGGGCCTTTCGTCTATGGCCACGCCGGTATGGGTATCAGGGTTGTTCCCGTATCCAGGGAAATGCTTGAGTACAGTTCCTTTCTCATTTTCCCGGTACAGCTCTACCACCTGGCGCACATACTCGCCGGTAACAGCGGGACTTTCCCCCAGGGATCGGTCATAAATAAAGTCGTCCGGGTCGGTGGATATGTCGCATACCGGGGCAAAATTTACGTTGACACCCAAGTCGGAAAACAGCTGAAGCTTATTGCTTTCGGCATACAAAACAGACTGCATCCCGCCGGTACTGTAAAGCTTCCGGGGCGACCAGAAGGGCTCCTCGCACAAATTTGGGTTAGAGCTGATCCGCACCACAGTGCCGCCTTCTTCATCCACGCCAATCAGCAGGGGAATCTTCGCTGCGTCCTGATAGCTCTGGATGTTTGCCCGGATCTCATCGGCGGTATAGCCGTCAAAATCCCGTCCAAACAGGATAT
>CAYSQF010000113.1:0-4209 GCA_964433105.1 uncultured Acutalibacter sp.
TCGACGTAATAACCGGCTGTTCTTCTGCGGGGATCGTTCCATTATCGTCTGTGGGTTGGGCGTCTGCGCAGATTGCGTCCACCACGTCCATGCCCTGGGTCACATAGCCAAAGACGGCATACTGGCCGTCAAGATAAGTTGCGTCTTCCTGTACGATGAAGAACTGTGAGCTGGCGCTGTCGTAATCTTCAGACCTGGCCATAGCAATGGCGCCGCGCGTGTTGGATAAGGAGTTTTCAAAGCCGTTGTCCGTAAACTCACCATAGATCGTGGTGTCGGAACCGCCCGTGCCATCTCCGTTAGGGTCACCGCCCTGCATCATAAAACCCTCCATAATTCTGTGAAAGGTCAGTCCGTCATAGAATCCGTTTTCCGCCAGGGAAACAAAGTTTTCTACTGTTTCTGGAGCGGAAATTCCATCCAGCGCCACAGTTATTGTGCCATAATCCTCTATAGTGATATCTGCGTAATAAGTGGGATTTTCCACCACAGCCACCAACGAGCTTCCATCTGAATCGGCAGATGTTTCAGAAGCCTGAAGAGCGCTGGAAAGGGCGGAGGATGCTGTTTCATCCACAATGTCTGCCTCCGAGGAGACAGCTTCTTTGTCAGATTGCCGCACAGAAGCCATAATGGCAAGTCCTGCCGCTACACCGACTATGCAAAGTGCGCACACACAAACGACAAAGATAGGTACCGCTTTTTTTCTTCTCTGGTTCAAAATTGGTTTGCAGGCAGAATCTATAATCATCAGCGCCAGGGTTTCCGTTGCCTGGGGAACAATAAAGCTGTTTCTTTTTTTTAGAACCGCTTCTTGGAAGTCTGCTGCTGACATGAAAAATTCTGTACCGCTTCTTTTTGAAACGGCGGCGCAAATCCGACGAAGATTCTCTTCCTCCGCGCTTACCGCGTTCCTTACTGTTTCGGTGTTGGTATTCAGCAATTTACCAATCTCTTTATCCCCCAGGCTTGTGGAAAGCCGCAGAATATAGATAAACCTGAGCAGATCAGGAAGGTTTTTTAAAATCACGTCAGCGGGCTCGCCGGTCAAGTCCATCTTCTCGGGCTGGTACACAGTGTACATAAAATTTTTATTGGACGGCAGCCGAAACGCTTTTGGATCACGTTTCAGTATGCGGTTCTTGCAAAAATGTATTGTTCTGTAAAGAAGTAAGCTCTCAAATTCACTTTCCGATGTCACGCGGCCCTCCAGCACAGCCCCCCAGGAATTCTTAAAAATCTGCAGGGTAGCGGAGCTTGCAGCGGCCTCGTCGAGCAGGAGAGTATCGCACAGGAACATAATTTCCGCCTTGTTTGCATGATAGAGCGATTTCAGCGCATTTGAGTCAGCCCTGCGGGCTTTTTCCATGACGGTTGCCATATTGCTTATTCGTCCTTTCTATTTTGCTTATTGATATTTGATTATAGGGTTTTTCTGTCAGGAGGAAGGGCGCTTTCCTTAAAATTATAGCGTGCCGCGCTAAAGCCGGGCTAAAAAGTACGGTGAAAGAAGGGTGAATGTTTTGTGTTTTTTAACGGCGTAAAGAGATTTGGCAGACGCAAACGCACGGCAGCGAAACTTTTCCGCTGCCGTGCTGTATGTGAAAACGCCGCAAGCGGCGGTTATCCTTTGTCTGCCCTTTTGAAAAAGCCCAGGTGGACAGCAACCTGATCAAATAGAGAAAACATGAAAAAAAGAACAACTCTATCTTATCTTGCTCTGCTAAAGCCAACTTAAAATATAGCGTGTAGAAAAGGTGAATTTTTTGGCAGACTTGTACACAGAAAAAACACATAGTCTTTATGTTTTCTTTAGAATCACGCGTTATACTGCTTTTGAATATCAAAAAGAAAGGAGCTGTCTATCTGTGCGCTTGCTGCTGGCGGAAGATGACCCAAAGCTGTTGAAATCTCTAAAACATATTTTTGAAGGCAAACAATATCTGGTGGATGGCGTAAGCAATGGCAAAGACGCTTTAGCTTACGCGCAAACGGGTGAGTACGACGGCTTGGTCTTGGATATCATGATGCCGGGAATGGACGGGATTGAAGTCCTAAAAAAGCTGCGTTCCCAGGGAATTTCCACGCCTGCGTTGTTTCTGACAGCGAAAACGGAAGTCTATCAGCGAGTGGAGGGATTAGATGCCGGAGCAGATGACTATCTGCCAAAGCCCTTTTCCACCCAGGAGCTTTTGGCGCGGGTGCGGGCCATGCTCCGACGGAAAGATCAGTTTATTCCCGATCAACTGACCTTTCTGGGGCTTACACTGAATCGATCTACTTATGAGCTTAGCTGTAACGAGAAAAAACAGCCTTTGAGCGGACGAGAGTTTCAAATCATGGAAATGTTCCTAAAAAGTCCCGAAGCGGTCATTACCACAGATCAATTCATGTCTCACATTTGGGGGTGGAACAGCGATGCTGACGTCAGCGTTGTATGGGTGCATATTTCTAACCTGCGGAAAAAACTGGTGAAATTGGAGGCGCCTATGGAAATACGATTTATTCGGAGTGCGGGTTACATACTGGAGGGAAAATCGTGATCTACCGACTCAGAAGGAAGTTTATTCGCATTTGCATGCTGTCTTTCTCAATTGTCTTTCTGCTCCTTTTTGCTTCCATCTACTGTCTCACCTATTGTCAGGCAATCGCATCTCTGGATATGCTGGCGGATGTTGTGTCGGAAAATAATGGCGATTTTCCTACGTTTGAAAGATCTGAGACGGAAACCCAAAGCCCGTTTTCCGCTGGTATAGAACCTATAACCGTTGAATCGCCCTTTACCACTCGCTTTTTTACTGTGCGTTTTGATGCATCCGACAACCTTCTGTCTGCCGATATCAGATCAATTGCCAGCGTAACCGAAGACACGGCAGAGCAATATGCCCGCGCTGCGGTCAATAAAGGGCGGGAGCGGGGATGGATCGGCGAGTTTCGCTACAAGGTCAATACGACATCGGAAGGAAAAACGGTGATCTTTATTCACGGAACAACCGCACGCCGGACAAATCAGCAGCTTTTATGGGCTGCGGCAGCAGTATTTCTTATAGGGAGTGTGGTGGTGCTTGTTTTGATTGTATTGATTTCTAAGCGCGCTGTAAAACCAACGGTGGAAAGTTATGAAAAGCAGAAGCAGTTTATCACAGATGCAAACCACGAATTAAAAACACCGTTAACGTTGATTCAGGCCAATCTGGATATTGCCGAATCCGAGGTGGGGAAAAATGAATGGCTGGAGGATATTCGGGAAGAAGGCGAACAAATGACTGAACTGGTAAACCGTCTGGTGACGCTTGCCAGAATGGATGAGGAGCGTGCGCGGCTGGAAGCGGCACCCTTCGTTTTAAGTGATACGCTGGCTGACACTTTAGCCGCGTTTTCGTCCGCCGCAGAGAAGCGGAAAATTACTCTTACTTCAGACATTCCACCTCTGGTGCAGTATAAGGGAAACGAAGCGGCAATTCGCCAGCTTGTGTCTATCCTGATGGACAACGCAGTCAAATACTGCGACCTATCCGGAACCATTACAGTCACCTTGCAGGAGCATGGAGGCAGGCGTGCCGTTTTCACGATAGAAAATACCTATCAGGCCGTGGATTCCATCGAACTTTCCCGCCTGTTTGATCGCTTTTACCGTGCGGATAAAGCAAGAACTTACGGCAGCGGATTTGGCATAGGCCTGTCTATTGCAAAAGCTATTGTGGAACAACACCACGGAGAGATCCAGGCGCAAAATACCGGCAGAAAAACAATCCGTTTTTGGGTAAAGCTTTGCTAGAATTTGCTAGAATAAATTGAAATTTAAATCTGTATAGACACAATTCCCGTAAACACACAATTTATGCTGTCTGTCTTGTTGCTTTTTTATATTGGAAATGATATACTAAGCCCGACATAATGACAAGGATGATTCGCATGAAGTCGTTTGAAAAAGCGGAATACCGGCTGGAGAGCGCCGATTGTGATTTGAAAGCAGCTAAAGCAGCCGTATTGCGGCTAATGGCTCAGCCACCTCAAGGATAACGCCTGGCGACACTGATTTCTCCGCTCTTTGAAAAAATGTCCCGCAGGGACTATTTTTACGTTCAGATCCTCCCGAGTTCAAACCCCTCAATAAAAGATGAGCGTTCTGCCTAAAGGCAGAACGCTCATCTTTGGCGGAGAAGGAGGGATTTGAACCCTCGCGCCAGTTTCCCGACCTACTCCCTT
>CAYSQF010000114.1:0-4017 GCA_964433105.1 uncultured Acutalibacter sp.
CTATTCTAACAGTTTAGGCAACGAGATGTCCCATGCCTATGGCTGGCTGCCATGATCAAGGGGCAAATATATAGTAACAGGAGTGAATCCAAATGGCGGCAGTGGAAAAATGGGGCGTGTTTGAGGTAACGGTCAATGGCCCTAAGGAGGGCAATCCCTTTACAGAGCAGGAATTCTCCGGAATCTTCCGCGGCAAAAATGAAACGGTAACGGCGGACGGTTTTTACGACGGCGACGGTGTATACAAGGTACGTTTTATGCCCAGCTTCGAGGGGGCGTATACCTTTGAAACCTCCGGCAGCTTCCCGGAGGCCGGAACCGAAGGGGGATTTACCGTTACTGCCCCCAGCGAAGGCAATCACGGACCCATGCGGGTGGTAAACCAGTGCCACTTCGCCTATGAGGATGGCACGCCCTATTATAGCGTGGGTACCACCTGTTACGCCTGGGTCCATCAGCCCGATGCGGTGTATCGGAAAACACTGGAGGAGCTGGACAAGGGGTATTTCAACAAAATGAGGTTTTGTGTTTTCCCAAAGCATTACATCCACAATTTTGAAGATCCCCAGACCTTTCCCTACGAGGGGACGCCGGTTGATCACACGCTGTTTAACGAGGATAATATGACCTTTGCCGGAGTCCGGGATTTCTCCGGGAACCATTGGGATTTTACCCGGTTTAACCCTGAACATTTCCGCAGGCTGGAGCGGGCCATCCTCGACCTGCAGAGCCGGGGTGTGGAAGCTGACCTCATTGTAATGCACCCCTATGACCGCTGGGGGTTTTCTGCCATGACAAGGGAACAGGACGACCTGTACTGGAAATATGTGATTGCCCGGTTTTCCGCTTACCGTAACCTGTGGTGGAGCCTTGCCAACGAGTATGACCTGCTGTTTTACAAAACCTTGGATGACTGGGAGCATTATGCCCAGTTTCTCTGCGAGAAGGATCCCTACCACCATCTGCGGGGCATCCACAACTGTATGGCCTTTTATGACCACTCCCGTCCTTGGGTCACCCATTGCAGCTTACAACGGCAGGACCTGTATCGCCATGTGGAATATACCGATGAGTACCGCACCCGCTGGGGTAAGCCAATTGTGTGGGACGAGATCGCCTATGAAGGAAACATCGATATGGGTTGGGGAAACATCTCCGGACAGGAGCTGACCCGCCGGTTTTGGGAAGCGTCCCTCCGGGGCGGCTATGCGGGGCACGGGGAAACCTTCCTGGACCCGGAGCGTGATATTTTGTGGTGGAGCCACGGCGGAAAGCTGCACGGGGAAAGCCCGGAGCGAATCAAGTTTCTGCACTCTATTTTGGAACAGACCCCAGGTCGAGGCCTGAAGCTGGGGCAGGGTATGTTCGATGAGACCGTGGGGGTACCGGACGAGCCTTTCCCGGCGGCCGGTTATGAAATACACTATTATGGCTTTGGACGGCCTTCCTTTCGGAATTTTGTGAAGCCCGAGAACGAACAGTGGCTGGTTGAGATCATCGATACCTGGAACATGACCATTGAGGACGCGGGGATCCACAGCGGGAAATTCCGCATCGCCCTGCCTGGCAGGGAGTACATGGCCGTGCGCCTGATCAGGGCATAAGGCCGCGCAAACATAAAAAGAATGGCACGGAAAGTCGGTATAGCAGGGTGGTTTTTATGATCGATTATACAGAAGGCTCTGGAAAACAGTATCATATTGGGCTTGCGCCTGACCAAGTGGGAAAATACGTCATTCTGACCGGGGATCCCAAACGGTGCGGGAAAATCGCCGCCTATTTAGACGGCGCCCAGCTACAGGCGGATCAGCGGGAATTTGTCACCTACACAGGATCTTTGCAGGGGACGAAGGTGAGCGTGACCTCCACGGGCATTGGCGGCCCTTCCGCGGCCATAGCCCTAGAAGAACTGGTCCGGTGCGGTGCGCACACCTTTATCCGCGTGGGGACCAGCGGCGGCATGCAGACGGAAATTTTGGGCGGCGATTTGGTGATCGCCAGCGGCGCGGTGCGCATGGAAGGAACCAGCAGAGAATACGCACCCATCGAGTTTCCGGCGGTGGCGGATACGGGGATCGTTTCGGCCCTGATCGCCGCCGCCAAAGAGTTGGAAAGCCGGTTCCATGTGGGTGTTGTCCAGTGTAAGGACTCCTTTTACGGGCAGCATGAGCCGGAAGTAAAGCCGGTAGGCTATGAGCTGCAAAATAAATGGGAGGCCTGGATCCGCTGCGGCTGTCTCGCTTCGGAAATGGAATCTGCGGCCTTGTTTGTAGTGGCCAGCTGTTTGCGGGTGCGAATTGGCACTGTGCTTTTGGTGCTGGCAAATCAAGAGCGGGCCAGGCAGGGTTTGAGCAACCCTCAAGCCCACGACACGGAATTGGCGGTTCACACCGCCGTCCGGGCAATGGAATGCCTGATTGTTCAGGACAAAAAAGGACCAGCCAAATAATGCTTATTTCCCTCTATTTGTAGGCGCGTAGGAACAGCTCCGCCCGCCCTTTCGTCAGGGAAACAGAGTTGTAGGGAACATCGGGGTATACCAGCTGCGTGAAAGCTCTGGTATACTGGTCGCAGAAAAGCTCCGTAATGGAGTGGTCAAAAATCAATTCCAGTTCCCAGGCACCGTCAAAGTACCGGGGTGCGGAAATTTTAGAGTACCACTCTGTGGAAAATTCCGAATTGAATTCTTTGGCGCCGGCATGGGAGCGGTCAATGAAAATTTGATTGTCACTGGTCACGCCAAAATCAAAATGCTGGCTCAGAGAATTTTCCAGACGGACAGTAGCCGCGCCGATTCCCCGAACCGTCAGCTGGAAAAGCTCTCCCGGAAGGGTGCCGCCGCAGGGAACCTCCGGCCCAAAGGGGGAAATGGTGGGCTTTCCCGCCAGCCGAAGCCCTGCCTTTGGTGTGGAAACCAGGGAAAGGGTGCGGGGCAGGGTCATGTACCCGCAGAAATCCCCGGTGGGCAAGTCTTTGGCGTAGGTCCAGGAAGCGCCCCAGGCTATGAGAATCCGCTCTTTTGTGTTGTGGAAAGTAACGCCGGCGTAATTGTCAAAGCTTTGGTCGATAAATTCCGCCTGTCCGAAAGGCGTGCGGCAATGGAAGGTGTCGCCGTCGAATTGGCCGATAAAATATTGGGTGCGGGCGCCGTGGTTTGCGTGGTTGTCGCCCATGCTTACAAGCAGGATCCATTTTTCTCCGCCACCATCGGTGGGGAGAGGAAACAGGTCGGGGCATTCCCACACCCCCTGGGAGTAATTTCCTTCGGGACCGAATTCCCCGGTTTTGCGCCAATGCTTCAGATCCTCGGAGGCGTAGAACACTACCCGGTCCCCGCCGGACATGGCCACGGACCAACCGCCCTTAACGGGGTTGGGGAAAATTTTCGGGTCCCGGAAGTCCGGTAATGTTTCGTTGGGAATGACAGGGTTGCCGGCATATTTTTCAAAATGAACATAATCGTTGGAATAGGCGATGCTTTGCTGTTCGTGGTTCCCGTGACTGGTATACATGGCCACCATAGGGGGAACACCGTTTTTGCCAAAGCCGGAGGTGTTTTCCCGATCCAACACGGCGGAGCCGGAAAAAATCATCCCCAGCTCGTCTGGCGCCAGGGCAATGGGAAGGTGTTCCCAGTGGAGCAGGTCGCGGCTCACGGCGTGGTACCAGTGCATGGGACCCCAAACAGGTTCCTGGTAGTATTGGGCGAACAGGTGATAGTTCCCATTTTCAAAAACCAGGCCGTTGGGGTCGTTGATCCAGCCGGAAACAGGGGTAAAATGAATGGCGGGGCGGAAATCCCGGACTCCTTTTGTGCTCATTCTTGATCAGTCCTTCTCTTTGAATGTGAAATTGTAAAAATTATATCGTGGGGCGGAAGAAATGTCAATTTGGCGCTAAATTTTTAGGGTGCCACCGCAAAAAATTTTTTTGAAAAGCAGTATAATCAAGTGATAACTAAGCATTTAGCGTTGGGTTGTAATGGACATCAAAAATCACAAAATATACAAAAATATA
>CAYSQF010000115.1:0-3990 GCA_964433105.1 uncultured Acutalibacter sp.
ACTGGGTATCTAAAATCCCTGGGGCTGAAAAGGGGATTTTTGGGCTATACCTATACGGACATTGTGCCCATGTATGGGAGAAGCGGATATCAGGTCAGCGCAAAGTACCTGATGGGAAAAAAGAAATTGTAAAAGAAGGGAGGGATCGGACATGATAAGCGGTGCTCAGATCATGGTAAAATGCCTGGAAGCCGAAGGAGTGGAAACGGTTTTCGGCTATCCGGGCGCGGCCATCTGCCCGTTTTACGACGCCCTGTACAGTTCGGCTATCCGGCATGTGCTGGTGCGCTCCGAACAGAATGCGGCCCATATGGCCAGCGGGTATACCAGAGCTTCCGGCAAACCGGGAGTATGCATTGCCACCTCTGGTCCCGGCGCGGCCAATCTGATTACCGGCATTGCCACGGCATACATGGACTCCATTCCAATCATCGCCATCACCGGCCAGGTCCCCCTGGAACAGCTTGGTCGGGACGTATTTCAAGAAGCGGATGTGACCGGGGCCTGTGAGTCCTTCACCAAGCACAGCTATCTGGTAAAGTCCGCCACCGATCTGCCCCGTATCTTTAAGGAAGCGTTTCACATCGCGGCCACAGGGCGGCCGGGGCCGGTACTGATCGACGTGCCCCAGGACATTCAGGAACAGCTGGTCCCATGGGAATTTTCCTACCCAGAAAAGGCGGAAATTATCGGCTACAAGCCCAATCTTTCCGGCCATCCCAAGCAGATTAAAAAAGCCGCCGAAGCCATTGCGGAAGCCAGGCGGCCCATCATTTGCTGCGGCGGTGGAGTCGTGCTGGCAGGGGCCAGGAAGGAAATGAACGCCTTTGCCGAAAAGACCGGCATCCCCGTGGTATCCACCATGATGGGTCTGGGAGCTATGTCCAATGCTTTGGGGCCGGGGGAAGAAGGCCCCTCGTACCTGGGAATGATCGGCAAATACGGCAGAAGCTACGCCAACCGCGCCGTGGGTGAGGCAGATTTGATTCTTCTGTGCGGCGCCCGCGTGGGCGACCGAGCCATCGCCCTACCCAACCAGATCGCTGAACAGGCAAAGATCGTCCACATCGATGTAGACCCGGCGGAGATCGGGAAAAACATGAGAGTGAACGTACCGATTGTGGGCGATATCCGCCAGGTGCTCACCGCCCTGACCGAGCTTGTAGAGCCTGCGGACTGCAAGGAATGGCGGCAGAAGGTATTACAATATAAAACGCAATTCGTCCCCCGGGGACAGGATCGAGATGACGCCGTAGAGCCACGGTCTTTCCTGCGAACTCTGTCCAAGTTGACGGATCGGGACGCCATTTTGACGGCGGACCCCGGCCAGTGCCAGATCTGGACGGCGATCAACTTCACCCAGCGGGAAGGCAGGTTTCTCACCAGCGGCGGCTTGGGGACAATGGGTTACGCCCTGCCCGCGGCCCTGGGGGCAAAGCTGGCAAAGCCCCGGCGACAGGTGGTCGCGGTGTGCGGGGACGGCGCGTTTCAAATGAGCCTGTGCGAACTTGCCACCGTGTGTGCCTGCCACGTGCCGCTGAAAGTAGTGGTCATGGACAATCGGCGCCTGGGGATGGTGCGGGAATATCAAAACCGGCAGTACAACGGGCGGCACATTGCCACTCATATGGATGGCAACCCGGATTTTGTGGCCCTGTGTAAGGCCTACGGCATCCCGGCGTTCCGGGCGGAAAACAACGCCCAAGCTGAGGAACTGGCCCGGGAAATGCTGGCTAGCCCCGGGCCCTATGTGCTGGTGTGCCGGGTAGACCCGGACACGCCTTCGGTGTGATCCTCCTCCCCGCAAAAATAATTCCAAAATTGTAAAAGTTTAGAGAGGGAAATTGAGAGGAACGTTAAATTTATGTGGTTTGTTTTAGCTTTGATCACCGCCCTGTGCTGGGGAGGCTCTGATTTGTTTTCCAAAATGGGAACCGATCCCCGAGACAAGTACAGCCATCTGCGGATGATCATTATGGTTGGCGCTGTTATGGGAATCCACGGCTTTGCCATGTTCTGCCTAAACTATCGGGAATTTGACCCCATGAGCATTGTAAAATACCTGCCCGTTTCGGCCTGCTATATCCTTTCCATGGCTATCGGCTATGTGGGTCTGCGGTATTTGGAGCTTTCTGTTTCCTCCCCGGTTTGCAATTCCTCCGGGGCGTTGGCGGCGGTGCTTTGCTTCCTGTTCCTGGATCAGACCATAAAACCTCTGCAATTTGCAGCGGTGGTACTGGTGGTACTGGGCGTAGTGCTCCTTTCCGTATTCGATATGAAAGATGAAAACAAAGCCCGGCGCTTCCGGGGCGAGGTTATTGAACAAAAATACCAGGTCAGCGCGCTGGCAGTGTGTATTCCCTTTGTCTACTGCATCCTGGACGCCCTGGGCACCTTTGGGGATGCCCTGGTAATGGACGGCTGGGCGCTGGTCAGCGAGGAGGAAGCCGAGATCGCCTATGAATTCACCTTCCTGCTGTGCGCCATCTCCGCTTTTATCTTCCTGAAATTTGTGAAAAAGCAGAAATTCAGCCTGTGGGAAGAACGGGAAAAAGGCTTGGGGGCCATTTGCGAAACCGCCGGTCAGTTTGCCTATGTATATGCCATTGCGGATAACGCCATTATGGCGGCGCCGCTGATTTCCAGCTACTGCCTGTTCTCCGTGATCCTCTCCCGCATTTTTCTGAAGGAAAAGCTGACAGCCCGCCAGTACGGCGCCATTGCCATCGCCATCTGCGGCATTGTGATCATGGGTGCGTTCGACGCTTAAATCCAGTCAATTTTTTATAATGCAAGGAGGTTTTCTCATGCAAGACATTGTTTCCAGTCTGTTTGATTTCATCCAATCCAGCCCCACCGCCTTCCACACGGTAGAAACTGTGGGGAAGCTGCTCCGGGATGCGGGGTGCACCGAGCTGCAAGAAACGGAATCCTGGAACCTGCAGCCCGGCAAGCGGTATTTTACCACCCGCAGTATGAGTTCCATCATTGCGTTCCAGTTTCCCAAAAATGATTTCCGTGCCTTTTTCATTGCCGCACCCCACGGGGACTCCCCTTGCTTTAAGGTCAAGGGAAACCCGGAAATGTCGGTAGAAAATCATTATGTGAAGGTAAACACCGAGGTTTACGGCGGCATGCTCTTAAACCGTTGGGCGGACCGTCCTCTGTCTGCGGCGGGCCGGCTGGCCGTGCGCACAGACAGCGGCGTGAAAACAGTTCTTGCCGATATCCGCCGTGACCTGTTGGTGATCCCCGGCCTTGCGCCTCACATGGACAAGGACGGCAGCCAGGCCACAAAGCTGGACGCGCAGCGGGACACCCTGCCCCTACTGGGCGGCAGCAAAGGGGATCTGCTGGCCCTGGCGGCGGAAAGCGCCGGGGTTTCAAAAGATGACATTCTTTCTTATGACCTGTATCTGTACAATCGAGCCAGAGGCACGGTGTTTGGCGCGGCGGAGGAGTTCATTGCGGCTCCCAAACTGGACGACCTGGAATGTGCCTTTTCCGCCGTCACCGCTTTCCTGCAGTCGGAAAACCCAGAAAATTGCAGCATGTGCGTAGTGTTCGACAACGAGGAGACCGGCAGCATGACCCGGCAGGGCGCCAATTCCACCTTCCTGTCCGATGTAATCGCCCGGATCTGCAAGGCGGCTGGAAAGAACGAGGAAGCACGCCAGCGAGCCATACAGGGCGGATTTCTGCTCTCCGCGGACAACGCCCACGCCGTTCATCCCAATTACCCGGAAAAAGCCGACCCCACCAGCCGGTGCTATTTAAACGGCGGCGTGGTGATCAAGCACGCCACCCGGTACGCCACTGACGGCGTAACTTCCGCTGTATTTCGCCGGATCTGCGAAAAGGCCGGCGTGCCGATCCAGGATTTTTACAACCATTCCTCCAATCCCGGCGGAGGCACCTTGGGGCTGATCTCCGGCTCCCATGTGTCTATCCCCACGGTAGATATCGGCCTGGCCCAGCTTTCCATGCATT
>CAYSQF010000116.1:0-3508 GCA_964433105.1 uncultured Acutalibacter sp.
GTGGAAGAAGAAAGTCCCCGCAGGCGTTGGCTTGCGGGGATTTCGGTTTTATTCGCCCGGGAAAAGTCGGACGGATCGGAAAAATCTTTGATACAATGGCGGCATAGGAGGAAAACGGGATGAATCTGCTTAAACAACTCAACGGAGCGCTCAGCTACATCGAAAAGAACCTTACCGGGGAAATTTCCCTGGAAAAAGCCGCGGAAATCGCCTGCGTTACCCAGGACAGCTTTCAGCGCTTTTTCAGCTACATGGTAGGCATGACCCTGACGGAATACATCCGCCGGAGACGCCTGACTCTGGCCGCCGAGGAGCTACGCCGGGATGACGGCCGCATTCTGGACGTTGCTTTGCGGTACGGCTATGAAAACGCCGACGCTTTTTCAAGGGCTTTTTCCAAGCAGCATGGCGTTACCCCCGCCGGGTTCCGAAAAAAAGGCGGCCCGCTGAACATCTATCCCCCCGCGACCTTCTACATTGTTATCAAAGGAGCCGAGAAAATGAATTTTCAAATTACAGATGTACAGAAGATCGAGGTTTATGGCCTGTCCAAAAAGTTTGATGAAAAGCTCTATCCCACTCGCGAGGCGATGCGTCACGCTATGTGGGATGAGAAATCGGGGGAGGATATTCCCAGCAGGCTTTGCAAGGGCCGATGGAACCAGATGGGGAACCGCGCTTACGATGGCGTGTGGTACGGCCTGTGGAGGGACGGTGGATACCTGATCGGCCGGGAAAGTACGAGGGGGTTGACGCGGGCGGAGAGCCTAGAGCGCCAGGTAATCCCCGCCGGGAAATACGCGGTGTTCGTTTCGGAAAAGGGCGGCTATGCCGGCGACGAGATTCCCAAGCTTTTCAGTTTGATTTTTGATTCCTGGCTTCCTACCTCCGGTTACCGGCGGCGGGGGGAGGACATCATTGAGGTCTACCACCTTTGGACGGATAAGGCGACGCGGAAAGAAAACCGCTATTATGAAGTGTGGCTGCCGGTAGAATAACAATCAGCCCCGCCGTTTTCCTGTGAAACGCGCGGGGCGTTTCCTTTTATAAAAAAGGCGTTGAATCCTGCTGAAAAACATGATACAATAAGCAATACGTGGCTAAGCCGGTTGGAAAAGGAGAGGGCACAGCATGTCCCGCTTTCGTGAAAAATATATTGGCGACAAAGCTTTTTACACTTCGGTGTTCCAGCTGCTGATCCCCATGATCGTGCAGCAGGGGATCACACAGTTTGTAAACCTGCTGGACAATGTGATGGTGGGCCGGCTGGGCACCGCATCTATGTCCGGCGTGGCCATTGTCAATCAAATTGTGTTTATTTTTAATTTGACCATTTTTGGCGGCCTGGCAGGGGCGTCTATTTTTGGCGCCCAGTTCTTTGGCAAAGACGACCATAAGGGGCTGCGCGATACCTTCCGGTTCCGCATCCTGTTTTCCCTGTTCATCCTGATTTTGGGGATCGGCGTTTTCCTGCTGTTTGGGGATTCGCTTTTTCGGCTGTACCTGAACGAGGAAGCCTCCGGCGCCGCGGAGATTGCCGCCACGCTGGACGCCGCCCGGCAGTACATGGACGTAATTTTATGGGGGCTGTTGCCCTTTGTAGCGGTTCAGTGCTACTCCAGTGTTTTGAAGGACACAGGGGAAACCTTTTCTCCCATGGTCGCCAGTGTAATCGCTATTTTTGTAAATCTTGTTTTAAACTACCTTTTAATTTTCGGCAGCTTTGGCTTTCCAAAGCTGGGCGTGGTGGGAGCGGCCTTGGCCACGGTAATCGCCCGGTATCTGGAGGCTGCTTACCTTATTATCCGCACCTATCGGCACAAGCAGCGCTTCCCCTTTCTGGAGGGGGCTTTCCGCAGCATGCGGATCCCCCTGCCCCTGGTGAAAAAGATTGTTGTTACCGGCACGCCCTTGCTCTTGAATGAGACTCTATGGTCCACTGGCATGGCCATGATCAGCATGTGTTACGCCAGCCGGGGGCTTGTGGCTGTGGCCGCCACTAATATCAACTCCACGGCCTGGAACCTGTTTTCCATTGTAATCATGTCGTCTGGAAACGCTATCAGCATTTTATCCGGTCAGCTTTTGGGAGCGGGAGATATCAACGGCGCCAAGGACGCCGTGCGGAAGCTCTTGTTTGCCACAGTGACCGTCAATATTGTGATGGGACTGCTCTTCATTGCCTGCTCGCCTTTTATCCCTTATATTTACAACACAGAGCCTGAGGTGCGCCAAACCGCTACGCGGCTTCTGATGGTTGCAGGTATGTTCATGCCGGTAGCCGCCTATACCAACGGCGCTTATTTTACCATCCGGTCCGGGGGAAAGACTTTTATCACCTTCCTGTTTGACTGCGTGTTTACTTGGGTGGTATGCTTTCCGATTGCCTTCCTGCTCAGCCGCTTTACCGAGCTTTCCGTGGTGTGGCTATATTTCTGTGTCCAGTGCGCCGACATCATCAAGGTTATTATCGGCACGGCCATGATCCGTTCGGGCATTTGGGCAAATAACGTAGTGAATTGATGCCGACAAACTGATAGATCAAGGAAAGGAAGTCCAACAGCTATGCGAAACACAGAGGGATACATTTACCGTTACGAAATGCACTGTCACACCAATTGGTGCAGCGCCTGCGCCCACAACACCCCGCAGGAAATGGCAGAAGCCTATTACAACGCCGGGTATACCGGCATGGTGATTACCGACCACTTTCTCCGGGGCAACAGCGCAGTGGATCGCTCCCTGCCTTGGGATGAGAAAATGAAATGCTATTACGCCGCTTATGAAGCCGCCCGGGAATGGGCGCAGGCTCGGGAGAGGGAATTCCATGTACTATTTGGCCTGGAGCACGCCTATGGGGACGGCAAAGAGGTGCTCACCTACGGCATTGACCTGCCGTTTTTACTGGACCACATCAACCTGCATATGTATTCCCTAGAGGAATATGCCGGGTTTGTCCATAAGGCCGGCGGCTTCCTTTCAATGGCCCATCCTTTCCGCCACGCCCCGTATATCAACCCGGACGTGAAACCCCAGCCCCAATATTTGGACGGGGCCGAAGTGTTCAACTTTTACAACACCGGGGAGGAGAACAAAGAAGCAGCCCTGTTTGCGGAAAAGTATGGACTGGCCCCCACTTCCGGCGGGGACGAGCATATCATTACCGGCACAGCTATTGGTAAAGCGGGCATTGCTTTGAAAACCCCGGTGGATACAGGAAAAGAGCTGGTAAAAGTCCTGCGCGGCGGGGATTACCGCCTGGTGATCAACGGGGAGATCGTTTAAAGATCCCTCTCAGGATTTACGATATTGCCAGCAAAAAAAGCTTTACAACGTTTCTCGAATGTGCTAAAATAATTCTGCTGTCTGAAAACGGCAGATAATTTGGGCCATTAGCTCAGCTGGGAGAGCGCCAGGTTCGCAATCTGGAGGTCAGGGGTTCGATCCCCCTATGGTCCACCAACCGGGCATTGGGCGAACACCTACTTTTTTGCCGGCGGATTTGCCG
>CAYSQF010000117.1:0-3391 GCA_964433105.1 uncultured Acutalibacter sp.
GAGCAGATGATGCCGGGGCTGATGGAAGCGGCAGGGGTGACGGAGCAGCTCAAGGAGAGCGACATGCTTCGGTGGGTAGGGCTGATGAACAGCTGCAAGGCCCAGGCGGAGGAGATTATCCTGAAGGAACTTATCAACAGCTGACATTGAATCTGTTCCCGACACAGGAAGAGCAGATTCAGAGGATTGAGGAAGCGGAGAGCGAAAAGCCCTCTGCTTTTTCTGTTTTAAGGGAAAACAGGGATGCAGAGCCGGAACCAGCCTCCCGGCAGGAAGAGGCAGCCCAGGCACCTGTGCAGCCGGTAGACAAAGAGGCAGTCATAGATACAGCCATTCAGGAATGGAACGGGGACATACAGAGTAAGCGCGCGGTTGCCCGCTACATGAAAGACCATGCACGGGAGAAAGGTACGGCGGAATGGCTGAAAAAGGAGTATGGGGATGATTTTCCCGCATTTCCGGTGGTAGAAGCCAGACTGGATATTCCGTGGCCGAAGGTACAGCGACGGATCGCCCAGCTTATCAAAGAGGACCGCTTTTTTACGCAGGAAGAGCTGGACCATCTGGAAGAAATCGCCCCGGAAGCTGCTGACACGGAAAAAGCTGCACAAGGAGAAGAAAAAGCGCCGTTTGATCTGTCTGGGCAGCCGATATCCCGTACTGGGGATACGATCACAGTAGGGGAAGGCAAACCGTCCCATGAGATCGACATTACAGTAACAGATGAGCAGTGGGAGGCTATCAGGCAGGCGCTACCGGAGGCTGAACCGGTGCAGGGTGAGCTGGTTCCTTCCTATCAAACAGGTGATACGGTCTATCTGGAAGGGACAGCGTTTGCGATTACCGCAATCAGGGAACGTGAAGTGGAGCTGCGCGACCCCAGCCTGCTTTATCCTGTTTTCCGGGTGGAAAACAAAGAAAATTTTGAGCGGATGCTGCGGCTGGATGGGCGCAACGCCACTTTTTTTCAAGCATCTGATTTACAGCAGTCGGTCTATCTGGAAGGGAAACCTTCTTATCAAACAGGAGATTCCGTGTTCGTGGTATATGGGGAACGCACGATTTCCGGGACGGTTGGCTATATCGGTGATATTGATGTGCGTGTGGATACCGGCCCGTATTCCTGGAGCAATGAGGTGATAAACCGGGAACAGTTCGAGGAAGGTCTGCGCCGGGACGAGCGTAATGCTTATCTTTTTTTACCGGAACAGACTAGGGAGATACAGCAGAAAGAAGAGACAGAACAAAAGATAATAGCAGGGGAGCCGGAAACGGAACCCACAGCAGAAACAGCAGTAGAGGGGACGGCAGAACCCGCGATAGAAAGCGCAGAGGAAGTGACATCGGAACCCACGATAATCTATCCGGGAGATAAGAACCACCTTCCCTATGATATTGTAGTGGAACGGATGCACATGGAGGAGCCTGATCCGCCGGAGAGGGAAGGAGCTGCGGCGGATAGCAGGGAAGCGGCTGCGGCGGACAACAGGCCAGATGGCAGGGAAGAAGCTGCGGCAGACAGTAGACCAGATGGCAGAGAATCGGAGCCAGAAAGTCACGTAAGTGTAGAAAATTTCCACATTACAGATGAGAACCTGGGTGTGGGTGGGCCGAAGGCGAAATTCCGCGCCAATCTGGATGCCATCTACCTGCTGAAAGCTTTGGAGCTGTCCGGACGTAGCGCATCCCCCGAGGAGCAGGAAACGCTGTCAAAATATGTGGGCTGGGGAGGATTGGCGGAGGCCTTTGACGGGGACAAAAGGGAATGGGCCGGTGAATACAAGGAGCTGCAGGCGGCCCTCACGCCAGAAGAATATGAATCTGCCAGGGCTTCTACGTTAAACGCCCACTATACCAGCCCTGCGGTGATCCATGCGGTCTATGAGGCGGTCGGAAGGATGGGCTTTACAGCAGGTAATATTCTGGAGCCGTCCTGCGGTGTCGGCAACTTTTTCGGGATGCTCCCGGAGGAAATGTCCGGCTCCCGGCTTTACGGTGTTGAGTTGGATTCCATCAGCGGGCGCATTGCAAAGCAGCTTTACCCGAAGGCAGAGATCACGGTGGCAGGCTTTGAGACGACGGACCGGAGGGATTTTTACGACCTGGCGATCGGCAACGTACCGTTTGGCCAGTACCAGGTGAATGACCCGGCCTACAACAGGCTGGGCTTTTCTATCCACAACTATTTCTTTGCAAAAGCGCTGGACCAGGTGCGCCCCGGTGGCATTGTAGCGTTTGTAACCAGCCGCTACACGATGGATGCGAAGAACCCGCAGGCGCGGAACTATCTGGCGCAGCGTGCGGAGTTTCTCGGTGCCATCCGGCTCCCAAATAATGCATTCCGGGCAAACGCCGGTACGGATGTGGTGTCGGATATCATTTTCCTGCAAAAGCGGGATCGGCCCATTGATCTATCACCAGACTGGGTGCATCTTGGCATAAATGAGGATGGCTTTGCCATCAACAGCTATTTTATCGACCACCCGGAGATGATCCTGGGGCGGCAGACGTCGGAGAGCACCCAGTATGGCAGGCAGGACTTTACGGTGGAACCGATCGAGGGATTGAAACTTTCCGATCAGCTACACGATGCGGTGAAATACATCCGCGGCACCTATCAGGAGGCGGAGCTGCCCGATCTTGGGGAGGGCGAGGAAATTGATACCTCGATTCCTGCAGATCCCAATGTAAAAAATTATTCCTATACGGTTGTAGACGGAAAGGTTTACTTCCGGGAGAACAGCCGCATGGTACGCTTGGAGTTAAACGCCACCGCCGAGGATCGGATTAGGGGCATGGTGGCCCTGCGGGACTGTGTGCAACAGCTTATCAGCTTGGAGATGGATGAATACACGCCGGAAATGGCGATACGGGCAAAGCAGGCGGAATTAAACCGGCTGTATGATAGTTTTTCTGCAAAGTACGGTTTAATCAATGACCGCGGCAACCGGCTGGCCTTTTCGGATGATTCCTCCTATTACCTGCTGTGCGCGTTGGAGGTATTGGATGAGGACGGAAAACTGGAGCGCAAGGCGGATATGTTCACGAAACGCACCATCAAGCCGCACCGGGCGGTCACTGCGGTGGATACGGCCAGTGAGGCACTTGCAGTATCCATTGCGGAGCGGGCCAGGGTGGATATGGAATACATGTCCCAGCTTACCGGAAAGAATATTCCGGAAATACGAAAAGAGCTTACCGGCGTGATCTTCAAGGACCCGGCTTACCGGGACGATCCGCTTTCCGGCTGGCAGACTGCGGACGAATACCTGTCCGGCAATGTCCGCCGCAAGCTCCGCGCGGCGCAGCGGGCAGCGCAGGCAGACCCGATGTATGCGGTCAATGTAGAGGCACTTCTGGCAGCGCAGCCCAAAGACCTGGACGCATCGGA
>CAYSQF010000118.1:0-3289 GCA_964433105.1 uncultured Acutalibacter sp.
TCGGGGCGGGTCAGGGAAAAGCGTCCTATATAAGGAATGCCGTCCAAGGGGATGCAGTCCTGGGCAGAATAGGCCGCCGTCACCCGGCAATCCGGCCAAAGCTCCCTGGCCCTGCTCCCCAATTCCCCATAGGCGCTGGCGGCTGGGCCTTTTCCCGTACGGTGCGCGCCGCCGCCCAACAAGAGTTTTCCCTCGGCGCTCCGGAAGGAAAGGCCATCGCTGTCGATCCCGTAATACATGCTTTCCAGCTCCGGAGGCCCTTCCAGCGCCAAAACATAGCCGCGTTCCTGGTGCATCCGGGCAAAATAAAGGCCGGGGAAATTCGTAAACGGGAAATGGGTGGCAAAAACAATCTGCCGGGCGGTAACAGTTCCCTGATCCGTTTCCACACAATGGCCTTTGACCCGCCTGGCTCGGGTATGCTCGAACACCGGTACCGTTTTTGAAACTGCTTTCAAAAATTTCAATGGATGAAGCTGCGCCTGATCTGGAAATTCCAAACACTGGACCCCGGGGACAGGCAATTCCCGGGATTGGCAAAGGGAAGCGCGGATCCCAAGCCGTTTCACGGCGGCAAGCTCCCGGCGCAGAGCTTCCCCCCTTTGAACGGTGTACAGCCGGGACGGCAGGCGCCGGAAGCCGCAGGAAATGTCCAACTCTTCCACGATCCGCCGATACTCCCCAACAGCGGCTTCGTTTCTGGCGGCATATTCCGCCGCTTTCCTTTCCCCAAGCTGTCGTGTCAGTCGGTGGTAAATCAGCCCATGCTGGGAGGTAATCTTTGCGGTGGTGTTTTTTGTTTGGCCATCCCCCACCCGTCCGGCTTCCAGCACTACCGCTTCTATACCTTTGCGCCGTAAATGATAAGCGGTAAGGATTCCCGTGATCCCGCCGCCGATCACAGCAGTATCCACGGTGATCGGTCCCGGCAACGGTTCCCGCTCCGGCAGACGCTCTGTCTGCGTCCAAATCGATTCCAAAACGACACCTCCCGGTTTGCTTTAACAATAGTCTGCCACAAACCGGGAGGATTTATTGATATATGTTTCTTTTATTTTTTTGCGGCGCAGCGAGCCGCCCAAAGCCGATCCGCCGTGGGTTTCCAACGATCGGCATAGGCCCGGCATTTTTCGCAGAGGTGCTCCACACTTTCCGGGGATTGAGGATCGGTGGAATGTGCGCCGGTTGCCCGCACGATCTCTTGAAGCATTTCGGGATTTTCCAACATGGGGCAGGGCCGCAGATGGTTTCCGTTAAAGGGCTGGCCATCGTGATACGCCATAAAAATGGGAGACTTCAACACATCCAAAAGGCTCATATCGCGAATATTGGCATTAGAATAGTGAATGAACACACAGGGGTCGCAGTCGCCGTTGGCATTGATGTGGAGATACCTTCTGCCGCCTGCAATGCACCCACCCACAAACTCGCCGTCGTTTTGAAAATCCATGACAAACAGCGGCTTAGATGCCCTAACTTCCCGAATCTTATTGAACATATACTCCCTTTGCTCCGGGCTTGGCAGCAGTTCGGACACAGCATCGTTTCCCACGGGCATATAGTGGAAATACCAAGCGAAGGCCGCGCCCCAGTCAATCATCTGGTCGAAAAATTCGTCGCAGGCGATGGAATCCAGATTTTGACTGGTGTAGCAGCAGGAAATGCCAAAAGGCAGGCCTCGCTGCTTCAAAATATTCATGGCGTTTACTGCTTTTTTGTAAGTGCCGCTGCCCCGACGACCGTCTGTAGCGGTTTCAAAGCCTTCCACAGAAATGGCGGGAATAAAATTTTTCACTTCCAGCATTTGGTCGGCAAAATCCTCGTCGATCAAGGTGGCATTGGTGAAGGCCAAAAACTCGCAGTCATTGTGCTTCCGGCAGAGGGCGATCAAATCTTCTTTGCGGACCAGCGGTTCGCCGCCGGTGTAAATGTAAATATAGACCCCCAGCTCCTTGCCCTGGGTGATGATCGAGTCAATCTCGTCAAAGGTCAGGTTCAGCTTATTGCCATATTCCGCTGCCCAGCACCCGGTGCAGTGCAGGTTGCAGGCAGAGGTGGGATCCAGCAAAATGGCCCAGGGGATATTGCATCCGTACTGCTCCCGGAGCTTTTCCTGCTTTGGCCAGCCCTCCATATTCCCGTTGATCAGGAAATTTTGAAAAAACACCTTCAGCACCTCGCTGTCCGATTCTTTAAAAAGGCGGATCAGCAGCTGATACATATTATTTTTCTCCTCAATGGCCTTTCTAAATACCGCGCGTTGAGCCGGAAAACCCTTTTCTCCCGCCGGAGCAAAGTGGTCCACCCAGTCCATGAGCTTTGGAAGGTTTTCCTCTGGGTCTTTCCCAATATAGCTGAAAACCTGTTTTGCTCCAAATTGTACAATCCTATTTGATGTATTCATATTCATTTCCCTTTCATACAACATCTGTTCTAAGTATAAGCGCTGCGGGATTCGGCAGCAACCAGCAAAAAGCGCCTGTGTCCAAAATTTGGACACACAGGCGCTTTTTGTAACATTTTATTCATCTTTTTTCCTACGAAAGAGAATTTCGGCCAAGTCTAAAATAGTTTTCCTGTTGGTTTCCAGGAATTCCTCTATGTTTAAGTCCTCCTGCTGGGTCAGCCAAGAGAAAAAGGATGGAAATGCGATGTCGGTAAAGAAAGTGAGCAAGATCCCCCAGGTTTTCAACTGAAGAGCAGCGGGATACAACCGTTCCATCACCTGGTCAATCACCGGCTTCATCACGCTTCCCAGGTAAGAGGAAAAGGAGTTCTGCCCGGAAACCTGAAACGCAGGGCGGTAAAAATCCCGTTCCCGATAAAAATAAAGGCACATATCCTCGAACAATTCCCAACCGCTTTCAAACTGGGTGACGTCCAGCTGTTCCAGATATTCATCCGAAAATATCCAGCTTAAAAGGTCGTATTTATCTGAAAAATGATAGTAAAAGCTTTTCCGATTCATTCCACAGGCGGCGCAGATATCCCCCACGCTGATTTTTTGAAATGGCCTGGTTATCATCTGCTCTTTCAGCGCCTGCGCCAAAGCCCGTTTTGTCAAGTTGGATTTTGACATATGTTTTTTCCTCCATTTCCAACTCGAAATTTTTCACTATACCCCAATGTATTTTACAACATTCAGCTAAAAAGCCAATAGGCAAATTTGTCTGGATGTCTAAAATTTGGAGACTGCATAAATCGGCAGGAGCGATTTCAAGAAGATTCAGCGATTTATAATCGAGTAGGAGGCGGCCGGTCAGGCCGCCGACCTCTCACACCACCGTGC
>CAYSQF010000119.1:0-3236 GCA_964433105.1 uncultured Acutalibacter sp.
CAAAAATATTTTGAGGGATAAAGCAAAAGCTATTGACAAAGTATACTAAAATGATGTATATTTAATTTGCCGGCAGAAGCCGGAAATTTTGAAAGGATGACGTGCTTTCATGAACAAACTCGTATATGCAGACAATGCCGCCACCACCGCAGTTTCGCCCGAGGTGCTGGAGGCGATGCTCCCGTTTTACAAGGAAGCCTACGGCAACCCATCCAGCCTGTACGGTCTGGGGCAGGAAGCCCGGGCAAAGCTGGAGGAAGCCCGGGCGGAAATCGCACGCTGGCTGGGCGCCGCAGCAAATGAAATCTATTTTACAGGCTGCGGCAGCGAAAGCGATAATTGGGCCATAAAGGGCACAGCCCGCGCCCAGCGGGAAAAGGGGAAGGATCATATCATCACCACAGCCTTTGAGCACCACGCGGTGCTCCACACCTGCCAGGCTTTGGAAAAGGATGGTTTCCAGGTGACGTATCTGGACGTCCACAGGGACGGCCTGGTTCGGCCCGAAGAGCTGGAAGCTGCCATTACAGATAAAACGGCACTGGTGACCGTGATGTATGCCAACAACGAGATCGGCACCATCCAGCCCATTTCTGAAATCGGCGCGATTTGCAAAAAACACGGCGTGCCCTTCCACACTGATGCGGTACAGGCTGTGGGGAACGTCCCTATTGATGTAAAAGCGCAAAACATCGATATGCTCTCCCTCAGCGGCCACAAGATCCACGCTCCCAAGGGCGTGGGCGCCTTGTACATCCGCAACGGCTTGGCGGTACGGAATTTCCTGGACGGCGGCGCGCAGGAGCGCGGCAAGCGGGCCGGCACGGAAAATGTGGCGGGCATTATAGGTCTGGCGGAAGCCATGAAGCGCTCCTGCTCCACTATTTCAGAACGGGCAGGCAGGCTCATTCCCCTGCGGGACAAGCTGATTGACGGCCTGCTTCAGATTCCCAGAAGCCATTTGAATGGGGATCGGGAACACCGCCTGCCGGGCAACGTCAGCTTCTGCTTTGAGGGCGTGGAAGGGGAATCCATGCTGCTGATGCTGGATATGAAAGGCATTGCGGCGTCCTCCGGTTCTGCCTGCACCAGCGGCTCTTTGGATCCCAGTCACGTGCTATTGTCCATCGGTCTGCCCCACGAGGTGGCGCATGGCTCGGTGCGGCTGTCCCTGGGGGACTACAACACGGAAGAGGATGTAGATTACATTTTAAAAACCCTGCCGCCGATCATCCAGCGCCTGCGGAGCATGTCCCCGCTTTGGGAAGCTATCGAAACCGGCAGAGTTTCCTACAACGTTTGAGAAAGGATGAGTAAAAAATGGCATATAGCGCAAAAGTGATGGAACATTTTGCCAATCCCCGGAACGTGGGGGAAATGAAAGATTTCAGCGGCATGGGGGAAGTGGGAAACCCCAAGTGCGGCGATATCATGCGGATGTATATTAAAGTGGAGGGGAACATCATCACCGACATTTCCTTTATGACTTTCGGCTGCGGGGCGGCCATTGCCACCAGCAGCATGGCAACGGAAATGATTAAGGGGAAATCCATTGACGAAGCGTTGAAGCTCACCAACAAAGCGGTGATGGAAGCCCTGGACGGTCTGCCCCCGGTTAAGGTGCACTGTTCAGTGCTGGCGGAGCAGGCCATTAAGGCCGCCGTGGCCGATTACTATCGGCGGCAGGGGATCGATCCCACTCCCATTGTAGGGGAAATTCCCGAGTGCGACGCCTGCCATATCTAATCTCCAAAAAAAGCAAAAATCTCCGCGCCCGGTGTTGTTCGCACCAGGCGCGGTTCTTTACGATTTCTTTTCCTGTGGGTGCTGACGCTTCCACTCCCGGATCTGCCGTAGCCGCTCCTGCACCCGGGCCTCACTGCCCTGGGAGGTGGGAACGTAATATCTGCGATCTTTGAGGGAATCCGGCAGACATTGGAGGTTCGTCAGCTTGTCCTCAGCATCATGGGCGTACTGGTACCCCTCCCCATAGTGCAGTTCCCGCATTAAGCCGGTTGGGGCGTTGCGGATCTGCAAGGGCACCGGCTCGGCCAGCATGGACTGGGCATCCTTTTTCGCGGCTTCGTACGCCACGTATAAGGCATTGGACTTTGGTGCCAGCGACAGGTACACCGCCGCGTGAGTGAGATGCACCGTACACTCCGGCATACCGATAAAATGGCTGGCCTGATAGGCGGCAACAGCGATCTCCAACGCGCGGCTGTCCGCCATACCCACATCCTCGCTGGCAAAGCGGATCAGCCGCCGTGCCACGTATAGGGGATCCTCACCAGATTCCAGCATCCGGGCAAGCCAGTAGACGGCGGCGTCCGGGTCGCTATTCCGCATGGACTTGTGCAAAGCGGAGATCAGGTTGTAATGCTCTTCCCCATTTTTGTCATACAACAGGGATTTCCGGCTGGTGCACTGGGCCAGGATCTCCGGCGTGACGGTGATCCTGTCTCCTTCCCGCTGGCCATTTAAAACCACCATTTCCAAAGCGCTCAATGCAGCACGGGCATCTCCATTGGCAAAGTTTGCCAGTGACTCCAGCATTTCATCGGTGATCTGAACCTTCTGCCCGCCAAAGCCCCGCTCATCCCGCAAGGCGCGGCGGAGCAGGATGGTCAGGTCTGCGGCGGACAGAGCCTGGAGCACAAACACCCTGCATCGGGACAACAGGGCAGAATTGACTTCGAAGGACGGGTTTTCCGTGGTGGCGCCGATCAGCACGATGCTGCCCCGCTCCACAAAGGGCAGAAAAGCGTCCTGCTGGGCTTTGTTAAACCTGTGAATCTCATCTACAAACAGGATGGTTTTTTCCCCCATCAAACGGCTTTGATCCGCCTGGTTCATGACCTCCCGAATCTCCTTGATCCCGCTGGTAACAGCGCTGAAATTGATAAAATTCGACTGGGTCCTTCCGGCGATGATCCGGGCCAGCGTGGTTTTCCCCACTCCCGGCGGACCCCAAAAGATCATGGACGAAACGCGGTCGCTTTCAATAATCTGCCGTAGCACCTTCCCCTTGCCCAACAGGTGCTCCTGCCCAACAAATTCCTCCAGGGTTCTGGGCCGTAGCCGGGCGGCCAGGGGCACATCCTGAAGGTCCGGTTCAAAAAAGGTCTGTTGTCTCATGGGAAAATCCCTCCTTTGCTCCCGACCGTCATCCGGGAAATTTTCTTTTGATTTCCTCCATTATAGGTAAAACCTGTAAAAAAAGCAACTACCCCTTG
>CAYSQF010000120.1:0-3229 GCA_964433105.1 uncultured Acutalibacter sp.
ATGCGGGATTTACCGTATTTCAGCGGGTCTTTGATTATGTGGACGAGTACGCTGCCGGGAAACGCGTCAAAATATGGATGGGCGGATACAGTCGGGCTGCCGCGGTGAGCAACATGGCGGCGGTGCTGATGCTTTCCGCAGAACAGATCACACCGGAAAATCTGTTTGTGTACACCTTTGCCACGCCCAACAACGCGCAGACCGAAAAACTGGAGGTAGACAAAGACTGCGATTACAGCTCCATTTTTAATATTGTGGGAATGTTTGACCCCGTCCCCGCCATTCCTTTTTCCGAGTGGGGCTACGGCAAGCTTGGCACCACTCTCCGGCTTCCCGCCAGGGAAACGACGCCGGACTATGAACAGCGGTGCGCGGCGGTGCGGGAAATCTATCGGGAGATTACCGGCGGAGTGTATGAAAGCAGCCCTGAGTGCAACTGGTTTATCCAGAAGTTGTATCAGCTTTTATACGACATGATCGGCACGGCGGACAATTACCAGACCGAGGTGGAAAAGGTGATCGATTCCGCCTGGGCCAACAATTCCAGTTCCTATCGGTTATTAAGGGAAATCTGTCATATCCTTTCCAGTGATCAGGCGGTGGACGACATGCTTTTGGGCGAATCCCTTACGGCGGATGCGCTGCTGTCTGTCTTTCTCTTTGATTTTCTGGAAGAAAAGCTGGGGATCCACGAAAATGGGCTGGGGCAGTTGGCCCTTTCCAGCCAGCTTTTTTACGAGCACTGCCCTGAAGTCTACGTTTCCTGGATGATGTCTCAAAGCGATCCGGATCAGCTGTTTGTGACGGATACCGGCTATCGGCGGGTGTTTTTTGACGAGGATGTTTCTGCGACGGTGCAGGATTCCTCCGGCCAGACTTTCACCGATGTCTGCACGGAGGACTTGGGGAAAACTAAAATGCTCACTCTGCCCGCCGGAGAAAATTGGACTTTGGAACTAACGATGGATCCAGGGGAGAGCGAAACAGTTAAGGTGGTGGAGTATAACGCGGGTTCTCTCCGTTATGTGTATCAAATTTACGAAACAGAGCCGGGGGAGTATGTCCTTTCCCTGCCGGCCGCAGAACAGCCCTATGCGATGCAGGGCGTTTCCATGACAGATGCAGAAGGACTGGAAACAGCGCCCCGAATCTCGGCGCTGGATCAAAAGGATATTTCCCCCAGTGCGGTATTCGAGCTGGAGGACAGCGGCTGGCTTGCCATCCATTTTCTGAATGCGGCGTTTATCTGCGTCGTGGCACTGGCGCTGCTGGCCCTGGGATTGCTGATCTTCCTTATTATCCGGATGATCAGGAAGCGAAAACGGAAACAGGCGAGTACATAAATCCAGCTGAGCTAAAGGAATTTAAAGGGAAGGGATAAAGTATGCTGTATGCCCTGATCGCCGATGTGCACGGAAATTTCCCTGCGCTGCAGGCCGCGTTGGAGGACGCCAAAAATGCCGGCGCTGAGCAATACCTTCTGGCCGGGGACTACATCACTGATTTCCCTTATACACGGGAAATATACGAAACCCTGTGCGACCTGCCAAACGCCGTGATCGTTTCCGGCAACCGGGAGTGGTATATGGGTGATCTGGATCCGGCCCAGCGGCACAGGGAACAGACCGCGGGGCTTTTCCTTGCGGAAGAAGCGCTGGGTTCGGACGGCCTTGCCTGGGCGCAGTCTTTGCCCTGTTCTGTGAAAATCAAAACACCGGATGGCAGGAAAACGATTTTGATCGAACACATCTGCGAAGAGATCAATGGCAGGCTCCACACGAATTTTGGAACATGGAAGCTCGCTCCCGGCGCCTTGAATGAACGTTTTCCCCACCGGAACGCGACCCGCCGGGAGGTCACAGAGTTTGCCGAGGGCTGTTTCAAGGGAAATTCGGCGCTTGCCGGGTTGCAAGCGCGTTCGGGAGCGGATGCGGTAGTGCACGGGCACAACCATTTGCAGTACGCGGTAGAAGTGGACGGCATGTTGTATTTGAACCCAGGCTCCTGCGGCTGTGCGGGCGACCACCAGACTGGCGCGCCCTACACCCTGCTGCGCTATGAAAACGGCGGATTTTCCGTGGAGGAACGGCGGGTCGACTATGACATTGCGCAAGCTGTGGAGAAATACCGGCGGTCTGAAGTCTACCGGCAAGCCGCGCCCTGGTGTGAAATGGTGATCCACACCGTGGAAACGGGACGCGATACCAACCGCTTCCTGTTCCGCTTTCTGGAAGAGGAGCAGGAAAAAGCCCGGCCCCAGACGGACGAGGAGCACAATGCGGTCTTCCGCCGGGCCTATCAAAGGCTCAGGGAGCAATGGTAAATAACGGCGCTTGGAGCTGAAGCGTCAATCGATTTTATATTAGTTTGCAGCTAACTTCCGGCCCAGGGGAACAGACTAACTTATGAAGCAGCCTTGCGGCTCAACCAGGAGGTAGTGAACTTGACCCTGCTGTCCTACAGCTATTGTATCACGGGCATCTCACAGCCTGCTGATATCTGAATTATTAACTTTGAAACTTATTATACGAGGAGAAAAATAAATGGTGCAGGAGATACAGGATCCGGCGGAAAAACAGCGGATTGCCCGAGAAATATTGGAAGCCTTGCCCGATTGGTTCGGTATGGAGGAGGGCAGGGAAAAATACATTGCGGACAGTGCGGGGCAGGCCTTTTTTGCCGACCTGGAAGAGAACAATCCCACTGGGTTCCTCTGCTTGAAGAAAACGGGGAAGGACACGGTGGAGTTGGCGGTGATGGGCGTTTTAAAGGAATTCCACCGTCGAGGTATTGGGAAAAGCCTGTTTGCCGCGGCCAAAGCCCACGCCGCCAATGATGGATATTCCTTTTTGCAGGTGAAAACCGTGCAGATGGGAAAGTACCCGTCCTACGATGTCACCAACAGGTTTTATCTTTCTTTGGGGTTTAAGGAATTTGAAGTGTTCCCCACCCTGTGGGATGAAGCCAACCCCTGCCAGGTTTATGTGATGGCGCTGACTACACGCTGAAAGGCAGGTTTCTGTCTCTTCCGCCGCTTGACGGATTTCTAAAAACTGGTTTTCTTTTTCCAGAACATCCATCACAAAATTTTGCAAAATCTCCCTGCCCCAAAATTGCGAAAAGAAATTTTCCAAAAACTGTTGACAATTTCGGGAACGGGTGTTATAGTTACATTGTATTCTGATAGCACGAAGATGAACTCACAGCTTTTGTAAGTCATTGAACGTCT
>CAYSQF010000121.1:0-3228 GCA_964433105.1 uncultured Acutalibacter sp.
CCCCCCAGGTGGTAAAGGTGCTGGCCAGGGCGTTGACATAATAGCCCTTCACCTTCCGCTTCGGGTATTTGGGGAAATATTTTCCCTTTTTCGTCTGCTCCTTCCACTCTGCCTCCGGGCTCGCTGCCCCGCAGTGCTCGCATACTCCAAATACTTCCTGGTCGGCGCCCTCCCGGAACCCGTCCTCGTTAAACTTGATTTTCGCCCAGGTCAGGGGCTGGTATTTCCCGCAGCAGGGGCATGGCACGTTCCACACCGCCTGCGTGGAGTGCTCGTATTCCGTCTCCACCCGGCTTTGGCCCTTTACGGTGGGTGTGCTGGTCACGATCTCCTTGGAGTTCCAGAATGCCGTCGTCCGCTTGTGGGCCAGCAGAAGGGGATCCCCCTCCTTTCCCGCCGTGGGCGGATAACGGTCTACTTCGTCCGCCAGCAGGATGCGGATGGGCCGGGATGCCAGGGCCGCCGGGGAGTTGGCCCCCTGAAGCACCACATAGCCCCCGGGAAACTGCTTTTCCTGAATGGTGTTGTTCCGGTTCCGGCTCTTCTGCGCCACCAGATCCGCCAGTACCGGCGTGTCCCGCAGCATGGGGGAAAGCCGGTTTTTGCTCACCGTCTCTGCCATCTCCACTGTGGGCTGCAAAATCATAATGGGGCTTGGGTCGTACTGCATATAGTACCCCGTCGTGTTCAGGACGGCGCTGTCCGTCTTTCCCATCTGCGCCCCCCACATCAGCACAACTTTCCTGGTGCGGGTTTCTGTGATGGCGTCCATCGGCTCCCGCTGGTAGGGCGCCCGGTCTGTTCTCCACCGCCCCGGCTCCGCCGCGCTTTCGGAGGAGAGGTAACGGAATTTGTCAGACCACTGGCTCAGGGTCAGTGTGGGTGGCGGCTTCAGCTTTTTCAGAACCCGCCGGAACAGAGCCTCCGTTTCCGCCCGGATTCCCGCCGCCTCATTCATTCTCGCCCCACTCCATCACCTTGTCGTAGTCGCTGAGGGCGGTCAGGGCCTCGTCTGTGGCTTTTTTGATGAGGTCGAATATCTGTGCCTCGTCTGTGATTTTCGCCGCCTTGGGCGCGATCTTGGCCGGGATTGCCATCACTCTGGCCTTAAAGCTGACAATCATCTGGCTCAGGGCCAGCTCAATGTCCTCCGTTCGGTGGAGGCCCCCCTCTTTCAGCTTCAGGTCGTATTCCGCGTTCAGCCGCTTGATCTGCATCAGCTTTGCCTTCTCGTCCTGGTAGTCCGCTGTTTCCTCCTTCTCCTCCTGTCTCCTGTACCAGGCCAGCAGCGCCCTTGCCGTCTCTTCCAGGCTGAAAAGGCCGTTTTCGGCTTTCCCTTTTCCGGTAGCGCCCCTAGCCTCCAGCGCCCGCAGCTCCTCCTTCCGGAGGCCCAGCGTCCGGCAAATCGCCTGTTCTGTGTACAGTTTCATTCCCTGTCAGCGTCCTTCCCTCTGTCTGCGCCCTTCCTGCCAAGGCCCCTCTATCCCTGTTTTTTGCGTGTTCGATTTCTGTTCGATTCCCGGTTGGTTCTCTATTTGGTTCTCGGTTTGTTTCTTGTGAAGCACAAGAATCGTTTCATGCGCCCCCAATGGCTTTTTTCTTGCGTTCAGAAAACCGCCAGCTGCTGAATCATTCCTCTTTGATAATATTTATTGGTTGGAAGTACTTTTGAAACCGCCCCAAAAATCGCATTTTTCATTTTTCATGTGATTTTGCGCTCATTTTCCCCCTGTCGGCGCCCTTCCTGCCAAGGCCCCTCTGCCCCGTTTTTTGCCTGGTGTTCGATTTCTGTTTGGCTCCCAGCTGGTCACCGGTTGATTAACGGTTGGTTCTCGGTTGGTTCCCGGTTTCCTGCCTCCGTTTCCGCCCGTCTGATCCGCTCTGAGGCCGTTTGAAAGAACCCTGCGTCCAGCTCCATTCCGATGAAGTTTCGCCCCGTGTTGACGCACGCAACGCCTGTGGAACCGCTGCCCATGCAGTTATCCAGAACGGTGTCGCCCTCGCTGGTGTAGGTGCGGATCAGGTACTCTAAAAGCTGAACCGGCTTTTGCGCCGCGTGTCCGAAGTGCATATTTGAGTTATCAAATTTCAATACGTCTTTTGGATAACGTTTTCCGTCCTTGCAATCCGTAGGACATCTGGTATAACCCTTCAAACTATACGCTGTGGTTCTACTATGTTGTTTCATGAAATACGGCGCGCCGTAAGTGAATTGAGGATGATAAACCGGCAGTTTCCTGTAAAATACGCAAATGTTTTCATGCGTTTTCAGGGGCATCTTCTTTGCGTTCAAAAACCCGGCAGTCACAGTTTTCTGATAAATCCACTCATAGCGGAATCGCTTTCGCTGACTGTTTACCAAATCCACCGTAAACGGCATTTGGGAGAATAGGACGATTGCGGCGTTTGGCTTGCAGATTCTCCAATACCCCCCCACAGTGGTTCAAGCGGAATCGGTTTGTCCCATTCACTGTTGGTGATTCCATACGGCAAATCGCAAAGCACCATATTCACGCTGCCGTCCGGGATCTGTTTCATCAGCTCCAGGCAGTCTCCTTGATATAGCCGTGTCTCCGTCCTGACCGGGCGGTCTCCCGGCGCGTCCTGTCCCGGGTTGTCTGTAAATAGCGTTGTCTGCTCGTCCATGTCTCTTTCCTTTCCCGTTCCTTCGCTCCTCCCGATTTTCCGCCGCAGGGGGCAAGCTGTGGAAAGGCCCTTTGGCCCCTCTGCGCCTTGTCTCGGTCTGCGCCCGGCGTTTGCCGGGGACGGGTAAAAATGGAGGGAAAAACCCCGTCTCGGTCTGCGCCCTGCGGTGGAAAATCGGGAGGAACAGGTGTTTATCTTTTGTTCTTATTTGTTAATACTTGTCCATCGTTGTCCATGGTTGTACACGGTTGCAACAATCTTGCAACCCTTTCGCAAATTGTTTGCGCTTCTTTGGCAAAAGTTCTTTGCCAATCTCCCGCAAGTTACCCGCAAGTTACCCGCAAGTTACCCGCAAGTTACCCGCAAGTCTTCCCCAAGTCTTGAGGGTAAAGGGGATCAGATCACGTCTCCCGGCTTTGGATCATTGATGTTCATCGCGTTTCCTCCCTTTTTCGGCTAATTTGGATTTTTCTTGCGGATCTTCCCGATTTCATTCAAGAATCAGACGTATTGATAAAAGTCCGGAGCTGTTTTAAAGATAGCCCGGTTATTGCACCACCGTTGTAACCGCCTGATTTCCCG
>CAYSQF010000122.1:0-3101 GCA_964433105.1 uncultured Acutalibacter sp.
CCAATCGAATTCCCATGTCCGTCCTGGGTTGGATATCGCCGACCCAGAAGCGGAAAGAACTGGAGGGTGCCCAGTTTTGCTGACTTCGGTCGGGCTTCGCCCTCCCTCCGTCAGCAAAACCGTTTCGTGGGGTAACGACTCTTTCACTTTTTCGGTCTCACATCATTGACAAACGTACATGAGCTAAATTTATTTTACGATAAAAGGCTCCGTATTCTAACGGAGCCTTTTATCACAACTCACTCTCTCAACGGTGCGCCCACATTGTCCTTGAACTTCCCAAATAGGATCTGGGATAGATTGATTAAGGCAATAATAACCCATATCACGATAAGCACTGTCGTTAGCTGGGGTACCCCTTCATCTGGTGCTATAAAACATAAGGCAAGGATAAAGACACCCACTAACAGACGAATAGCCCCAGTTTTTATTTTTCCCACATAGAAATACTCCAAGCCTAGCAAGCCCAAAGCGCCGATTGCCCAAAAGATAATTGCCGTCTTTTTCTTTTTGTCACTGGTGTTGGTCGTATACATTGACATGATAAACCCCGTCTCCCTCAGATTTTGGGTTTTGACCCTTGTTAAAAAGTATACCACATGGGGGGGAGGAAAGACAAGACTTTTCCCGGACGAATAAAACCGAAATCCCCGCAAGCCAACGCCTGCGGGGACTTTCTTCTTCCACATCATTTCACTGCGATGCTTTGCAAAAGCCGCTCTTGAAAACGACGGGGTATTCTCTTAATTATTCAGCGCTTCCCGCCTTTGCTTCCTCAATAACTTTTTGGGCCACATTGCCGGGAGCTTCCTCGTAACGCTCAAACTCAAAGGTAAAGGACCCCCTACCCTGGGTGCTCTGGCGCAGGAAGGTGGAGAAATCGTGCATTTCCGCCATAGGAACTTCGGCTTCCACGGTCTGCCGGCCGGCGCCCGCAGGCTCCATTCCCAGCACGCGGCCGCGGCGCTTGTTCACTTCGCCCATTACATCGCCCATGTTGCCATCCGGCACGGTGGCCTTCAAATGACCAATCGGCTCCAGCAAAACCGGGTTTGCCTTGGGAAGACCGTCACGGTAAGCGATGGACGCCGCTGTTTTGAACGCCATTTCCGAAGAATCCACCGGATGATATGAACCGTCATACAACACGGCGGAAAGCCCTACCACAGGGTAACCCGCCAGTGGGCCTTTCAAAATGCACTCCCGCAGACCCTTTTCCACTGCGGGGAAGAAGCCCTTTGGCACAGAGCCGCCAACCACACGCTCGCTGAATTCCAGACCGTCGCTGTCACAGGGGGAGAATTCGATCCACACATCGCCAAACTGGCCGTGGCCGCCGGTCTGCTTCTTATGGCGGCCCTGGACCTGGACCGTTTTACGGATCGTCTCGCGGTAAGGTACCTTCGGAGTTTTCAAGGTAACCTCCACGCCAAACTTGGACTTGAGCTTGGAAACCGCGACATCCAAATGCTGCTCTCCCAAGCCGCCGATTACCATTTCGTGAGTTTCGGCATTGGTGGAGAAATGCAGGGTGGGATCTTCCTCGGCCAGCCGGAGCATGCCCTGGGCGATCTTATCTTCCTCGCCCTTATTCTTAGGCACCAGGGCCATCGACAGTGCCGGGGTGGGGTACTCGATCCCTTCCAGCGCGACCTTCCGGGTGGGGGCGCACAAGGTATCGCCGGTGCTGGTGGATGTAAGCTTCGGAACGGCGCCAATATCGCCCGCGCCAATGTATTTTACATCCTCCTGCTTTTTGCCCACCATCATGACGGTTTTGCCCACGCGCTCGGCAGCGCCGGTACGCATGTTTACCAGTTGGGTCTCTGTGGAAACCTTCCCGGAGATGACCTTCAGATAGGAAAGCTTCCCAATAAAGGGATCGGCCACGGTTTTGAACACCAAAGCCACCGCAGCGCCGTCCTCATTGACAGAAAGCTCCACGGGATTGCCGTCTATATCCAGGCCGATCTCCCCGGCCTTTTCCTCTGCGGAGGGAGCCAGCCAGCTGATACCGTCCAGGAATTGCTCCATGCCCCGCATGAGCATGGCGTCCCCGCAGAATACAGGGGAAATGGTGCCGGACTTTACGCCCTTGGAAACGCCCACGATCACTTCTTCAGGTGTGAATTCCTCGCCGGCAAAATACTTTTCGAACAGGGCGTCATCCGTTTCAGCCACGGCTTCGTAAATAGCCGTGCGCAGGCCTTCCAGTCGGTCGCCCATATCGGGCATGGCCACAGCCACCGGCTTGCCGCCGGAGTAGTCGTAAGCCTTATACTCTAAAAGATTGATATAAATGTTGGCCTGGCCGTCCTGGATAAAGGGCACCACCACCGGGCAGACAGACGGACCAAATTGGGCCTTCAAATCCTCAAATACCCGGTAGAACCGGGCGCTCTCATCGCACAGGCCGTTGACGAAAAAGATTTTCGCCAGGCCCCGCTTTTCAGCGGCTTCAAAAGCCTTTTCCGTGCCGACAGCTATGCCGTCCTTGCCGGAAATGACGATAAGGGCTGTATCCGCCGCGCGCATGGACTCGCACAAGCCGCCTTCAAAATCAAACAGGCCGGGGGCGTCCAGCAGATTGATCTTTTTATTCTTCCACTCTAAAGGGGCCACCGCAGCGGAAATGGAAGCCTTCCGGCGGATCTCCTCGGGATCGTAATCGCAAACGGTGTTGCCGTCCCCTACCTTGCCCCGGCGATCGGAAGCACCAGCCAGATACAACATGGCTTCGGCCAAAGAGGTCTTGCCCGCGCCGCTATGGCCCGCCACCGCCAGGTTGATAATATTTTTTGCCTGATATTGGTTCATATTCCTTTCTCTCCTTCCACAGCCGCAGAGCGGGTGTGCCGCTTTTAGCCGGGTTATTTCCCTGTTTCGCGCATCTCACCTTACAAGGCATTTTTTATTATAAAGCATTTCGGCAGGGAATACAATGGCAAAATCCAAAAAATATATGAATTTTTTCTGTTTCTTTCTCCAGTTTTGTGCAATGTTCACACTATCTTTCACTGATTTTCTGCCATAGTGACCGTTTCCCGCTTTGACAGGCAAAGAGAAAAGGCCGGCGTAAAGTCGGCCTTTTCTCTTTGCTT
>CAYSQF010000123.1:0-2907 GCA_964433105.1 uncultured Acutalibacter sp.
CGTCGCTTTCCTTATACTGCACCGTGCAGGCAAGGACAAACGACAGCCTTTCCGGCCCGTATTCCTCCAGTACACCATCCACCACATCATGAGCAAGGTGCATCCCGTCAAAATGGCTTCGGATTGCTTCCTCTACTGCCCTTTTACAGTCAATATTTAATTTTCTGGAATCAAGGTATTCATCAGCGGCACCATGCTCCGTTGCATAGGCAAGGGTATTGCGGTAAACAGGCGGATACTGCTTTCTCATCGGAATCTCAGCGGCTTCCTCTGCCTCCGGCTCCCATGCAATCCCCTTCCCGGCAAGATATTCACGGATGGTCTCCATTGCTCCACGGTCAAACCCGTTTTCCAATTCCTGTGCTACCAGCTCCCCATCCGCATTGACGATGACGGCTGCAACCGAATCCCCGTATTCGTTATGCTTCATAAGGTAAAAGATTTCATCCGCAATCTCACGCTTGTCTGCCGTATGCCACAGCCCTTCATGCTGCTCGATCTCAATTCCCGAAGTATCCAGCGTGACAGCACCATCTTCTCTTTTGCGGTTCATTTCCGCTTCATGCAGGCGCTGCCGGACAAAATCAGGCAGCTCTTTAAACCCAAAACTGTCTACATAGTATGCCTTCGTCTGCCCGTCCCTCTGCATGACAACCACATCACTCACGGAGAGGGAATGCCCCTGATACCCAGCCGGATGGTTAAGATTGAATTTCTCATACAGGCTGTCTAAGGTTTCCTCTCCCGATAAACGCCCGCCGTAGATAAAAGCATAATCTGCCGCATCCACCGCCATACCATGGGAAGTTACAAAATCCAGTCCCATAAACCGGTATCCCCGTTCTTCGGAATTATCTTTGATCTGGTAAATCGCATAGCGTTCTTCCGTCCCGGAAAGATAGAGGTTTTCATTGTTCCGCCCGATGGCGCTTTCCATAAGCTCTTTGTCACCTTCTATATCTCTTTCTGCCATCTCCAGCAGGTACTCCGGTATGGTCTGCTCGCCTCCGGTAAAATTCAGCCCATCGCCAAGCCGCAGATACCTCTGCTCCGGCATTGTGACCGGAACCACTGTCAGAACCGTGGCTGCATGGTTGACTGCCACATAATCTTCCACGGTAAGGGGATGTCCGGGATCATAATCTGCCCCACGCAGGTCATAACAGAAAATCCCTTCCGGCAGGGATTCCCTGTCTACACGGCCATTTAAAAATAATGCCAGCACATCATAAAACTCTACCTGCTGGTATTCTTCCGATTGCTCCGGAAATTCCTGGCTTTTCTCCGGATGTTCCTTTTCCTGTTCTTCCCGCATAAGCCGCTGCATCACTTCCGTCATGCTGTCAATAAATTTCCCTGCTGTTTTCCGTATCGTATCCATCGACGAACGCAGTTCTTTCATTTCCATGCCGCTGCTCCATCCGGCGATATACGGGAACGAATAATCAGAAGTATCCAGCCCAAAATACTGGCAGACCGTGTACGCCACACTTTCTGCCTCCACCTCCCTCGTCATCTGGTTTTTCTTCTCGCCAAGTTCCTCCATAATGTCCCGGTCATGGAGCTTTGCGTGGGTAGTCTCGTGGACGGCTGTTTTCATGGTCTGGCTTTCGCTCATGCCATCCTGAATGACGATCTCCTTATTGACGTTGCTGTAAAATCCTTTCGCGCCGCTCTCGATCCCGTCAAACCGGACGGGCACAGGCGATACCTCCCGGATCGCCTGCATGAAGATTTCAAAGTTTTCCACCGTCCCCATAAGCTCCGGTGCCTCCAGTTCCGGCAGCGGCTCCCCGAAAGTCTGTGAAACGTCAAAAACCGTTGTCACACGGAAACGTGGAATCGTATGCACCACTTCTTCCGTCTCCGGCTGCCCGTCCGGGCGCAAAATCGGCTCATTAGTCACCGGATCAAATTTTTCCACTTCCTCTTTTTCACGGATCGGGGCCGGGGCAATGATCTGGATGCCCTTCTCCCCTCTCTTCACCTGCCGCTTGAATTTCTTCTGCCATGCCTGGTAACCTGCCACTAAAGTCGCATCCGGCTTCTGCATGGCGATCAGAAGGGTATTGTTAAAGCTGTAATTATGGAATTGGGACATGGTTTTCAGATATTCCGTGTACATTTCCGATGTAAACAGCTCTTTTACGCCCTGCTCCAGCCGCTCGGTGATCTCCTTCATCTGCTGGTCTCTTTTTCCTGCCATTCTTACCTCCATTAAAAAATCATCCCGCCAGAACGCTGACGGGATGGTACTCGTTTATAGCTGCTGTTCCTGTTTCCTTTCCGGTTTCTGCCTGCCGCTTTGTTCCCCGGCAAGCCGCTTCTGCGTCGCTTTCAGCTTCCCAAGCACGGAAGCCCTGTGCGGGCTGTCTGCTATCCGGGAAGCCTCCGACACCCTGCCAGCATAGGTCATGGCTTTTCTCGGAAGTTCTGCTACCTCCGCCGTTTCGTCCATGCCAAGCGTCTCCGATGTGCCTTTTTCGTCCATGTTCAAAAGGGCATTTAATTCTGCAAGGCGGTCTGTTTTTTCTGCCAGTTCCTGCTCCTTTGGGAAAGGCTTTGCCACTTCCTCCTTTGCCGTAGCTAACTGCTGGTGCAGCGTCTCCAGCTTTTGCTCTGTGTCGGTTACCTTCTTTCCAATCCCAGACAGTGCATTGCTGATACGCTGCAGGTTTCCAAGCGGGTCTTTCCCGACCTCGATCTTGTAGCTGCACTGGCGCTTTAACGTCAGCGTATAGACCTGATGGAAGCTGTCAAACTCCGCTGACATAGAAAAGCCGTGAAACTCCCCTACCTGGCCGGACGAATGAACAGCCTTTAATCCGGCGCAGGCAGCGATCAGGGCGGTTCCGGCTTCTTTCCTGTCCGTGTAGACCTTCCCGCCAACCGTCATGGCAAAATCAT
>CAYSQF010000124.1:0-2725 GCA_964433105.1 uncultured Acutalibacter sp.
TTTCTCTCTGGTCTATTATTAACATTATTTTTTACATTATATTATCCACAGTAATAATTGTAAATGCCCTATTTCACATTTGACTGTATTGCGGCATTTCCTGTAATGTGATATACTTACCCAAAATTTAATTTATACTGAAAGCGAGGCTGCTGAAAATGAAATTCAAAAATCCCCTTCTGGCTGTCACAGATATGGAAAAATCAAAATCATTTTACTTTCAGGTGCTCGGCCTGCGGGTAACCGCGGATTTCGGCGCGAATGTGACACTAACAGGCGGCGTATGTCTGCAGACTCTGGACAGCTGGCGGGAGTTTATCGGAGCGTCAGAACAGGATATAATTTTCCGTTCTAAAAATGCAGAGCTTTATTTTGAGGAAGATGATTTTGACAGTTTCATAAACCGGCTTGAACAGATGGACAATATTGAATATGTTCACCCGGTAAAAGAACGCTCATGGGGTCAGCGGGCAGTACGAATTTACGACCCTGATAAGCACATTATAGAAATCGGCGAAAATTTAAAGTCCGTCTGCCTTCGATTCATTGACAGCGGAATGAGCCTGCAGCAAACGGCTGAGCGCATGGATGTACCGCTGAAATTCGTAAAATCATGCACCCGCGTACGTTAAAAAGTGCATCCGGCTGACTGAAAAATTATGATTTTTATGTCCCATCTGTCACAGAAAATACAAATCCGTTTTGTACAGTCTGGGCAAAAGGAGGGAAAGCATCATGAACAGCAAGATACTCATTGTGGAAGATGAGGCCAAATTGCGGGAAGTGCTATGCGACTATTTCAGCAGCAAAGGGGAATTGCCGTTTGAAGCCTGCGATGGAATACAGGCACTGGAGCTGATTGAGGAAAATGAATATGACGCCGTACTGCTTGACATTATGATGCCGGAGCTGGACGGACTTTCTGTGTGCCGCGCAGTTCGCAGAACCAACGATGTTCCAATCATTTTTCTTACCGCCCTGTCCGATGAAGATGACAAACTTTTGGGGTATGAATTAGGGGCAGACGACTATGTAACGAAGCCCTTTACCATGTCTGTTCTGTATGCCAAGACAATGGCCCTTATCAAGCGGAATCATCGGAATGTTCTTGCCGGTGACCGCATGGAAGCGGGCGGGATTACCCTTGAAATCTCCACCAGAAAAGTATTTGCGGGGAAAAAGGAAGTTGTACTTACCCCAAAGGAATACACCTTGCTGCGCTGCCTCATGCAAAATAAAAACCTTGTGATGAGCCGTGAACAGCTTTTGGTAAAATGCTGGGGCCACGATTACGAGGGTGAGTCCCGGGCGGTGGACACCCACATTAAGCGTCTGCGTGAAAAACTGGGTCCGTATGCGGGCTGTATCAAGACGGTCATTAAAGCAGGATACCGATTGGAGGGATGAAGCTTTGAAAAAGCAAATTCATTCCACAACTGCCGTAACATGGCTCGTATGCGGCGCTTTTCTTTTAGCCTGGCTCGTACCAGTGGTGTGGATCACATGGAACAGCGCACTCCATTATCTGGACTTTTATGAGGAGCGTGGCGAAATATATAACAGCGCCATGAGTACCCTTGATCTGGAATGGGCGGAACGCTCCCACTTCCCCGGTTCGGTGGAGGCGGAGATTTGGCGCAAGCTCGCCTATGGAAGCAATCAGGCCTATCGGGTCAGAACTTATAATGGCGATAGTTGTTATTTCAGTTCGGACAACAGCTTTAACTGGCAGACCGCCGTTGCGGTCTATGACGGAGATGGAACCCCGGTCGCCTGCAGCGAAGATTATCTATTCTTTGCCTACGACACCGAGGAATACTGGGAAAATGCCAACGCCGACTCCGCTATGAATTGCAGCGGATATACCAGAGTCCTTCTCGACTTGGACAGTCTGGACCATTCCGGCTTTGGCTCGGACGGTTGGTCCACTATCATAGCTTTTGATGTAAAGGCTATGCGTTTCACCGGTGTTTTCGACGGTGTGGAGTTTCGTGCCGATCGGGTCGAATACATTTCGTCACAGGAGTTTGAAAACGCCCTGTATTCCCTGGAGCCAGACATTCACTAGTATTACCCAGACGGCACCGAGACCATGGTATATGAATACTCCTACAGCGAAGTCATCCAAACCGAACAGGTGCCTTGGCACACTCTGTATGACAGCGGTGCGGATACCGAAGATGCTGTTACCATCTATTCAACCAACCTACAAGTCAGCGATTATGACGAAAGCAATCCACTGTCTTTTGAAGCGGGAACATACGACAATCTGTGCGCCCTTCTTTCGGCCCAAGGTCTGTGGGATACCCGCCAGCAGGTCAGCAACGGAAGCATTACCGATCTGATCGTGCTGGAACAGGGCTGCATCTACGATTATGACAATCTGGTCGAAGCCGAAAACGGCGATACATACGCAGTCAAATACTATATCACAACTGCTGTACGTTGCTCACCTCTGGTCTCCGCCATGAATGACCTGAAAGGGTTTTATCTGGTTACCTTTATGCTTGCGTCTGTGCTTACACTGGTACTTTGCAGCACTCTTCGCAGAAGACTGATCCTTCCAATCAGTGCGGTCAATGACGCAATAGAAAATCAATGGGGCGGCATCTACCGCGATGAAGAATTCTTCTCCGGTTGGCAAGAACCTGGAAATCTCGTCAAAAACTATTCCCTTATGCAGGATACGCTGCGGATGCGTCAGAATGAAATCACCCGTCTGAAC
>CAYSQF010000125.1:0-2640 GCA_964433105.1 uncultured Acutalibacter sp.
CCCACGTAGGTACCCATGAGAGAGGTATAGACAGTGTCCTCATATTTGACTGCCACCAAAGGCTCTGCCTGCCCATCGCCGCGATCCAGCTCACTGGTGATTTCTGCGGAAGCAGGTATGGCAAATCCGTCCTCGCCCAGCTGAGTGAGAACGCTGACAGAAATGGCGGCTCCCAAAGTAATGGCAGCCATCAACGCGACCAACACAGCCAATATTTTTTTCATTCTGTGCCACACTTCCTTCCAATACTTGCTTCCGTCCCTTTAAAACAGGGAATCCAGAATATCGGGCCGATTAACCAGCAGCGTTCGTTCTCCCTGATAGTCCTGCATGGAATCACCAAGAAGGGAAACCGTATAATCTCCGCCGCCGCCGGTTGCCGTTGCTTCGCCGGTGGGCGCTTCAATCAGAAAATCGCCGGACTCAAAATTGTAAACCGTAACAGATCCCTTCCCCTGGGCCTCCACATAGGATAGGAAAGGAAGTTCCAGGGTGTAGCCGTTAAACGTCAAAGTGACAGGTTCCAAAAACAGATAAATATCTCCCCCATCATAGAGGAAACCGCCGGAAAGGGCCGTTTCCTCTTTTTCCCGCTGTACGACAGCCGTGCCGGAGGAACGGTAGGAAATTTCCGAAAAATAGGGAACACAGAGCGCATTCCCCTGCCGAGGATTGTAATACGCCATGTCATGCGGAAGAGCGACTACCTGCTTATCCTCGAAATAGATGGGCAGGCTGGAAAGAACGTCCTGTCGGTTGTCCAGAACCATCAGGGTTTCTCCGTCCTCCGAGCGGCGGAGCTGGGCCCCTTCTGTCAAAGGATAAGCGCTGCCGGCATAATACTGATACGCCTGCCCCTGAATGGTGTAAGACGAAGCTTCTCGTGTCATAAAGTACATAGCCACGGCCGCCACGGTCAGAGCAATTACGGGGAGGATCAGCAGCAGAAGCTCCTTGGGACCCAACCGGCGCCATCTTCTTTCCCCGGGACCCAGCCTTTTTTTGAAACCCTTTTTTGTGGTCGGCTCCGCTGCCCGCTTTGGCTTCCGGGAAGGGGGCGCTTTCTTGTTCCGTGAGGATGCATCTCCCTTATAGTGTCTGGCCCCAGAAGGCCGGGAACCGCCGAATTCAGTCGGATTCGGAGTTTCTTCTTTCACTCTTCCATTCTCGTTCAAGGTTCAACGCCCTCCCAGCCGAAATATCGTTAATCTCCGTCAAAAACAGGTAACAGGCAAACAATCCTTCCAGAAACGCCATCAGACAGTACACCGCAGGAAACAGCAGGCCGCTGCTCATTTCGCGGATATATCCGCAAATCAGGTTACAGCTTAATAGCCCTGCCATTTCCAGAACCAGCCACAAAAGCCGGCCGGGAATCCGCAGCCAGTCCCAGGGAGAGAGCACATAGAGCAAACCGGGGATCAGCAACAATTCGTAATGAATCAGGCTCAGCTTCTGGAACGCAATTAAGTAAGCGAGCACCAGGAGCAGTTTGATCCAGCTGCAGGCCACGCGCACACATTCACTTGCTTTTAGGCCAAAGAACAGGCTCAGCCAACGGAACCGTCTCTGGGATACCCACAGGCGCCGGCACAGAAAAAGCAGGATCGGCAGCAGAAGCAGCGTTATGGCCGCCACTGCGATCACATAGGGCAGGGCCGGCTGAATTTCCGCAAAAATACGCCATGCGATTTCCGGCAGCATCATGGGATCTCCTCCTCCGGCTTGCCCCGTTCCTGGATCAGCAGGGTAAATTCATTGTGCTGGTGCTTGTAAAAGCCCCGGATGTTTTCCAGAAACTCCTCACCGTTCTCAGTGAGAAAGGCAATATCCCCCTCCAGCTTTCCAAGCGTAGGGAGATAATCCTCCATGATCAACAGGTTGTAACCCTTGCTCCGCACGCGGATGGCAGAAACGCCAGACAGCAAATGCAAGCCTTCCTCCGCGTCGATCACACGGGCAAAGATGCTGCCTCTGCCATATCCCTGCTGTACCGATTGATCTGCTTTTGCCATTGCTCTCCATCCTTTGCCTTATCCTTGAGTCTTCATATAGGAACCGATATAGGTAAATTCCTGCTCGTCCACATCATCGCAGACACCATCCAGAATTGCCTCCACATCGTCCAACACATCCTCAATAGCCACAAACTGGCCGGGGATGCCGGTATACTGTTCCGCCACATACATGGGTTGCGAGAAGTAATTCCGCAGCTTTCTTGCTCGAAAGAAGGTGTTGTGATCCGACTCGCTTAACTCATCAATGCCCAGCACCGCCACGATCTGCTCCAGCTCCTCATAGCGGGATAGCACCGCAAGAGAGCGCTCCACCAGCGTAAAGTGCCGCTCGCCCAGCACCTCGGGATCCACAATGCGGGAGCTTGTGGAAAACACATTTATGGCGGGATACAGCCCCTTTTCCGCGACCTTGCGGTCCAAGACCACCTGACCGTCCAGATGCTGGGAAATGGCGTGCACAGCGCCGTCGTTCATGTCATCCGCAGGAATAAAAATGGCCTGGAAGGAGGTGATAGAGCCGTCCGCCGTAGAATTGATTCGTTCCTCCACCTCGCTGATCTCCGTCAACAGTGCGGGGGAATAGCCATTTTCAATGGGCATTCGGGAAAGCTCCGTAGCAATT
>CAYSQF010000126.1:0-2564 GCA_964433105.1 uncultured Acutalibacter sp.
AAGCTATGAAGGGCTGGAGGGGCTTACCATAGACATTTCCGGAGGAGAAATCTCTATCATTGCCACAGATGATGGGATCAACGCCGCAGGCGGCGCGGACTCAAGCGGTATGGGCGGCAGAGATACGCAGTTTGGCGGGGGAGGGTTCTCTTCTTCTGGCGGCAGCTTGACTATTTCCGGCGGCAGCATTGATATCCGCGCCTCCGGTGACGCAGTAGATTCCAATGGATCGCTTTCCATGACAGGCGGATCCGTCACGACCTCCGGACCCAATACGGGAGACACCTCTATCCTGGACTATGGATCCACAGGAACCATCAGCGGCGGTACCTTTATTGGTACCGGGGCCACCAGTATGGCGCAAAACTTCAGTTCTGATTCCACACAGGGCGTCATTATGGCATCGGTAGGAAATCAGACAGCGGGCACCACGGTCACCCTGAAAGATTCGGACGGCAACATTCTTCTGACCAGGGAGACGGATCAGGACTTCTCCTGCGTGCTCTTAAGCTGCTCCGATATCATACAGGGAAGCTCTTATACACTTGTTGTTGGTTCTTCCGAAACATCCATCACTATGGACAGCCTGGTCTATTCCAACGCAGGCGGCATGGGCGGCATGGGCGGAACTCAGCGCGAAAATATGGGCGGCGGAATGCGTGGCGGCAAGCAGCCATAAAAATACGTTGGGGCAGGGGGCCGCTGTATTGACAGCCCTCTGCCCCTTTTCATGGAGATACAAAAACAGCCCAAAGACGAATTGCATGGGTGCCAGCATGTGCGCCGGGAGAACCTGAGGTGTACTACCCGAACGGGGAATAACGAGGATTATTAAGATTTTAGGATTGGTGATCACTATGTGCAGCATCAAAGAAATATCAAGAACAAACCCGGAAAAAACTCTGCTGAAGCGTGTCAATAATGTGGAATATTACCGTTGCCCTATCCACACTCACCAAATCTATGTAGGGGAAAATCTGTCTGAGTTGATGTGCCGCTATGTACTTCCCTATTTTCAAGAAGGGGATTGTGTATACATCAGTGAAAAAATAGTGTCGCTGTGCCAAAAGAATGTTATCCCAAAAGAAAAGGTTAAGCTGTCACGCACGGCAAAATTCCTCTCGCGTTTCGCAAGAACAAACGATGGGGCGGGCGTCGGTGTACACAACGAATATAAAATGCAGGTGGCTATCATGCTCTGCGGAAAACCTAAAGTGATTTGGGCCGCCTTGGCCGCAGGAGTTGGGCGGATATTTGGAAAAAGCGGCATCTTCTATAAAATTACCGGCCCCAAGGTGGCGGAGTTAGATGGCTTTTACAGCACTTACTTTAAACAGTACGAGAATTTTGGTATTTTGCCCCCCAAGGAACCCGAAAAAGCGGCGGCAAAGCTGGAAAAGGAAACGGGAGTGCATTGCTGCATTGCAGATATCAATGATTTTGGAGGCGAGATATTGGCTGTTTCCCCAAAGTCTCCATTGGACAAGCCGCTTCTGCTAGCTTTGCTGAAGGATAATCCGGCGGGCAATGGAAATGAGATGACTCCCTTCGTGTTGATTCGCAGAAAAGAAAAATAGGAAAATGCAGTTTTATGGATAACCGATTTGGAAGAAATTCCAAATTGAGAAATCCTTTCCCTTTTCAAGGAGGTGTCAACAATGGAGCAGCAAAGAATTGTATTGATACCGGCATATGAACCGGACAGCCGCTTCCCAGCTCTGGCAAAAGAGGTTTCTCTTGCGGGATTTCAACTTGTTATTGTAGATGACGGAAGCGGACTAGAATACTCAGAATTGTTTAGTAAAGCCGGGGAATACGCATTTGTTTTGAAGCATGAACGGAATGCGGGAAAAGGCTGTGCCCTAAAGACAGGCCTTGCCTATATTCAGGAAAATTTTTCGGAGGGTTACACCGTGGTCACAATGGATTCAGACGGCCAACACACGGTCAGTGATGCGCTGAAGCTATGCGATTACGCAGAGGAGCATCCGAACGCGTTAGTTCTTGGCAGCCGGGCGTTCAAGAAGGATGTGCCGCTGCGCAGCCGATTTGGAAATTCCGTGACCCGTTTTGTATATCGGCTGGCCACAGGGCTTTCCGTTCATGATACGCAGACCGGGCTGCGGGCTTTTGGCTGCGGTTTGGTTCCGTTTCTCCTATCTATCCCCGGACAGCGGTATGAGTACGAGATGAATGTCCTTTTGGCGTGTGCGAAGGAGAAAATCCCGGTTGCCGAAGTGGAAATAGAAACCATCTACACGGATAAGAATGCGGGTTCCCATTTTGATACGGTAAAGGACTCCTGCCGCGTATATAAAGAAATTTTGAAATTCTCGGCATCTTCTTTTCTCAGCTTTTTGATAGACTACAGCCTTTACTCGCTCTTGCTGCTTTTGACGGGAAATCTGACGGTATCCAACATCGGCGCAAGGATTGTCAGCGCTGCTGTTAACTATACGGTGAACCGAAAACTCGTATTTCAAAGCAAAGCCGGTATCGGACGATCCGTTGTCCAATACGTGCTGCTGGCGGCAGTTGTTTTGGTGGGGAATACCCTTTTGCTG
>CAYSQF010000127.1:0-2538 GCA_964433105.1 uncultured Acutalibacter sp.
AGGCCGGATAACTTGCGGAGAAGACAATTGCAATTCATACTTCTGTTTGCTATAATAGCAGGGAATCCAAACGGCAGGTCTTAGGGCTGTCTGAAAATTGATTCCCGCGGTTTTCAGACACGCTTCGGAGCGCCGCCGGGCGAATTGATTAAGAGAATCAGTGTATTACCAGAGAAATGGATGCGCTGCGGAGACAGGGAGCGGGAGCTTCCGGTGAATGACAGGAGGTAAGGAAATGGCAATTGTATTTGATGAGGCATTGAGAACAGGAAATGAGCTGATTGACACCCAGCATCAGGAGCTGATCGCCAGAGTGAACAAGCTGACAGAGGAATGTAAGCCGGGAACAGAGAAGACGGTGGCGGCGAACACGCTTGGATTCCTGATGGACTACACCAATAAGCACTTTGCGGATGAGGAGAAGCTGCAGGAGGAGAACAACTATCCGCTGCTGGCCGCCCACAAGGAGCAGCACGCCGCTTTTGTGAAGCAGGTGGAAGAGCTGGAGGATATGCTGGTGGAGGAAGAGGGCCCCAGCGAGGCTTTTGTGGAGGCTGTGAAGAAGAACGTGGTGGACTGGCTGCTGAACCATATCTGTGTATGGGATAAGCAGGTGGCTCAGTTTGTGAAAGCGTAAGAATTTATGGTATGTCAATAAAATAGGATAGGATGAGATTCCCACTGTGTATGGCTAGATGTCCTCAGGGTTCCAGAAGGTTTTTTGGGACATTCCAGAGCCAATGTGAATTTATAACCGGCCGGCGGAGCGCTTGGCCGGTTATATTTTGACAAGACACAGTGGGATTTTTTTACTTTTTTGGCGGCTTTCGCGGCTAACGAGGGATCCCTTTCCGGGGCTTTTCTGGCTTAAATCCGGGTGACTTCCCTCCACCGGCAGATTTCTATGGAATCGGTTTCCATATGGCAGCCCAGAGCCAGGATCCGCAGGCCTCTTTTGCGGGCCCGGCGGAGCGCCTCCCCGAAGGCGGGGTGAGTCTCATCGTTGGCGCGGATTTCCAGAATGCCGGGCATCTGGATCACAAAGGCGAGAAAGCATTCATATCCATTGCCGCAGGCGGAGGACAGCTCCTCAATGTGCTTGACTCCCCGCTCTGTGGGAGCGTCCGGGAAGTAGGCGATCCCATTTTTCTCCAGGGTCACTCCCTTTACCTCCATGAGGCATTTTCGGACAGGGGAGGAATCCCTTCCCGCCGGGGGAGAAGCCGTCCCCATTTCTTCCAAGTAAAAGTCAATTCTTGATTTCCCATAGGTGTATTCCGGCTTGATAAAGGTAATTGGATGAAACGGCGAGGAGACGTTTGGGCTGTGCCGGTCTTCCCCGAGTCCTTCCGGGGAAAGGGCGGCGGCGCTTTGCCGGTTCAGCCACTCCAGCACGGCCCTGTTTGGAGCCTGGCTGTCCATATTGACCAGGCCAAGCCCCTCCTTGTAGACTCCGAACAGGTCGTAGGCGGTCTTTCGGCGGGGGTTGCCGGAGCGCTCCAGCCAGACCCGGGCTCCGGGAATCAGCAGCTCCCGGCAGCGTCCCGTATTTTTCACGTGGACCGTCTCCTCTATTCCGTTGATCATTACCTTGGCGATAAAGCGGTTGGGGCGGGAAAGAAAAACTCCCTCCGTAACATTTTGGTATTTCATACGCGTGTGATCGCTGCTCCTTTTTTCCTTCAATTATAACCGAAAAGAAAGGATTTGCAACCATGCCGCCGCTGTGCGCCAGTCATAAAGCAACACACGAAAATTTGACGGACAACCGCCCGAACGCAGGATAGATTTCTTTGCGTTTGTATGTTATAATAATATATAAAGATGCTATAGCATTTTCGGAGGAGCTGATATGACTGCGCCAGTAAATACAATCGGGGAGCGATTAAGAGAGATTCGCACGAATCGCGGCCTAACTTTAGATCATACGGCAAAAATAACGGGAGTAAGCAAGCCCATGTTGGGGCAGATAGAAAGAGGTCAATCGATTCCAACTATCACCACTCTATGGAAAATCGCGACGGGTTTGAAAGTGCCGCTGTCCTCTTTTTTAGAGGAACAGCAGCCGGAATATACCGTTGTTGATATTGCGCGGGGAGCGGCTATTATCGGGGACAATGGGCGTATGAGGGCCTATCCGTTATTTCCGTATGACCCTATACGAAATGTGGAGATCTTCCACATTGAATTTGACGCGGGCTGTAAGCATATGTCGGAAAAACACAATAACGGTGTGGAGGAATACATTTTAGTCCGGACCGGCACATTGCGGCTTGTCTTAAACGGCCAGGAAATTGTGATCGCGGAAAATCAGTCCATCCGTTTTAAGGCGGATATACCGCATAGCTATCATAATCCCTATGATGTGGTCTGCGCCGTTTATAATATCATTTTTTATCCAAGATACTGACGGAGGTATAAATACCATGTATGAATTGATACAAATTTCAGACAGCAGCTACTATATCCAAAGCCCCGCGAAGATTGGGCTTGTAAAGCTGAATGACAAAGAGGTTTGTTTGATTGACAGTGGAAATG
>CAYSQF010000128.1:0-2489 GCA_964433105.1 uncultured Acutalibacter sp.
CGCGTTTTCACTGAGCCGGGCCACAAAAATTCCGTCCACGATGTTATATAAAGACTGCACCAGCAAAGATGCCATCAGCGGCAAAGACATATTTACCAGAAGCCGGGGGACCGCCATGGTCCCCATTTTGTTTTCCTGTGCCATTTTATTTCACCTCTGTACTGTTATATTTTTCTATTTGAACTGCACGCACGCCCCGTTTCAAACGAAGCCGTCTCAACGTCCTGTCAGTCCACAAAACGGATCGCGGAGAGGGAAACCGCCGGAAAGATTCTGCCAGTGGCGGTCAAAGTTCCGTCCTCTTCCACCCGGAAGGTGGTAATATCGCCGGAAAGCATATTCCCGACACGATGCAAAGTGTCAATCCGCATTTACGGGCAAAGGATCAGTCTGCGTCGATGGGCTGGTCGTGATATTCCTCGTACAGATCATCGATGAAATCCAGCATATGGTACCATTCGATCAGCGTGTGGTAACCCACCTTGCGCAGATAGTCCCCGTCGCAGCGGGTACGGGGTTCGCGGATCAGCTTCCCGCCCTTTGCCGGTCTCCATCCGATCCACTCCGCCGAGCGGCGCTCATACCCGCCTTCTGGGCATGGACGGATCTGCTCCAGCGTCAGGTGTGCGCCCGGCTCGTCGAAAGATTCCCAGTCCGAGATTTCGTTTACATTGCATCCAGAGGCCTTTATCCCGGCAATTTTCTCATCCGTCAGGCCAAATTCCCGCAGATTGTAGGGATGGCGGATGGTATCGTATTTCCGGTCTCCCTCCCCCATGTCCAGGCTCTCCGTCGTGTGAATGCCATCGGATTTATCCGTCCAGTTCACAAAGTAATGATCCCAGTGATCCGCCGGGTTCCAGATCTTATAGCGCAGGTTGCCATGACCCTGTACCATGCTTTTGGAATGTACATTCAGCCAATTCATGTACCAGAACATTTTTTTCACATCGATATGCTCCGGAATATGTAAATAGGTACAGATATAACCGCTCCCATCCGGAAACATACAGTACCCGGTTTCCACCTTCTCGTACTGTCCGCAGGGCTTCAGCCAGTCGATAAAATTCTCCGCCTTCACTGCGTCCTCCACGTTCATAGGTGGCCCCAGTACCACCTTTTTTACATCCTCCGGCAGCTCTTTCATGGGATAATTGTAATAATACTTCGCCAGCGGCATGCTTTTTTCTTCTGGAAAAAGCTCCGGCAGTTTGGAGTAACTCATGTTCTTACTTTCCTTTCCGATTATGTTTCCACATTTGCATCTGTTAGAAGCATAAACGAAAATGAAAAGAAAAGTCCAACACAAAAAATCTTTGCCTCACAGGATTTTTCCTGTATTTCTTTTTCCCCTGTTCTATGCTATACTGAGAATACTGAAAAAACCGACGCCGCTGGCGAATGGTAAACTCGGCCGCGGCGGCATGATCGGCAGCGGATATTTAACGGAGGGAGGGATTCTGTGAATTTTCAGAATATCGAATACTTTTTGACGGTCGCAGAGTACAAAAGCTTCAGCAAGGCTGCGGAGAGCCTGTTTATCTCCCAGCAGTCTTTAAGCGAAAACATACGACGTCTGGAGGATGAGGTGGGCACTCCGCTTCTGTTTCGGGGAAAAACCATCTCCCTGACCCAGGCGGGGGAATGTTTCGCCAGCGGCGGGCGTAAAATCCTGAGCACCCAGGACAAGATGCTGCGTGAAATATCGATCATCACCAACACGACGCGATGCAAGGTGGTTCTCGGGGTCGCCCCCTTCGGCCTTCCCCCTTTTTTGCCCATGGCGCTGGGCCGGTTTTCGCGCAAATATCCGGAATATGAGGTGGTCATCGCCACGCCCCACTCCACGGAAATCCCGGACTTCACGTTTCACTACACGGACATCCCCAAAAATATGGAGCATATTCCCCTGATCAGCGGCGATCCTTTTTCGGTGGTGGTAAACCGGCTGCATGTATACCAGATCTACGGTGACGACTGGCAGGAAAAGGAACATATGCTGATGGAATCCCAGTCTCTGGCGGTTCTGAGGGAAATGCCCTTTCTTCTGCTGTACGAGAATAAACGGCTGCATCCTTTTTATCAGGAAATTTTTGAGGACGCAGGGTTCACACCCAAAGAAGGATTCAAGTCGGAGGACGCCGAACTTCTCTCTTCCCTGTGCGCCAACGGCACGGGGGCTTTTCTCGGCCCGGCGGACTACTGCCGCAGGAAGTTCGGCCCCCTGCTGGATGAAAAGACAGGTTCTCTGAAGCTCTATCCGCTGAAGAGCCCTGTGGAGGTGAACCTCTCCATGACCTACCCGCGCAGGAAACATCTGAACCAGGCGGAAAAACGGTTTGTCGAGGTGGTGCGCGCCGCTGTGGACGGGGACTGAATCATCCGCTGTGACGATTGCTGCGGCAAGCGCAGAGCCATAACGCCCATAGCTCACTATATAGGAAATTTCCTGTGCTTCCTCACAAAAATCATGTTGGATTTTCTCTGTT
>CAYSQF010000129.1:0-2416 GCA_964433105.1 uncultured Acutalibacter sp.
CGGGCAATGCGGTAGACGACCTGGAATTGGGCCGGCTGGTGCAGATGGCGCAGGAAGTGAGACAGGCACCTGCGAAGCAGGGACGGGCATTGCCCGTAAATTCGGAGGCCGCAAGGCCGGAGAATTATGCCGGGGCGATTCACTCGCCCCGAGCAGATGAAAAAACCGGGGCCCCCGGCGGAACCCAGCGCAGCGGTTCCGTTGGGGAACAGGCCCGGGCGGAGAAGGACAGGAGGAATGGTCAGCGGGCACCATATACAGAGAGCGAAGCGGCAAACATTCGATATGAAGGAAAGACTTTCAGGAATATCATTGCGGGAATCGATATAACTGTGTCGGACTTCTTTAAAAAATGGAGGTCCGGACGAAAAAGCCACCAAGGCGAGAAGCTGGAAAAGCTGTACCTGGGAAAGCTGTCAGAAGCGTCCCTGAGAAAGGTCAGCGATATATTGCGGTATAAGGTAGATTCCCGGGATGCAATTATCACGAATGATGATGTGAAGCATATTTCGGATGGTCATCCAGACTTGGAAGAATGGGTGCTTAATGTGCTGCCGGAGGTAATAGCGGAGCCGGACGATATTTCGGGTGGACATAAAGGGACTGGGAAAAACAGCATAAAAAATGCCGTTATTTTTCAGAAAACTTTTTCGGACGGGAATGTAGTTTGTGTTCAGTTTGATAACCCGGGACGGGGTACATTGCAGATCACAACAGTTTACACAACGGAAAACAGCAAACGGCACTCCCCCGATGGTGAATACCTCCAAGGAAGTCACACCCGTACGTCCGAAACGACCGGGCCTGTGCCGTCTGCTGTTGAGACTAGTATAATACGAGGCGGAAGAGAAGTCAATAACGCCGAAGAGAAAGCGACCCAGCGTCAAGCGACCGCCCGATATGAAGGGCAAAGCAATACGGGAGCTACACAGATAGCGCCGGAAAACATCCCATGGGCGGAGATGACGGGGGCAGAGCAAGAGGCCCCGCGAAACAGTGCTTTAAACGCAGGCACGGAGGGCTTGCGGGGGGATACGTCCCATGATAGAATGGAAGCGGTAAGCGCGGAGCGGCAAAGCGGCGGCGGGACAGGAAATGAAACCGTGACCACGGGAAGCCCCCTGCTGGATCGGGCCATTGGGGAGCTGTTCGGCCGATGGGGCAAGGTGAGCCACGACACGGCGGCGGAGATCCTGTATGACGTATCCGCACTGAATTTGCTGAGACAGCAGGCGGGGCTGAAGCTGGAAAACGGCATGACCAGCAGGCATAAACGAACTGCGGTGGAAAGTACGATGGCAGACCTGGTGTCGGATCGGATAGAGGTTGCAGAAAGTGACTTTTTAAAACGTGTTTTTCAAGTTGGGAGAGCTGCCAGGGATAAACTGATGGCAACGGATTTTAGTGGGTTGCCGGAAGACTTGCGCCGGAACTTTGATGAGGGTTTGATGGCGGCGCCGCCAGAGATACGAGAAGTACTTAGCCAGAAATACAAGACAATGAAATACGTAGTGGTGCGAGCGAAATCATGCTATTTACCCGGACAAGATATGATTGAAATCAACCGGAGCGCGGATGCGACTACTTTAGCGCATGAGCTTTTCCACAGCTTGGATGCGGGGCATAGGATCAGTCAAAGACTATCTGAGGCGCTGATGCAGGACTATGTGGCGTTGAATGTTATTAGTGAAGGAGACATTGAAGCATACATATTAGGACGCTATCAATCGGCATTTGGTGGTGTTTCGGCTACTGGGAAGCCTGTTATGGAAAGGGCTTATCGCGGCATTTCAGACATTTTAAGTGGCTTGTCAAAGGGAGAAATAAATTTTGGTTATGGACATAGGGTTGAATACTGGCTGCAATCAGGCAGTATAGAAGCAGAGGCATGGGCACAATTTGGAAGAACGCTGTTCCAAAGCAAAAAAGATAGTTTAAAAATCTTCTGCGAGTTGTTTCCGAAATTTTTTGAAGAGGCACTAAAAATTTTAAGGGAGCTGATGTGATTATGCCGTGGAATGGGAAAATAACAGAGGAACTGCGAGAATTAGCGCTGAAGTATGAGAAAGAACACCGTATGGGGCCAGACTGTTACGATGATCTCTGTTATGATGACATGACCTATGATGAGTTTGTGGGCTATATCAAGAAAGCCTTAAAACGGCACTGCAGTATTGAGGATGTGGTGGACAGAAGGCTGCTTTAGGTGAAAACACCGGATTTGGTGCTTGAAGCGGAAGAAAGTGGGCAGGGCTTTCAAAAGGAAAACTTAAATCTAAAAGGGCGCCATTGGCAATGCCAATAGCGCCCTTTTTCCTTGGCGCAGAGCACGGCAAGCGCGGCCGCGCCGAAGGACACGGCAAACAGCAGGGGACGAGCGTACGGACGAATGGCTTGGTGCGCAACGAGCAGGCGC
>CAYSQF010000130.1:0-2413 GCA_964433105.1 uncultured Acutalibacter sp.
GGACTGGTTCCATAAGCTGTATGGCTATACCGTGGAGCTGTTCCGCTCTATGGATATCCCCGTGCGCACGCTGGAGTGCTGCTCGGGAGATCTGGCGGATTTGAAGGTAAAGAGCATTGACGTGGAGGCCTGGTCTCCCCGGCAGAAAAAGTATTTCGAGGTGGGAAGCTGCTCCAATTTGGGTGACGCCCAGGCGCGCCGGCTTGGAATTCGCATTAAGGGCGCAGAGGGCAATTACTTCGCTCATACCCTGAACAATACGGTAGTTGCCCCGCCCCGGATGCTCATTGCCTTTTTGGAAAATAACCTGCAAGCTGACGGCTCCATCAAGATCCCCGAACCCCTGCGGATGTATATGGGCGGCAAGGAGTTTATCTGATGAGGTTGTTTTTCCAGATTGTTCTTGCCATGGTTTGCGGCGGATTTGCCCTGTTGACCGGCATAGCCGACGCAAGCCAGATTTGCAAAGGCGTCTGGCGGGAAGAGTCCCTCACTTTGCGGCGGGCGCAATGCTGCTATTGCCGCCGTGGTCTGCAATCTCTTTACGGTCATGTTTGACTGGCTTCTGGCTGTGGCCGGGAGCGTGCTGATTTTCTGCTCCGCCTTTTATAATGGCAAATCATATCGGCTGAAACGAAAAGCAGAGAACAGAAGCCCGCTATGGCATGTAAAAAATGTCGTAGCGGGCTTTTTTATTCAGGAGCGGGGCAATCTTAGCAATTCCAGTCGGGAAAATCATATGCTGCTATTCTATACTGCATCTGGGGGCTTTGAGATGGAATTTACCGATCAGATCATCGCAGTAAGTAAAATGCAAAAGTACATTGACAGTCATATTGAGGGAAAATCACCCTGGACGATTTGAGCTGTGCCTGCGGATACAGCAAATACCACGCTTTGCGCACGTTTAAGGAGCTTACGGGCAGAACGCCCTTTGAAGAGATTCGGGCGATCCGGGCTAACCAATGCCGCGAAATTCCTCCGGGACGCCAAGGGAAGCGTAGTCAGCGCTGCCTTTAAGCAGCACACAGCTTTTTATTCTGATTTGGCGGCTTCCCGCTTTTTCCCCGCGAAGGACAGCACAAAGATTAAAACGCTTAAAAGATATAGGCAGGCCACCACCAGGTAGAAAGGTTTGGCGCTGATCGAGTCGAACACCATACCGCCCAGCAGGTTTCCCAAAATGCCGGCAACGGAAGAAACAGCTGCGTAAAAAGCCTGGGCGCTGGCCTTTAAATTGTCCGGAGCGAGCTCATATACGTAATTGAGAGAGGATCCGATAAACAAGCCGTTTCCCAAGCCAAAGAAGGTGCAGAACAACAGCATGACCGGCAGGGAGCGGACAAATAGGCAAAACCCCAGGCACTCCAAAGACATAAGGACGGCCGCCGCCGCCACCAGGTTCCGCAGGGGAAATTTCCTGCGCAGCCGGACCATCAGCAGCAGGAAGGGGATCTCCAGCAGGGCGCGGTAAGCAAGGACCACGCCGTACCGTTCCGAGGGGATGCTTACGCTGTTCATAAAGTAGGGGATAAAAGTGGACTCGCAGGAATTGGCGATATAAAACAAAAACGCGAACACCAACAGCATGACATAAGCCTTGTTCCGGAACAGCACCGACACATCCAGCTTCTCCCTGTTCCCGCCCGGCTTTCTGGCGTTTGGTTCCCGGACAAACACCGTGAAAACAACCACGGGGATCATAAACACACCGGTTATCCAAAAGGTGTTGGATACGCCTACGGTGGGAAGCAGGAAAGAAATAATCATGCTGCCAACGGTAAAAAGGAAAGAGCCGGCGCTGCGCAGCATTCCAAAATTCAAGCCCAACTCGTTGCAGTTGCGCACCAGGATATTCTCCGCAAAGGTACTCTGTGTCCCCCGGAAGAAATTGACCGCAGGCAGGAAAGCGGTAAGCAGCACGGGGGAGAAGGAAAGGTTTGTGGGGATCAGCGGCGTAAGGGCGTATAAAGCGCACCCGCCGACCAGCACGGTGATCAGCACCTTCCGCAGGGAACCGATCTTGTCGCTGATCATGCCCCAAAAGGATACCGCGCCAATGGCCACACCGGAAGAAATGGCATTTAAAAGCCCCAGCTGGGAAGCCGAAAAGCCCACGTTTTGAAGATAGACGGTCTGATAGCAGCCAAAAGCCCAGGCAAACCAGAAGATGCCGTTCAGGCCCACCAGGTTGACGGCTTGTTTTACACCGGAGTCCATCCGGGAGAAAAGATGTTTCATAAGAAATTCCATATGACGCGTTGCTTTGCCGCATTGCCCTTTCGTTAATTCTATAGCGTACAAACAAGATACCGCAAAGAGCAGGCTTTTGTCAATGGATTTTTTGATGAAATGCGTCTGAAAACGAGCAGTTTTTTACTACGGAAAAAAATGTTGGTTTTCGGTGGGACAA
>CAYSQF010000131.1:0-2410 GCA_964433105.1 uncultured Acutalibacter sp.
TCCGGAGAACATTGAAGCATGAGACATTTGACCTCAGGGGGTCAAATGTTCAAAGAGGAGCCGCGCTGCGGCTCAATCATGATATAATACACGGGGAGACCATCTAAGAAGATGCGGTTAAGCTTCGTGCGGCACCGCCTAAAAACAACTGAAAATATAAAAACTCAATGGTACATAGGAGGGGCAGCTTGAAGGAAATCATCAATCTTGGGATAGTAGCACATTCGGACGCGGGGAAAACTACGCTTACCGAGCAAATGCTTTACGCGGCGGGGGAACTCAGAACATTGGGCAGCGTTGACGGGAAGAATACCCAGACCGATTGGCTGGATATTGAGCGGCAGAGAGGTATTTCGATAAAGGCCTCATCAACCATGCTGTTTTGGGGTGGCTGTCAGATCAACCTGATTGATACCCCCGGGCACGTAGACTTTGCCGGGGAGGTGCAGCGGAGCCTTTCCGTCTTGGATGCTGCTATTTTGATCGTCTCAGCGGTGGAGGGGATCCAGGGGCAGACGGAGACTCTGTGGGATGCCTTGCGCCGGATGAAAATTCCTACCCTGCTGTTCATCAATAAGCTCGACAGGCTGGGCGCGAGACCCCAGGAAGTGATTGAAGAAATTGCAGCCCGATTCTCACCGGACCTGGCGGTCATGGAGCGCTGGGAGAATCTGCAGGACTGCGGCTGTCAGGTATTTCCACTGGAACCGGCGCAGGGTTCCCTGGGCGATTTTCTCACAGAGCTTGCCATCGAAAACGACCCCGAGGCAGAAGCCTGTTTCCTGGAGGATAAGCCCATTCCCAAGCCGGTGCTGCTGCGGGTGCTGAAGGAGCAGATTGCCGACTGCCGTGCCTTTCCGGTGTATCTTGGCGCGGCGGCGCTGGGCGTAGGCGTACGGGAACTGCTGGACGGTATTCTGCTGCTGCCGAAGGCCGGGCGCCAGGAGGACGGTCCCCTCTCCGGCGTGGTCTACCGGGTGGAGCACGATAAGGGAATGGGCAAGGCGGCCCATGTGCGGCTGTATTCCGGATCCATTGCCACCAGGGACCCGGTGCCCTTACTGGGGAGGGAGCCGGTAGAAAAGGTTACCCAGATTCGCCGAGTCCTGGCCAATAGATCCGTGGATATGGGCAAGCTCACCGCCGGGGACATCGGCGCGGTGTATGGACTGTCCCAGGCGCGGGTTGGCGACGTGATCGGGACGCAGTCCCTTTCTCGGGAAGCTAGTCTGGCTATGCCGCTGCTAAAGGTACAGGTCTTCCCCAAAATGCCGGAACAAATGCCGGAATTGGTAAGAGCCGTACAAGAACTGACAGAAGAAGACCCTCTGCTGGACATGGAGTGGGAGAAAGAGGAGCGGGAGCTGTACATCAAAATCACCGGTATGATCCAGCTTGAGGTAATCGGCTCCTTCCTTCGGGACAGGTTCGGGCTGGAAGCCTGCTTTGACAGCCCGTCGGTGATCTACAAGGAAACCCCCGCAAAGTCGGGGGTCGGCATAGAGAATTATACCTGGCCCAAGCCCTGCTGGGCATGTATTGAGTTTGCCATTGAACCTTTGGCACGGGGTTCCGGTTTCAAGTTTGAGTCGGTGGTGGACGACCGGGTGATCTTGTCCCGATACCAGGCGCATATTGCCCAGGCGCTGCCGGACGCGCTGAAACAGGGCCTTTTCGGCTGGGAGGTCACCGACCTGAAAATCACGCTTACCGGCGGGAGTCATCATCTGATTCACACTCACCCGCTGGACTTTTTTACGGCAACCCCTATGGCCCTGATGAATGGTCTGGAAAACACCGGCTGCACTCTGTTGGAACCAATGGTCACCTTGCATATTTCTGCCGGTGAGCAGCACGCGGGGCGTCTAATCCGGGACGTGATCGCTATGAGGGGAAGCTTTGATTCTCCGGTGATTCACAAAGACGCCCTGACTATGGAGGCGAGGGTCCCGGTGGCAACATCTCTCACTTACCCGGTGGATTTTGGCATTTTAACCGGCGGCAAGGGCGTGCTGAGCAGCCGCTTTTCCGGGTACGAGCCCTGCCCCGCAGAGCTCGGAAAAATTGCCAAGCGCCGGGGAATTGATCCCAGAGACCGGGCCAAGTGGATCCTTCACGCCCGACAGGCGTTATAGGTAGCTTATAACGGACTGGTTATGTTTTTGTATTTTTAGCAATAGAGCCCGAGAACTTCGATATATGCGACTATATTTTACTGTCAGGTGGATTGCAAACAAAATTGTTTTTTCTGACAGTGTTTTTTAGAGTGATAGCGGAGCGAAGAACGGTCATGGACGGTTGTCACTGGCAACCATGATCCGCTAGGTCTGGCTTTACTGGTGCTATCGCGCGGGCAAAAAACTGACGCGCACCGGAAAACCGATGCGCGTCTTGTCGGCCGCTAGGCCTG
>CAYSQF010000132.1:0-2380 GCA_964433105.1 uncultured Acutalibacter sp.
ACGCCTATAACGAGCGGGGCGAGCAGCAGCTTTCCGATTATCTGGATTACTTCCACTTGCAGAAAGGCTATATGCTCAGCTACAATTTCAATCAAAAGAAGGAAGTCGGCGTTAAAACCATTACGGTGGGAGATCGGCTGCTGGTAGAGGCAGTCGTATAACGTAAAACACCCTCTGTTGAGAGATGATCTCACACAGAGGGTGATTTTTTGCTTGCGGGTACCGCATCGCTTCAGAAACTCATTGCGCCTTGCCCTGCCGGTTTTGATCGGTGACGGGGCAAGAGGGCAAAAGTCAGAGTGTCCCGACGATTAGGTCAATCTAATTTTTGTGTCACCTCATACCTGCAAAAATGTCACTTGAAACGTCGTTCGGAAGGGTCAAATAAATCTTCCCAGAAGATCGAAAAATTACAGAAAAACCCTGAAAACAGGTTATAACTTCCTTTTTAAGCATCCCTACAGATCTGTTCCATATCTGGTTCTTTTGAGGGGCGCTGATTTTTCAATCTCTATTTGTTCCACCATTTTCCCCTCACCACTTCTCAAAATGCACCCGGTTTTCTTCATAGAAGCCCCGCGCATCCGGCGTTTCATCGGGATACCCAAAAGCCAGAATGGAATGGGGGATTACCGTGTCCGGCAGACAGAACAGCTTGCGTTGCGCTTCAACCCGATCCATCTGGGGCCAGGTGCCCAGCCAGACCGACCCAATCCCCAGAGCGTTCGCCGCCAGACACATATTTTCTGCGGCAATTGCGCCGTCTATCACCCAATATTCTCTGGCACGTGGAAAAGCGCGCTCCAAGTCACCCAGCACCATAATTCCCAGAGCGGCTTTGCGCAGAGGTTCGGCGGGACGGCCATTTGCTTCGGCCATGCGGCCCAGCATATCGCGGTCCTGCACCACTAAAAACTGCCAGTCTCTGGTGTTGGCACAGCTTGGAGACAGCATTGCCGCTTCCAGGATCTTGCGAATGTTTTCCTGACTGATGGGCTGGCCGGTGTACTTTCGAATGCTCCTGCGGTTCACGATGTTTTCATAAGCGTTCACTTTGACATTCCTCCCTGATGATTTACATTCCTTACGGACGACCTGCCCTGTAAGCCTGCAGAAATTGTCCGATTAAGTCCATAACCTCTCTGGTCCAGCAGCCTGTGCCATGACCCGCGCCGCATATCTTCACAAACTCGGCCCTACCGCCGTATTCCCGCACCTTTTCGCAGAACCGCAGCCCCTGCCGCATGGGGATGATGGGATCCTCCTCTCCCTGCAGGAACAGGAAGGGCGGCAGCTTTTCCGCTTTCTCAATGTAATTGATGGGGCTTGCGTCGGCCAGCATGGCCTGGGGATCGCGCAGGAAGTCCTCCTGGAAGATCTCCCTGGCTTCAAAGGGGAACTCCCCTTCTCCGGGGCGCAGCTTCTTGTGCTCTGCCAGGCGGTCCGGCACTAAATTCAGCAGGTCGTTGGGGCCGTAGAAAATTACGCAGGCATCCACCTCTGTGCTTTGTTCCAGGTGCTCTCCGATGTTGAAACGTTCCTCGTCGCCGGTAAGCGCGGCAAAAGCAACCGTGTGCCCGCCGGAGGAATCCCCCAGCAGCATCACATGATCAGGGTCAACGTGATATGTTTCCGCATTGGCCCGCAGGAAACGGATAGCCTCTTTGGTGTCTTGAACGGCGGCGGGAAAACGTACATCGTCCTTGTAGGTACCGCGATATTCGATGCTGGCCACCACGAAGCCCAACTCGGCCAGCTGCACCATCTTTGGCACATGGGCATAGCCCTTTGCGCCGCTCCACCCGGAACCGGGCACATCCACCAGCAGTGGGAAACGCCGGGTGTCTTTCGGAGGCGGAGGCGGCAGCTTCCCCTCCTTTCGCAGTTTGGCAAAGATGGTATGTTCATGCTCAGGAGGGAGATCCGGGGCAACCGGTGAAAGAAGCTGCAGTTTCAGGTCGCCTGTTTCCCTGTGGGCGAAAATGATATCTGGGGTGTAGCTGATCTCATAGTCAGTGTGTGCATTTGAATAAAGTGTCCTGCTGATTTCCATGACGATCTTTCCTTTCAATTCAATTTAGTATTATATATTTATTCCCCTGGGCAAATCGAAGATATGTCCGGTAATAAATCCGCTCTCCTCGCTTGCCAGATAAGCGACCAGCCCGCCGAACTCCTTCGCGCTGGCCAGCCGTCCCATCGAAATGACGGGGATCAGATCCTTTGCCTACTCTTCCCTGTTCTTGGTTGAATTGCGTTTTCATATAACAAACAGCAAACTCGCCAAAAGAGCAGACATTAGTTTCTTCGTTGTGTATCACACTTCAATTTTCAATAGGTTGCTATAGCGCTTGGGTTACTTTCGGAAGGGCCTTCCTGC
>CAYSQF010000133.1:0-2208 GCA_964433105.1 uncultured Acutalibacter sp.
CACATACACATCGGGGAGGAAGTGCATCTCAATGCAGATGATACCGTCGCCCTGGCAGGCTTCGCATCGGCCGCCCTTCACGTTAAAGGAAAACCGGGAGGAGTTAAAGCCCCGCAGCTTGGCGTCCTGGGTGCTGGCAAACAGCTCCCGGATATCCGTAAACAGCCCGGTATAGGTGGCCGGGTTGGACCGGGGAGTCCTTCCAATGGGGGACTGGTCGATCTGGATCACCTTGTCCAAGTTTTCCAGGCCCCGTATTTCCTTGTGGGCGCCGGCATGGGTATGGGCGCGGTTCAATTCCGCCGCCAGTTTCTTATACAAAATTTCATTGATCAGGGAGGATTTTCCAGAACCGGATACGCCGGTCACGCAAATAAATTCCCCCAGGGGAATTTTCACGTTGATCCCCTTCAGGTTGTTTTGGGCCGCGCCCCGTATCTCAAGGAACTGCCCGTTCCCTTTTCGCCGGTGTTTCGGCACCTCCACCTTTTTCCGGCCGCTCAAATAATCGCCGGTCACAGACCTCTTACAGGTCAAAATGCCCTTGACCGGTCCGGCGTACACGATCTCCCCACCGTGGATTCCCGCCCCGGGACCCACATCCACCAGGTAATCCGCCGCCCTTATGGTGTCCTCATCGTGCTCCACCACGATCACGGTATTCCCCAGGTCCCGCAGGCGCTTTAAAGTACCTAAAAGCTTCTGGTTGTCCCGCTGGTGCAGGCCAATGCTGGGTTCGTCCAGAATATACAGCACGCCCATTAAAGAGGAGCCAATCTGGGTCGCCAGCCGGATCCGCTGACTCTCCCCGCCGCTTAGGGTGCCGGAAGAACGGCTCAGGGTCAGGTATTCCAGGCCCACGCTGTTCAAAAATCCCAACCGGGCTTTGATCTCCTTCAAAATGGCCGCCGCAATCATCTGCTCCCGCTCTGTCAGCTCCAGCTGATCGATAAATTCCAGGGCCTCGGTCACGGATTTATCGCAGAATTCGCTGATGTTCAGCCCGCCCACCGTAACCGCCAAGCTTTCTTTGGAAAGCCGCCTGCCGTGGCATTCATCGCAGGGGACAGCGCTCATGTAGGTTTCGATCTCCTCCTTGATCCAGCTGGAGGATGTATCCCGGAACCGCCGTTCCAGGTTGTTGATGATGCCCTCAAATTCCGTTTTATAGGTGCCGCTTCCATATTCGCTTTCCCGGCGCAGGGTGATCTTTTCCCCTTTGGTGCCGTAAAGGATGATATCCAAAATTTCCGGTGGCAGCTCTCCAACCGGTGTATCCAGGGAAAAATGGTAATGGTTGGCAAGGCCCTTCATGTACATGGCGGCGATGGTACTGCCCTCCATCGCCCAGCCGCTGGCCTTGATCCCTCCCTTGTTGATGGAAAGCCGCTTGTCCGGGACGATCAGGTCCGGGTCGATCTGCATAAATACCCCCAGGCCGGTGCACTTTTTACAGGCACCATATGGATTGTTGAAGGAAAACATCCGGGGCGTCAATTCGTCCACGCTGATCCCGTGCTCAGGGCAGGCGTAGTTTTGGGAAAAGGTGATGTCCTCCCCGCCTTCCACGCTTACCACCACAATGCCGCCGGTCAAGCCGCCGGCCACTTCGATGGAATCCGCCAGCCGAGAGCGGATGTCCGCTTTGATCACCAGCCGATCCACCACAATCTCAACAGTGTGTTTTTTATTCTTTTCCAGGGAAATAGTCTCGTTTAAATCGTAGACCAGCCCGTCCACCCGGGCGCGGACAAAACCGGATCGCCGGGCGGCTTCAAATTCCTTTTGGTGCTCCCCCTTTTTCCCCCGGATTACCGGCGCCAAAACTTGAATTTTGGTCTTTTCCGGCAGCCGGAGCACCTGATCCACAATCTGATCCACCGTCTGCTGTTTGATCTCGCGGCCGCAGACCGGGCAGTGGGGGATGCCGATGCGGGCGTATAAAAGCCGTAGGTAATCGTAAATTTCCGTCACCGTACCCACGGTGGAGCGGGGATTTTTCGAAGTGGTCTTCTGGTCGATGGAAATGGCCGGGGACAGGCCGTCGATCATGTCCACATCCGGTTTTTCCATCTGGCCCAGGAACATCCGGGCGTAGGAGGACAGGGACTCCACATACCTTCTCTGTCCTTCGGCGTAAATGGTATCGAAGGCCAAGGAGGATTTTCCCGAGCCGGACAGGCCAGTCAATACTACCAGCTGATCCCG
>CAYSQF010000134.1:0-2175 GCA_964433105.1 uncultured Acutalibacter sp.
CCAGGGCGGAATGAGGACGCACCGTGTTGTAGAAAGTCTCCAGATAGGCGAACACGTCGTTTTGAGCGGCCGCCCGGGTTGGGTACTGCTTCAGGTGGATCAGCTCGCATTGAGACAACTGAAGCAGTTCTCGGCCCCGACATTGTCGTAGGGGTCTCCTTTGCGGGACATACTCTGGCGGACGCCGTACGCTTCCAGCTGTTCCCGGTAGGCTTTAGCGGCATATTGGACGCCTCGGTCGCTGTGGAAGATCAGGCCCTGGTTTGACTTGCGACAGCGGTACGTTTAGGAAGGCATAAATCTCCGCTAATCGATGGCAATTTTGGGGTGAAAAGATACAGCCGACCACCGTCGGTGGGAATGTATGTGATATTGCCCACCCAGGCCTGGTCCGGGCGTTCAAACGTAAAGTTTCGCTGCAGTAGCCTCATGGCGGGGTACTTTTCATGTAGCTCGATCAGCCGTCACCTGAGAGCTTGATTGCACCGACTCCGCTCCGAGGGCTTGCGGCCCAGCCAGGCATAATACCCGCTGCTCGGGACCTCCCACTCCCGGCATGCCTGCTCCACAGCGGCTCCCTGGCGACTCAGCGCCTGGATGCAGCGGTACTTGTCCTCTATGGTTTCGACAGGATGCCGACGGATTTTCGTGAAGGATCTGTGTACCAGGAAGATCGTGGGCTACGCTTTCTCAGACCGGATCGACACACAGCTGACGCTGGCGGCGATCAACACGGCGGGTCGGTGCGATAGGATGGCTGTGGTTGGAATTTGTGGTGGACTTGTAGGCCCGGCGTCTGCACGAGGAAACTCCCGCCATCCGCATGTGCCGGTGGCCCCGCTTCCGGGAGCAGCCGAATTCCGGCTTCAGAATTTGGTGCAAGCTGCCTGCCCGCAGCGATGGCTAGCTCACACAATTTTGCTAGTACCACCACAGGAGGTCTTGATTACTTTCCAGGGGTGTTGACTACATTGGAATTCTATTTCCAGTGGTACTGATCGCCACCGCCCAGCACCTTTGTCCCATTCCGGTTTTCACACCTCTGCCAATGCATCTGCTGTCAGAACAATGCCGTGCCTAGCCTCCTGGACTCCTCCAACGGCCAATGGATGTCCGCATAGTTCCGGGTGAAGAAGCAGTTCAACATTTGTATAGTACTTATTCATGTCGATGTGCAGTATTGCGCGCCCCATCCCACCACTTTCGGGATCGTGCGATCATTGAATATTAGTTTGGATTTTCAAGTGAGAATCTTTTCCATTTATTATATGACATAGGGTCTTGTTTGAAGGAAATTTCTTAATGACTCCACAAAATCTGGTATAGTAAGGGCCTAAGGTATGTTGCCTAGCCTTTTAGAGAGTAGATATTCTAATCAGATGAAGGACTGATTGGAGAAGTCGTGAGAAGAACGGCGGTAGAACCTGTTCATTGCGCGCTTTTCCTCCCTCCGTGGAGATCATAAGGCATAGAATATCTTGTTTCGAGAGACGTATCTGGCTCGGACCGCACTTCTCGTAAGCTGGTATAGAATAGAAAATGAGACATATCCTGTCGCACACGTCGAGAAATTGTTTTTATTTAAGCAGATCTTCCATCTACCGTGTGCGTTTTTAGTTTTCGCCTAACCTTCATCTTAAGAGCTATTGAACACTTGATATCAAGAGTCAAGAGTTCAATGGCCCTTTCTGTTATTTTCCGGCACTTTTATAGTACGTGTCAAAACGATTCACGTACGCTCATGAAAAAATAAGGGTGCCGTCAACAGGTCCAGTTACTTCTGCAAACTTTACTTGTTGCTGTGTTTTGGCCAACTCAAACACCCGTTTTTGCCGCCTGTAGTAGGTCTGCTCGCAGATACCATTCTCTTTGCACCAGACCTTTACATTCTGACCACTGCTCCTGCAATCTGAAATCCGTCCGGCCCATAGTGCCAGCTTGTTCTGCTGATTCATTGACTATAATTCTCGACTCACAAAAAATACCCCCGCATCCCGGGCAATATATGCTAGCCGCGTATACTGTCCGCTACTATACGGGAGCATTGTTTCATACCGCCGTGCTCTCCGCAAATCGCCGTTAGGTTTTGCGCTTACATCGGAAGCAAATGATGGAAAAGTTGTAAACGCTCAATAACCACCCGTGCCAAAAGAATCGGCAGAACTCCGGTCAGGA
>CAYSQF010000135.1:0-2138 GCA_964433105.1 uncultured Acutalibacter sp.
TTTTTCTGCTCCTGCGTGCAGTTTACAGTTTGCAAATAGTGAGAAACCGCTTCAGCATGGATTTCAGCTACCCGTTTTTGCAGTTCCTGAACGCCTTTTTCTGTCTTGGGAAAGTGAAGAATGATATTCAATAGGGCAGTTTCCTCCCAGTCAATCCAAGATAGAAATAATTACGGGAGAAACCTTGTCCGTTATGTTTGAAATAGGGAGGGAAGTGTCTATTCGTTACGGCTTCCCTCCTTCAGCACCGACGCCAGATAAATGCGCGTCACGTCGTCCCGCTCGTGGCCCGGCCATTGGAAAATGCGGAGCCGGGCTTGGTATTCGGTGTAACTGTGGGTTAGGAAGGACTTGTGCCACTATGTACGCTCTGCGTGTCGCAGTTTAGAGCCATTTTTACCCACAGAAGAAAGCCGAAGAAGCAGTTGCTTCGCCGGTGGGATAGTTATTTTCAAAAATCTGAACTCTTTCTTTTCTTTCTCTTGCCAGTATGCTATAATACACCCACAGAAAATAGTACAAACTTAGGATTTATCACGCTTTGGGAAAGGAGAACGCCTCTATGAAACCCATAGATACCCGAAAATTCGCCATATATTCCAGAAAATCGAAGTTTACGGGGAAAGGGGAGAGCATTGAAAATCAGATAGAGTTATGTAAACAAAGGCTGCTCTCCATGGAAATTCCCGAGAGCGATATGTTAGTTTTTGAGGACGAGGGGTTCTCTGGCGGCAACACCCGGCGGCCGCGGTTTCAGGCTATGATGGAGGCGGTACGGGCTGGGGAGATCCGGGGCGTGATCTGCTATCGGCTGGACAGGATCAGCCGGAACGTGGGGGATTTCGCGGCGATCCAAAAAGAGTTTGAGGAGCACGGAGTGGATTTCATCTCCCTGCGGGACAATTTCGACACCACCACGCCCACGGGTCGGGCTATGATGCTGATGACCTCGGTGTTTTCCCAGCTGGAGCGGGAGACTATCACTGAGCGCATCCGGGACAATATGCACGAGCTGGCGAAAAGCGGCAGGTGGCTGGGCGGCACGGTGCCTACCGGGTACAAAAGCCGGCAGATCACCGGCAGCGTCACGGTGGACGGCAAGGAGCGGAAGGCGTTCAAGCTGGAAATCGTGCCGGAAGAAGCCGAGCTGGTGCGGCTGATTTTTCAGAAATTTTTGGAGCTGCGCTCTCTCACCAAAGTGGATGCCTACCTGCTGGAGCAGCACACCCGCACGAAAAATGGTCGGGAGTTCACCCGGTTTTCCATCAGCAATATCCTTCGCAACCCTGTGTACGCCGTGGCAGATCAGGATGTGTGGGACTATTTCCAACAGAACCAGGTGGAGATTTACGCGGAGCAGTCGGATTTTGACGGCAAGCACGGCATCATGGCCTACAACAAGACAGCCCAGCGGACGGGGAAAACCAACCGGTTTCGAGAAATGGACGAGTGGATCATCGCCGTGGGAAAGCACCAGGGCTTGATCCCCGGGCGGGAATGGGTGCGGGTGCAGGAGACATTGCAGTTGAACAAGTCCAAGTCCTATCGCCGCCAGCGGAGCAACTCCGCTTTGCTGTCCGGGCTGCTGGTCTGCGGGAAGTGCGGCGCTTTCTTGCGCCCAAAGCAGTCCCAGCGGAAGAACGGGAAAGGGGAATTCATTTACACCTATATCTGCGAGCGGAAGGAGCGGAGCCACGGTACCACTTGCAAGATAAAAAATTTCAATGGGAACGAACTGGATCGGGCGCTGTGCGCCCAGTTGGCGACACTTGCGGAGGATAAATCGGAATTCCACCGGCTGCTGGACAAGGTGGAGAAATCCCTAACCCAGAACGGCACAGGTCAGGCGGTCCGGCTGGAATCCCTGCGGAAGGAACAGCGGGAGCTGGACGAAAACATCAAAAATCTGGTGGTCAGTCTGGGGACCTCCGTGGGCCGGGCCTCGGCGGAGTATGTGGTCCAGCAGATCGACGACCTGGATGCGCGGAAAAAGCAGGTGGAGGCAAAAATCCGGGAGTTGGAGGATGCCGCCAAAAATGCCAAATTCCTCAACGCCGACCTGGAAGTGGTGGGGCAGACCCTGCGGGATTTTGGAAAATCCTTTGACACCTTTACGCTGGAACAAAAAAGAGCCGCCC
>CAYSQF010000136.1:0-2095 GCA_964433105.1 uncultured Acutalibacter sp.
ACGGCGGCAACCTTGAGCGGATCGTTCGTCTGTCCCACAAAAAAGGTATCCGCCAGATTATAAATCATGGTGATCAGCTGGCTGATGATTGTCGGTATTGCCAGCTTTGCAAGAGCCTTGTTTACCGGCATGGTTTCGAATATTTCAGTGTTATGATCCATAAATCGTTTATTCCTTTCCTGCACGGATTGCGTGCATATTGTCAAACGCTATTTGCAGAAACCTGTCAAATTCTCTTTTTTCCTCATCGTTCATGCCTGCCGTAAGCTCCTGCTGCGTTTCAAGCGCAGTAACTTTTAAGGATTCCGCCAGTTCTTCCCCTAATTTGGTGGCGGAAAGAATCGCTTTTCTTCCATCGCTTTCATCCGCTGATTTCGTAATAATTCCCTTACGTTCCAAACGGAATAAAATGCCGGCTATAGTTGACTGTGACAGTCTCATCTTTTCTTTCAGCATAGCGGCAGTGATCCCCGGATTTTCTAAAATCGCGCGCATGGCATCGCTTTGGACGGATGTCAGCCCGATTTCCTTCTCTTTGATATTTCTGAAATAGGTAACGGCATTTCCCAGCTGAACCAGCTTAGTCGCTGTTTTGAATTGAGAAACCTCTATCATTTTAAACCTCCGAGCGTAACAAATTGCAAGCGAAGTATCGCTTGCGATTTATATCATACCATTGCTTCCGTCATCTGTCAACAGCGGATGAAAAGTTTTATCCATGTGAGACTGCACGTTTGTCAATGATCATTGTAACACCTCAGTCGATAACGACAGGAAAAAACACACTTGACAACCGGTGTTTCCGGTGCTATGATGACGTTGCATAAAAACGCTGAGAAAAGGACGTCCTGTCCTCCGGATGCTTTGCAGGGGCAACGGCCCTGCCAGAGAGTGCGCGCCACAGGCTGAGAACGCGGACGGCAAAGCAGGGTTATTCCGCCAGAACAGGATACCACCTTTGAGCGGCTGCCGAACGCGGGAAGCTCTTTATTTCTTCCGCCTAAGGACAGACGGCCGGCCCCGTTATAGGCCAAACGAGGAAACGCTTTTCCAAAACGGGAACGGCGTTTTGAATCCGGGTGGAACCGCGGTACTTCGATAAAATTTTGCTGTCGATGGCCGCCCCAGAGAAAGCTGGGGCAGCCTTTTTTGTATGCTGTTCCCGGCAGAAAGGAGTTCTGCACTGTGGTTAAGATCGATCTGAAAGGCACTGTAAAGGAATTTGAAAGCGGCGTAACTGCCGCGGAGGTGGCAAAGAACATTGGCATGGGGTTGTACAAATCAGCCTGTGCTGCCCGCATCAACGGGGAAATGCAGGACCTGCGCACTCCCATCACTCAGGATTGCACGTTGGAAATTCTGACCTTTGACAGTGAGGACGGCAAGCATGCCTACTGGCACACCACCTCCCACATTATGGCCCAAGCTGTAAAGCGCTTGTGGCCCAACACTAAATTCGCCATTGGCCCCGCCATTGAAAATGGCTTCTATTACGACCTCGATCTGGAATCCTCCCTCTCTCCCGACGACCTGCCGAAGATTGAGGAAGAGATGAAGAAGATTATCAAGGAAAACATCGACCTGGAGCGCTTTGAGCTGCCCCCCGAGGAAGCCCGGCAGGAAATGGCCGATCAGGATTACAAGCTGGAGCTGATCGACGAGCACTCCGGGAACGGGGAAAAGATCAGCTTTTACCGGCAGGGGGATTTTGAGGATCTGTGTGCCGGCCCCCATCTGATGAGCACCGGCTGCGTAAAAGCCGTAAAGCTCACCGCCATCACTGGCGCTTACTGGCGGGGTGACGCCTCCAATAAAATGCTCACCAGGATTTATGGCATCTCCTTCCCAAAGCAGAGCCAGCTGGACGAGCATCTGGCCATGCTGGAGGAAGCCAAAAAGCGGGATCACCGGAAGCTTGGCAGGGAACTGGGACTGTTTATGCTGGCAGACGAAGGCCCCGGATTTCCCTTCTTCCTGCCAAAGGGTATGGTGCTCAAAAATACTTTGATCGACTACTGGCGCGAGGTGCACAAACGCTACGGCTATGTGGAAATTTCCACCCCCATCATGCTCAACCGCCAGCTATGGGAGCGCA
>CAYSQF010000137.1:0-2069 GCA_964433105.1 uncultured Acutalibacter sp.
CGGAACATCAGGTCGCCGTAGGAGGGATAGGGCCAGTATTCAGCGGAAACCAGGGGTTCCATCCGGTCGACAGTTTCGCGTAGGTTTTCCATGGCCGGGATGACAGTTTCCTTATACCAGGTCGCCGCGGTGAGAACATTGTGACTCTCCGCCTGGGGCGCGCCCAAGGCCTTTTCCAGGATTTCTGCCTGCTGATAGGAAGTGTCCAGCAGGCCGGAAAGCTTTTCGATCAGAGCGGTCTCCGCCTTGCAGGGCAGGCCTTCCACCACGGAGCGCTTGGCGGTCACGGTTCCCGCCAGTTCGCCGACATACCCGCTGACCGCCGGGAAAATATCCCGACGTGTCATTTCCAGCATGGTGAGGGCTTCGATTTTCAACGTCTTGGAATATTCGTCCAGTGTTGCGCCGTACCTGGCTTCCATTTCCGCCTCCGTGTAAATCTTATGGGACGTAAACAGAGCCACGTTTTTCTGATCCAGATATCTCGGCAGAGCATCCACAGTGGTTTTCAGATTCAACAGGCCCCGCTTTTCGGCTTCCGTGACCCATTCGGCAGAGTAGCCGTCGCCGTTGAAGATGATCCGCTTGTGGGCGGAAACCGTCCCCTTGATCAGTTCCAGCGCCGTGCCGGAAAGATCCTTCTCCCCCTCCAGCTGGTCCGCAAACTGCCGCAGCTCCTCAGCCGCGATGGTGTTCAGCATGATGTTGGGGCAGGCAATGGAAATGGCGGAACCCAGGGAGCGAAACTCGAATTTATTCCCCGTGAAAGCAAAGGGAGAGGTGCGGTTCCGATCGGTGGTGTCCCGGGGCAGATTGGGGAGCACATGGACGCCGGTTTCCAGCGTGGTGTGCTCCATGCCGCCATATTCCGTGCCGGTTTCAATGGATTTCAGCACGGCGGTAAGCTCATCGCCCAGGAACATGGAAATGATGGCCGGCGGGGCTTCGTTGGCCCCCAGCCGGTGATCGTTCCCCGCGCTGGCTACGGAAATCCGCAGCAGATCCTGATATTCGTCCACACCCTTGATCACCGCCGCCAGAAACAGCAAAAACTGAATGTTTTCCTCCGGGCTTTTTCCCGGATCCAGCAGGTTCTTCCCGGAATCGGTGGAAATGGACCAGTTGTTGTGCTTGCCGCTGCCGTTGACCCCGGCAAAGGGCTTTTCGTGGAGCAGGCATACCAGCCCGTGCCGGGCCGCCACATTTTTCATGGTTTCCATGGTCAGCTGGTTGTGGTCGGTGGCGATGTTCGTCGTGGTGAAAATGGGAGCCAGCTCGTGCTGCGCCGGGGCCACCTCGTTGTGCTTGGTCTTGACAAGAATCCCCAGCTTCCAAAGCTCTTCGTCCAATTCTTTCATAAAGGCGGCGATCCGGGGCTTGATGGCGCCGAAATAATGGTCCTCCAGCTCCTGCCCCTTCGGCGCCTTCGCCCCAAACAGGGTGCGTCCGCAGAAAATCAGGTCCGGCCTCTGCTCGTACAGCTTCTTGTCAATGAGAAAGTATTCCTGCTCCGGGCCAACGGTGGTGACCACCCGCTTGGTCTGGTTGTCCCCAAACAACCGGAGAATCCGCAGCGCCTGGCGGCTCAGGTCCTCCATGGAGCGGAGCAGGGGCGTCTTTTTGTCCAGCACCTCTCCCGAATAGGAGCAGAATGCCGTGGGAATGTACAGGGACCCGCCTTTGACGAAAGCGGGCGAGGTGGGATCCCAGGCGGTATACCCACGAGCTTCAAAGGTGGCCCGCAGGCCGCCGGAGGGAAAGGAGGAAGCATCCGGCTCCCCCTTGACCAGTTCCTTACCGGAAAACTGCATGATCACCCGGCCGTTGGCGGCGGGGGAAATAAAGCCGTCGTGCTTTTCCGCCGTGATGCCGTTTAGGGGCTGGAACCAATGAGTGAAGTGGGTGGCGCCCAGCTCCACCGCCCAGTCCTTCATGGCGCTGGCTACGGCGTTTGCCACGGTGAGATCCAGGTCCGTCCCCTCATCGATGGTTTTCCGCAGGGACTTGTATACGTCCTTTGGCAGGCGTTCCTGCATGACATCCTCATTAAAAACGTAGCTGCCAAACAG
>CAYSQF010000138.1:0-2068 GCA_964433105.1 uncultured Acutalibacter sp.
AATCACATAATCGATCTCATCGGGATCACAGTTGGTATCGACAATCGCGACAATGGGAATGTGGAGCTTTCGGGCTTCACTGACGGCGATGCGCTCCTTGCGGGGATCCACAATAAACAGAGCGCCAGGGAATTCTTTCATTTCCTTAATGCCTCCCAGATATTTTTCCAGCTTATCAATTTCCAGTTCCAGCTGGGAAACTTCCTTTTTGGGAAGCAGGTCGAAGGTGCCATCTTCTTCCATCTTGCGGAGCTGCGCCAAGCGCTGGATCCGCTTGCGGATGGTGGTGAAATTGGTAAGCATGCCGCCCAACCAGCGGGCATTCACATAGTAAGCGCCGGCGCGGACCGCTTCGTCCTTTACGGATTCCTGGGCCTGCTTCTTGGTGCCTACAAATAGCACATTTTTGCCCTCAACGGCCAAGTCACGCACAAAATTGTATGCTTCTTCCAGCTTTTTCACCGTTTTCTGCAGATCGATGATATAGATGCCGTTGCGCTCGGTGAAGATGTAGGGAGCCATTTTTGGGTTCCATCTTCTGGTCTGGTGGCCGAAATGCACACCGGCCTCCAAAAGTTGTTTCATAGATACTACTGCCATTTTTGAAAACCTCCTTGGTTTTTCCTCCGGCCCGTCGTTTATTTTAGGAAAACCTAAGAGACAAGCCGTGTGTTTTTGCTGAATTATTATATCATAGTAAGGCCTTGAAAGCAAGAATTTTTTCCGCTTTTCTCCAACTTTTCCATTTCCCCAACCAGGAAAATCATAAGCCGATCTTATCCAAAAACCTGCTTAAAACGCTGATTTTTCCTTCCGCAGGCGGCAAATGGTCCACCAGGACTGTGTCGTCCCCGATCAAGGTGATATTTTCCCAGGGAATGACGAAATCCGGTCCCCGGCCCAGCAGGCCGAACAGCCGCAGCCTTCCATATACCACCACGGCGGTTAGTGCGGCGGTATGGGTGTTAATCTCCACGTCAGAAATAAACCCGACTCTGGCGCCGTCCCGCATGTTAATCACTTCTTTATTTCGCAAATCCCCCATACGACAATTCATATCGTCACCGGCTTTCTTCTGCGTTCTCTTCCAATCTATTTTTATGTAGGATTCACCCATTTATGCCGGAGTAAAATCCATAACAAAGGCAAAAACAAAGAATGCGTAAGCCCGATAAGAAAGTAATTATATAGGAATACGGTGCCATACCGAATTGGTAACACCGATTTATATATTTTTCTAAATGCATCTATGGGATATCATTCCTGACATTTCCCACAATCGGCGCAACCGTTACAAATCAGCTTGCTCCCGCATTTTTCACAGTTTTTGCGATAATGCGGCACATATAAATCTTCTTTAGGTATCTCCGTACCGAAGCAATCCGTCAGCTTCCATTTTATCGGTTTCCCTGCATAATTCATGCCGGATTTATATGCCATTTCGCTTTGTAGCAGCTTTTTCGGCATATGATAACGCTTTCCGTCTTTAATAAAAACCGAGCCCGTTTCGATGAAGCAGAAAGTAATGTTGTGAGAAGCGCACTCTGAACGCAAATTTTTAACCCACTCAAAATTACAAGGTCTTGCACCGTCATAATTTTCACCGCCGCAGATAACCTGCTCGATCACGCCATCTCCGAGATACTTCTCAATACTGACAGCTCCAATAAACGGAGCGCACATAATGCCCTTATGCTTAAAAGGCAGTTCTTTCAATATCGGAACACGCTCGTCGGCTCTGCGCTGATTTTCACAGGTGACATTGAACATCACATTGTCCCATCCGTTACCCCAATTTTTTGGCAAGCACTGCGCCACACGCTGCGGGCGTTTTGTCAGAAGAAAGAATTTTACATCGGGACGCTGTCGCATGATTTCCCACGCCTCATTCCGCCACCCATCAGCTTCTTCCAAAAAGAAATCTGAGGACATACAGACACGAATCAGCTCACCGCTTTTTACCTTAAAACTACCATCACGAAATCTTTGCAGCGGGTAGGTAAAGCCTGCTTTTGTAACATAAATTCGGAGATATTACTTATGCGAACAAAGGAAGAATTGCCGGAAT
>CAYSQF010000139.1:0-2001 GCA_964433105.1 uncultured Acutalibacter sp.
TCGACACATGACTTGCAAAAACAGAAAAACCATGCTATCTTACCTTTAAGAAAAGGTAAAAGGATGTGACGGCATGAATTTTTCCAGCAAAATCATACTGCCGGCCTATGCCGCCCATACCTTGGAGCTTTTGGAGCGCGGCGGTCAGGAAGCCTGGTGCGTGGGCGGATGTGTCCGTGACAGTCTGCTGGGCCGCGATCCAACGGATTGGGATATTGCTTCCTCCGCCACTCCGGAAGAAGCAAAGGCGTGCTTTCAAGGGTACCGGATAGTGGATATCGGCCTAAAGCATGGTACTGTTACCGTTTGGATCGATGGGTATCCGGTGGAGATCACCACATTCCGAAGCGACGGAGATTACACGGACCACCGACATCCCAATCAAGTGCATTTTTCCAGGAATCTTGACGATGACCTTTCCCGCCGGGATTTCACCATAAACGCCCTGGCATACCATCCCTGTCATGGCTTAAAAGACGCATTTGGCGGCCTTGGGGATCTGCGTGCAGGCGTTTTGCGCTGTGTGGGAGAACCGAAGCGCCGCTTTGAAGAGGATGCCTTGCGTATTTTACGCTGTCTGCGGTTTGCTTCTACCTTAGGATTTTCCATTGAAGAAAAAACCGGCGCCGCGGCATTGGAACAGCAGGAGCTTCTATCGGCTGTTTCCCGGGAAAGGGTTCGGGAGGAGCTTACCAAACTACTTTGCGGCCAGAACGCAGGGACAGTCCTGCGATCCTATGCCCCGATCATCTTCGCCACACTGCCGGAGTTAGAACCCATGCGCGGCTGCGGGCAGGAAAACCCTTACCATTGCTATGACGTTTGGGAGCATACTCTGCACGCTGTGGACGCCGTCCCGGCAGACAAGGTGCTCCGCTGGGCGGCATTCCTCCACGACTGCGGTAAACCGGGTGTCAAAATGCGCTCGCCGGATGGAATGGCTCATTTTTATCAACACGAAGCAGAAAGTGTAAAGCTCGGGGGGCAAATTTTAGAGAGTCTCCGCTTTTCAAGCCGGGAAACTGAAGAAATACTGAAATTGGTGAAGTACCACGGAGAGATTCACCCTATGCCGGAAAAAAGGATAAAAAAGCTGCTGGGGAAGCTTGGGGAAACCCAGGTATTCAAGCTATTTCAGCTATCAAAAGCGGATCTCGCGGCCCAAAGCCCGTATTTGCACGAAAAGCGGCTCGCGGCTATCATGGAGAGCGAAGCACTGACGAGAGAAATTCTAAGCCGGGGAGAATGCCTTTCTTTGCAGGATCTGGTAGTCAACGGCACGGATCTTTTGCAGCTCGGCTTCTCCCCTGGGCCCGCCTTAGGGTTGACACTGCGCCAATTGCTGGATATGGTGCTGGATGGGACACTGCCCAACGAAAGGGACAACCTGCTCCAGCAAGCCAAGCGCTGCCTGGAAAGGGAAAGAGATAATCACTAATAGCAGAGCCGTGTTTCTAAAGCGAAAACGTTCATAAACTGTCAGCAATCAACAGGTTTCAAGAAGAAAAGAGAATGGAATTGATTTTGCAGTCCACATCCACAACGTGCGGGCAGGCATGTATTGCTATGATCACAGGGAAAAGTATTGAACAGGTTATAAAAGACATGAAAACGGACAGGCCGACTAGTATTGGCCAGCTCATAGAGATACTTGATTTTTATGGCGCAAAGCACAGTGAAAAGGATAAGCGTATCTCAAAAAGGGCCCTATCCCCTACGCGTACTCCATTTTAACGGTGCACACGACTTCTGAATATACTCATTGGGCGCTGTTGTACGATCATAAATATTTTGACCCCGAGTTTGGCTTGATCGAGGGCGAATACCCCAACGGTAAAATTACATCCTTCCTGGAAATATACGCCGAATGACCATTGGAGGATAAACGGACAATATGACCCATTAGCCAAATGGAACTTCATAAGAAAAAGCACCAGCAAGGGATGATGATATGATACCTCTAAAGTAGATAAGGCAAATAACCAAAATCTACTTCGGAGG
>CAYSQF010000140.1:0-1922 GCA_964433105.1 uncultured Acutalibacter sp.
ATGTGGATGAAACGGCCTTGTCCTTTGCGGAGATCAAGGCGCTGTGCGCCGGGGATCCGCGTATCAAGGAGCGGATGGATCTGGATGTGGAGGTTTCACGGCTGAAACTGATGAAGGCCGACCACCAGAGCCAACAGTTCCGCATGGAGGATAACCTGCTAAAATTTTTCCCGGAGCAGATTGAAAAGTGCCGGGGTTATATACGCGGGTTTGAAGCGGATCTGCAGACGCTGGAGCAGCATCCGCACCCGGTGGATGGGTTTGCAGGAATGACCGTGCGCGGGGATGTGCTGACTGATAAGGAAAATGCCGGTGCTACACTTCTGGATGCCTGTAAGGAGGTGACGGACGGTATCCCGGTGCAGGTCGGGAGCTACCGGGGCTTTGCGGTATTCGCCTGTTTCAATGCGCTTAAGTTCCAGTATGAGGTGACACTGCGCGGGGAGATGAGCCACAGCGCAGTCCTGGGGACAGACCCGCGCGGAAATTTGATCCGGCTCGATAATGCACTGGCGCAGATGCCCCAGCGCCTGGCCAGTGTGCAGGCACAGATGGAGAATTACTGTCAGCAGCGGGACGCCGCCCAGGCGGAGGTCGGGAAGCCATTCCCGCAGGAAGAAGAGCTGCAGGTAAAATCCGCAAGGCTTCTGCAGCTGGATATGGAGCTGAATATGGACCGGCGTACAGGGGCGCGGGCCGGACGGGCAGCGATTGCTAAAAGAGAACGGCCCTCGGTGCTGGAAAAGCTTAGGGAACCGGCACAATGCGGTATGCCGGATAAGGATCATAAAAAGAGAGAAGTGGAGGTACGGTAAATATGACGAACGCAGAATTAAACACAGCACTTTATGAGAAGCTGTTCGCAGAGCAGGAAGCGTATAAGAAATGGCTGCTAACCCAGCCGCCGGAGGAGATTTTAAATCACAGCTATGAATTTACGGTGCGGGAGGATATCCTGCTGTCCCTGGAATACCATGACCTGACGGACGCACAGGCGCAGGCCCTGCTGAACTGTGACAGCCCCCTGGGGGACATTTTTAAGGATTTCGAAAGCAGGGAGACCGGCTATATGGATACGGTGTTTGAGAGCATGGAAAACCGGGCGGATGCAGTACTGGAACAGGAAGCGGAAAAGCGGCGGGCTTTGAGAAAGATGCCGGTCTATCCCTATCCGGCAGACTATGCAAAGGAACACGGGGAGCTGGAGCAGTACCGGGCTTCCCATAAAGCGAATATCGCTTGTAAGGAGGCAATTGAGGCGGCTGTCCGGGAGCATTACCATGATAACCAGCTGGATGAAAAGGGGGCGCAGGAGGTTCTTGCGGCATTTGGCATGGAGCGGACACTGTATGTCCTTGCCAACACGGTCCGGGAGAAGGACTGGGACGGACGCTTTTCTCATGCGAATAAAAGCTGGGCAAGGACCGTGCCGGTGTATGCAGATATGGACCGCTGGAACGAGAACCGCAACCGGGATTTTGTGGTGGATGCCTGCCATCCCTGCCTGACCGATTGTTTCGTGGATCAGGTGAGACGGGAGCAGCATCTGAGGACGCCGATTTCGGACGAAGAGATCAAGAGGGAGGCGGCCCGGCTTCTTTCGGAGCTTCAGGCACAGGGGGAACCGAACAGCCCGAACGGAACGCACTTCATGGCAGAGGTTTCTAAGGATTTCATGGAGCGGGGCAGCTCGAAGGATATGGATCGGCTGATGGGGATGTTCCCGTTCCGGTCCGCTGCTTTTTCCGGTCTGCAGGGGCGAGCGGGGCATTATCTGCTGGTCTCAAAAAGCGAGGACCGGAGCCAGCCGCTTAAACGGCTGCGGCGCTCAGTGAGGACACAGCTGGGGAAAGGAGAAAAGCAGCCGGGAACAAAAAAGAAGAAAGAAAAAAGCCAGGAGAAGGGCAGGTGAGCCTATGGCT
>CAYSQF010000141.1:0-1905 GCA_964433105.1 uncultured Acutalibacter sp.
ATCGGTTCCCGGCCCCATTCGCCGTCTTCCGAACTAATAATTATCTTTATTTCCTTTTCCATTATGAACCTCCTGCGATTTTTTTGGTGTAAACAAATTTTACCATAATGATTTGATAAAGGCAAGGGGTTCTTTACAAAAAACTGGAAAATTATCTTGCCGAAAGACGGCGAAATTTGGCTTAAAACCGGGAAATATTGTGTTTCGATCTCCTTCGACACCCCAGATATTGCGGTTTTTCGAAGGGCGTTAACCGCTGTTCATTTCTTCAAGCATGGTTTGGGCGAAAATGCCGTAGCCCATGGCAGGGTCGTCGGTGAAAACATGCGTTACCGCGCCTGCAAGCTCACCGTTTTGCAAAATGGGGCATCCGCTCATGCCCTGCACGATGCCGCCGGTCAATTCCAGCAGCCGGGGGTCCGTGATCTTGACCACCAGGTTTTTAGTGCGCTGGCCTGCGGTGCTGATCCGCTGAATCTCCGCAGTGTATAGCCGCGGGCCGTTTTCATCCAAAGTAGCCAGGATTTTTACAGGCCCGCATTTTACCTGTTCCCTGGAAAGGACGGTGACAGGTTCACCCGCAGGCGCCTGGTTTAGGACGCCATAAACGCCGGTTTCATTGTTTTTCAGCAGGCTTCCAAGAGATTCCTCAGAGGAGAAGTATCCCTGCAGCCGCCCGGGATCGTCCACTTCACCTTTTTCAATGCCGCACAGGGTTATGGGGGCCGGCTCGCCGCTTTTCAGCGACATAACGTTTCCCGCATCCATATCACAGATGCCGTGGCCCAGGCCCGCAAATCGGCCGGTGGCGGCATCGTAAAAGGTCAGAGTACCAATTCCCGCGGCACTGTCCCGGATCCACATCCCGGTTTTAAAGGACCCGTCCCCAAAAACCGGTTTAATGGAAACTTCAAAACACTTGTCTCCACGCCGTACTTTCAAAGAAATGGCCTTCCCTTCGCTGCCGCCGATCTGATGGGCCAGCGAAGCGTTCCCGGATATAGGTTGTCCGTCGGCCTCCAGCAGGTAGTCCCCGGGCCGTATGCCGGCGTCTGCCGCCGGGCAGCACATTCCGTCCGTGGTATAAATATCGGATAGGGAGGCAACAATAACACCGTCTGTAAACAATTTAATGCCAAATGCTGACCCCAGCGGGATTACCTGGGCGGGAGTTCCCCCTGCGGCGGCTTCGGCCGACCGGACGTCGTCGAAGGGCTGGGAACCGTTGAACACGGAAGCTTCCAGCACAGCCGGTTCCTTTTGCACGGGCAGCCCCGGAAAGCCAAGGCAGCTCAGCATGCACACCGCAGTGGCGCCAATGCTTATGGCAAAAATCCGAATAGCCTTGCAAAATGATTTTTGATTCCGTTTCAAAAAGTTTTTAATGTTCGCTCACCTCTTGCCGGGACATAGATTGAAAGCGAAAGCGGCAGAGAAAACGGCGCTTTCTGTCCCGTTTTTACTCTGCCACACGGTCTGAAAATTATGATGGAAATCCATAACGCCCCTGCACAAAGGATGCAGGGGCGAGAATTTTTGGTCTGCCGCATCTTCAGAACGTTGGCCATGCGGCAACTTCGGCTACCGCGCCGTCTGAGAGAAGGACAGTTTTTTCTTTCAACCTTACTTTACAAAGGGATTATGAATCCCAATCGACGAGAATTTGAAGTTTCCGTAAGAAATTTATGAACAGAAAGAAAACACTTTGTTTAAAACACCGAATGTGAGGATGCTTTTCCCGGTGCCCTTTCTAAATTTTGATGGAGGAAAGCGCTCTGGTCGGTTGAATCTTATGGCAAATTATGATATAATAACCTCACGGAATACTTACAAAATCGAAGATTTTGAGTATTCCGGAGAACATTGAAGCATGAGACATTTGACCTCAGGGGGTCAAATGTTCAA
>CAYSQF010000142.1:0-1771 GCA_964433105.1 uncultured Acutalibacter sp.
TGATGTCCCCGCCGGCCGCAAACACCTCGCCGTTCACCGCGCACCGCAGGAGGGCGATCAGAGTATTTGATTGTTCCATTGTGACCGCCCTCCCCCCGGCGCGCACCCAGTGTCACTCTTTCAAATCGCTTTTCACCTTTGACGATGAGATCTCAGGCGTCCGCGGCAGATATACCACTTCACATTGTTCTTTCAGGAAATCAAATTTTCCTTCCCAGTCGCCGCCCATCACGAATATATCTACCTTGAATTCCGCCACAATAGTCGCCCAAGGCCTTTGCCCTGCGGAACAGATTGATATGGCCGTAGTGGAGCAAATCGAATGTCCCATAGGTGATCACGCGTTTCATGCGTAATTTCCCCTATCAATAAAAGAACTTCAACCACGAAAACGCTTTCTGTTTTTGCATCTGCACAACGATGACGGCGAAAGCCATTGAGACGGCCGCGACAAAGCAATACCGCACACCATACCATGCGCTGATTCCCAACCGGCTTCCCAGAACACTGTAAACCAAAATCACCATCGGATGCACTAAGTATATCAAGGTGCTATAGGTACGGAGCCGCCGCCAGATCCCACGATCCTTAAGCGGGATTTGCAGGACAAGCCAGAACAGGAACATGCTTGACACTGGAAGCAGCGCCAATAGTTCCAGAGAGTCTTGACCGTACTGCGTAAGCAGTGCGGTCTCTCCTAGCCCGGCTAGGAGAGAAATTCCCAGTCCGAGACCGGCCACGGCCTTCCGCGGCAGCCGATCCATTTCCGCCGTCAGCCATCCCAATGACAGAAACAGCGGCGCGCAAAAAACGCCATTGCGCGTTGTGAGGAATATCGCAAGATAGGCATCTTTTACCCGCTCAAGTGCGGGCAGATCCTCCAGCAGGAAATCATACGAATTGCCCAACAAACCGATCAGGTACAATATGGCGGAGCAGGCCACTCCGGCCGCCGGCGATAGTCCAACGCGGTAAAAGGCATACACAATGGCTATGCCTACAAGCAGGGCGCCCAAAAACCACAGGTGATAAAAGCTTCCCACAAAGATGATTTCTCTCATCCAAGCGCCTAAAGCCGAAAGGTTGAAGCGGAGTATATCCTCCAAATGGAGCAGGCAGAAAAAGGGAATATAGAGCAGACTCCAAATCAGCCACAATCGGAACAGTCGAGCCAGATATTTTTTAAAAACCCGATTTTGCTGTTGCACCTCTACATTTTTCAGCCGGTCAAAAAACAAATAGCCCGCCGCAAGGAAAAAGAACATCAAAAATATCCGGGCGACGCTGTTTTTTAGAAATCCGCCAGCCACAGGGTGATCCGCCAATGGATTGGCGTGGACGGTAATTACAAAAAAGGCTGCGATAAATTTGAACAAATCGATGGAATGGTATTGCTTATTGCCCTTTGTCAGCATCTGAAGCACTCCTTACGTCCAGCCCCGCGTGTTCCACAATAAAGTCCACGACCCGTTTTGCGGAGTTGGCATCCTGCCATTTGATCGTTCCATTGTGACCGCCCCGCTTTTCTTACTTTCTCATCAGATGCGCTGCTCGATAGGCCAAGGGCAGCAGTCCTGTCTTTTGCAGCATATTTATGATCCGATCCTTTTTCGTTATGGGAACATATTTTTTTCGCAGTTCCTCAAAGGTCATTTTTTGCATATCCTGAAAAAACGTATCTCGTGCCGCCGGCCTGGGCACAGAACGGAGCATGGCCGTATTCTCCCTCAACGCCGCTGTACAATCTACCTTACGATACTCCGTCTCCTCC
>CAYSQF010000143.1:0-1752 GCA_964433105.1 uncultured Acutalibacter sp.
GCACCTCTTTTTTCATTTGTAAAAAGTATAACAAATTCTCCGGGGGAAGTAAAGGCGAGCCATTGACTTTTTCAGGGAAACCGTGTATACTGAATGCCGCTTTTCCGCCTGTTCTGCCCCGCAACGGGTCCTGCAGCCAAGCCGGAAAGCCACAGTAAATTGCGCCGCGTTTCGAACAGGAACTGCGGCGGGAAAGACGGAAACCCGTGAAAACGAACAGCCCTGTACATGTACGCAGCCTGGTAATGACGGGCCTTTTTACCGCCGTGATTCTGATTATGGCCTTTACCCCGCTGGGACTGATTGACCTGCCTCTGATCAAAGCCACGATTCTGCACGTTCCCGTTATTATAGGCTCCATCCTGCTGGGGCCGAGGAAAGGGGCCTATTTTGGCTTCCTGTTTGGATTGACCAGCTTGTGGAAAAACACTATGTCCCCAAGCCTTTTGAGCTTTGCGTTTTCCCCGCTGATCCCGCTGCCCGGCGAATCCCACGGCTCCCCTTGGGCTTTGGTCATCTGCTTCGTGCCGCGAGTGCTGGTTGGGATCGTCCCCTACTGGGCAGCGTTGGGCGTCCAAAAGCTTTTGGGACAGAAAGCTGCCGCCCGAGGACTTAGCTATGCGCTGGCGGGGATTGCCGGAACGGCGGTAAACACCGGCCTGGTAATGGGCACTATGGGACTGGTTTTGGGAGACGCCTTTGCCGCCGCCCAGGGGATTGCCCGGGAAGCGATAAACGGGGCAATTTTAAGTGTGGTGCTGGCAAACGGCGTCCCCGAAGCAATTGCTGCCGCCATACTGACGCCTGTGCTCTGTCTGGCTCTTTTCAAGGCTTTAAGAATCGGGCTGGAGCATCAAAAGCAAAAGGAGGAAAAACTATGATACTTGCCATTGATACCGGCAACACCAACATCGTTTTAGGCTGTCTGGAGCAAAACGCCATCCTATTTACTCTGCGCTTGCAGACAGACCGAAACAAGACTGCCGATGAATACGCTCTGCTGCTGGAGAATCTGCTCCGCCGCCGGGGGATTGATCCCACTGTGCTGGAAGGGGGCATCCTTTCTACGGTGGTGCCGGAGCTGCGCTCTGTTCTGCTTTCGGCCCTAAAGCAGATCACCGGGAAGGAATTCCTGGCGGTAGGGCCTGAAATGCGCACGGGGCTTACCATTAAAACCGACAGCCCCGCCCAGTTGGGGGCTGATCTGGTGGTGGACGCCGTAGCTGCCCTGGCAAAATACAAGCCGCCCCTGGCCATTTTCGATATGGGTACCGCCACCACCTTATCTGTGATCGGCGAAAACGGCGCTTATTTGGGCGGGATGATCCTGCCCGGCCTGCGGGTTTCCGTAGATGCCCTCAGCGCCAAGGCCGCCCAGCTTCCCTATATCCACCTCGGCAGCCCCAAAGAGGTGATTGCCAAAAACACAGTAGACTGTATGCAGGCAGGCGCCATCTATGGGACCGCTGCCATGCTGGACGGACTTACTGACCGAGTGCAGGAGGAATTTTCTCAGCCTCTTACCGCCATAGCTACCGGCGGTCTGACCAGCGTAGTGGTGCCTTATTGTAAGCGGAAAATCCTGCAGGACCCCAATCTGCTGCTGGAGGGCTTAAATATTCTTTACCGCATGAACCGGCGGTAAAGCGCCTCCTTACGGCATCTTCAAGCTGAACAACAAGGAGAATGACGGATGATCAATTATAAAATCATGAATGTAAACGATTACGAGGGAATCTATGATTTGTGGAT
>CAYSQF010000144.1:0-1551 GCA_964433105.1 uncultured Acutalibacter sp.
ATTTCACGGTTATCCGTTATCTATATTATACAACAGAATGGCACTATTGTCGAAAATTGGGGCGTAAAATGGGTGTCAAGCCTTTTGTCAAAATTTTTTTGGAAATGTGTCTCACGGTGGGACACATTTGGGATGGCAAAGGGCCGCTGGAAATTCCCGTCGGCTCCGGCCTATCTGACAGTTGAAATCCCGAACCGCTGGCGGTTAGGGAAAGTCTTTTTCCCCTTGTTTGCCGAAAACGCCGGGGGACGGCGGTTGTCAAGGCCCGCCGCACCCTGTCCTTTAGGGTGCGGCGGCGAAGTTTAGCCTTGACTGCCGCTGGCACACGGCGTACAATCCCCAAAGGGGAAAAGGGTAAAGATTATCGGACAGGCTGGCGGCGGTGGGATTGGGCCTGCTCCCGGTGGCGGGGCTGGGTCATATCCTCAATATTTCTGCCAATTTCTTGGCTTTTCTTGTGGATCGAGTTCAGCATCCTTTCCCGCTGATCCGTATCATAGCCGCTGTAAAGTTTTCCAACTCCGTCCGCATTGGGCTTTTCATGCTCCACACCAAAACGGCGGCATACCATGTAGCCCACGCTTTGGGCGTCCAGCTGGTATCCCTCCCTGCTGAAATCCTCAATGTAACCCCTGCCGTGGAATTTGGCAAGGGCCACCTCGTCGATCAGGGCGGCAAAAATGGCCGGTTCCTCATAGTTCGTGTTTACTTGGATCGTAAACCCCTCCGGGTCATAATAGGCCGGGCAGTCCAATTCCTTGTCCACGTCAACGTCAACCGGTGCGGAGCTTATCAAAGCCTCCAATGCCTTTGTCATGTTTTCCGGGTTTTTGGTGATGTCCAGCGGTTCTTTCAGCGGCCTGCCTGTGGTCTGGGAAACGTCATAGTATTTTCCCATAAAGTACCCGCGACCTTCCTTTCCGGGAACGAAAACCCCGGCGCCGTTGTCTCTTTCCTCGGCGGAAACATAGCGGCCCTGTGCCCGCCACTGTTGCTCTGTCCCCAAATAGCTGGGGTTCCTGCTCTGAAGCTGGATCATGCTCAACGCCACATTCCCTACGCTGCAGCGGGGGTTGATGGCCTGCAAGTCCAGATACTTCAAATAGGTTTCCGGCTCAGTGGTGATGGCGTCGATCATAATGCCCCTTGTTTCCGAAAGGTCCTCGCGGGCTTTTCGGTTTTCTTCCTGCTTGCTTGCGCGATCCGCTGTTTTCCTCTGGATCAACGCTTCTATGTCAACCATAAAAAACTCCTTTCAAAAAATTTATCTAATATTATCTTTGACGCGCTTTGGCTTCCTGCCATCGGAATTGGCTGCGGCTTGAAGCGCCGCCAGCCTGCCCCGGACAGAGGGTTTCTGTCCCTCATTCGTCGTCCGGGAACGATTCAAGCCACTCCCGCGCTCGTTTGAGCTGCTCTCTTGTAGAGCACGGGACTGCGCTTTTTTTGGCGATTGATCCCCCTTTTCCGGGATAGGGTAGCCCAAACTTTCCATTATGGCGTTAAGCTGGGCGGCATAGCTTTGGGTGGAAACAACGCTGACCCACTCGC